>DEWI01000087.1 GCA_002363575.1 Verrucomicrobia bacterium UBA3214 | reverse complement strand
GTCAATCCAATTTGCGCGCGGCGGCGCGGTGGCGGCGCCAGAATTCCATGAAATCTTTCGCGACGTCGCGGGACGCGAGAGGCGCCCACGCGGCGGCCGTAGCCTCGTCCGGGGAGGCGCCGCGCTTTATGGCCGCGAGGTATGCCGGGACGACTTTGCGGTAGGGCGCGAAATTCTCGGCGGCGCGCGAACCTTTCGCGAGGAAATACATGAGCGCCCAGCCGGTCGTGTAGTTCAGCGCAATATCGCCGGAATAGTATTCCGCGCGCCCCATCGAAACCAGGCTGCGCATATGGTTCGCGACAGCCTCGGGATCCCTCGCCGTCCACATTGCGCGGTTCCCTTCGTCGAGGATCTTCACGGTCTTCTTGGCGGGATTGTATTTGACGTTTTCGAAGAACGTGGCGAAGCCTTCGTTGAACCACAAGGCGTTCCGCCGCCCCTCCGTAGCGTAGAAAAGGTACTGGTGGAACGCTTCGTGGCGCATCGTCTTCTGCGCCTCCTTCACATCCTCGGCGGCGATAAGCAGTTCCTCGCGCGCCGGCGACCAGAGGCCGCAAGAGAGCATCATATGCCCGGAATCGCTGTCTTGCAGGTACTCGCGATAGTCTGCAAGAGTCTTGAAAATGCGGACTTTGCATTTGCCGATTGGCTTCTCCGGCGGGACGTATTTCTCGTACGCCTTGCGCATGGCCGCCATGAGTTTCATGGCGTCGGCGATGAATTTCCCGCCCGTCGCGCGTGGAAGGTTGGTCAGAAATACGTACTGGTCGTTTTCGCTCGACCACCACTTCATCGACGTGTTGGCGGCGCTTACGCCGGCGGTCTTCACTGAAAGCGAAGCGGCGGCCGCCTTGAGAAGCTTCTGCGCGTCTTTGTCCGCCACCTTGTCGGCGAAGGCGAACTCCAGCCAGAAAGTCCCGGCGTCCTTGAGCGTGACGAACTTCCCGACGCCATCGCCGCCCCACGCCGCCTTCCATGCGGCCAGCTCCGCCTTGCCGCCCGTGAAAGACTTTTCAAGCGCGTCCAGCGCGTCTTCGATTTCCTTGCGTTCGGCCAGCCCGTTCGCGAAATTTTCAGGAGGCAGCGAGCGGATGCGCGCGAGCGTCATCTCATTTCCTCGCTTGTCGCGCCATTTCCCGGCAAACGCTCTCTCTCGCCACAAATCCTCGACCGAATACCATTTGACATTCTTCGTCTCGTCTCCGCGCGTGAGCGTGAAGTAGTGCGCTTCCGGCGTCGGCGCCGGCAGACCTCGTGATTGCGCGAGCACCTTGAGCTTTATCGCGCCGCCGTCCGCAAGTTCCGCCTGCCCCGCCAGCTGCGGAGCGGCGTTTGCCGCGGCAAACGCCGCTGCTGCGAGCGCAAGGGCGAAGAAGGTTTTCTTGATTTCGCCAGTCCTCATGCCGACACCTCCTTGCGGGCGCACGAACCAAGACACCAAAGCTTTTCGGCCTCGTGCCTCCTCGCGACAGCGTAGATACCATCCCGTTTCGCGCGTACCTCGTCCAGCATGCACATTTCTCGCATGCCGGTATTATACCATATTTCGAGGTTTCGCGTCCCGCCCGGCGCGCAAAAGCGGGCTTTCAAGACGCGATTCCCGGGATTTTCTTTTGCGCCTCAGCCAAAGCCTGCAATCCCGTCAATCCTGTCTTGGAAGAAGTCTTGCCATCGCCGGGGGGCAATGGCCAAAGGGCGATTTCGTGCAATGCCGCAGGGGGCGTGCCGGACAAGACTGCCCGACTGGTGGGCGGTGAGGGACTCGGACCCCCGACCTTGACCGTGTAAAGGTCCTGCTCTAACCAACTGAGCTAACCGCCCGGAACGGCGAATATTGTATCATAAATCGGACAGGCCGCGCAAGGGCGCGCCGGCGTTTTTTGCACATTGCGAGCGCGCGGCCGGCAAGGCGACTGCGAGAGCGAAGAAGATCGCGCCCGCGGCGCCTTCGGCGATTATTCGCCAAGGGAAGACGAACCATCTCGGGAGGCCCGGCCACATCGCGGCGGTCTTCAGCGAGAACAGCCAGCCCGCGGCCGCGCCGGGCAAAAGCGAAAACGCGATTCCCAGCGAAGCCGCGCGCAGCGCGGAACGCGCGAGCAGCCACGAAATCTGGGCGCGCGTCGCGCCTGCGGCGCGGAGGGCGGCGAATTCGCGGCGCCTTGCATCGGCTTCCGCGGCGATCATGGCGATGAATCCGATAGAGAGTATCGCGAGGAAGATGAAGGGAATGCGCGCGGCGGCGCCGATCAAATCCGAGCCGTGCGCAAGCGTGCCATCGGCGATTTCATCGCGCGCATGTAGGCGGACGTCGGCAGGCGAGACGCGCTGCGCGCATCCTGCTCTCGCGGATGCGTCGAGGCGGCGCGCGATTTCCGCTTCGACGAGCCGTCCTGCGGCGAACACGCCATGCGCGGCGAGGAAATCCGGCTCGTACTCCAGCCAGAGATGCGTCATTTTGACCAGCGGAGCGGGGCGCGGATCGATCGATTCTACGGTATCGAAAGAGGCGAAGACGGGCCCGTCGGTGGCGACAGGCATTCTATTCAAGCCTCTGACGAGGCCGCGGCTTGTCACCATGTGCCAATTGAGATCGACGACGCCGGCGATTTTGAACTCCGCAGTCTGCGGCCGCCGGCCGACGCGCGGGCTCCCGGTCTCGACGACAAGCGTGTCGCCGCGATGCAGCGCGCGCGCGCGCGCCATCATTTCGGTGATTACGACTTCGCCTTTCGCGAGCGCCGCGCAGGCGCTTTCCCAATCGCCTTCGACGAAGCGGAAGCGCGGCAGCCACTCCGCGGCGAGGAAGAGGGCGTTCGGCCGCGCTTTGCGCTTCTGGCCTTGCGAGGGCGGCGCGGCGTCCCCGCCGGGGAAATAGACTTGCAGCGGCAGGAGTTCGCTGATTCTGCGCACGCCCGGGACATCGCGAAGAGTTTCCATCTCGAAAGCCGAGACGCCCGCCGGGAGCAGCGAGACGATCGCATCCGGCCATTCCTGAGAAGGGACGAACGAGCGCATCAGCGACGCTCCCCATACTTCGACGGCGACGAATGCGCCGAAGCCTGCGGCGAACGCTCCGATCATGCCGCGCCGGCGTCTGCGCAACGCCGCGCGCTCGATCGCGTCGAGCGGCCGCACGCGAAGCGCCGGCCCGAGTACGAACAGCAGAGCGGCGAAAATGACAACCGGCAGGCAGAACAGCGTAGCGAGAATCGCCGCGCCGTCCAGCGCGAGTCCCGACGGGAAGGCGTCCTTGGAGAGCGCGACAAACGCCGCCAGCGCGCCAATGGCGCCAAGCGTTCCAGCGAACCAACCGGAGAAGCCGGTGGCGAGCGCTTCGCGCGTGACGAGCCAAAGGACGCCGCCGCGCGTCATTCCGGCCATGCGGTATATGCCGAGCGTGCGGCGATTGGACTCCACCCCGAGAAGCAGGGAATTCACCAGCAGCGCGAGAGCTGTCAGTATCGCAGCGACGATCATCAGCGGTTTTGCATAGTCCATGCGCCGCTCGTCGTCGCCTTTGAATGCGTCGGCCACGTCTTCCGGGGTGTTCAAGGCGGCGCCGGGGATTTTCGCCGTCGCGCCTTCGCGGTACAGGACGATGCCGGCATGCTCTTCGGCGGCGAGCGCGTCGCAGACCGCGCGCGACGCGAAGACGTTCGGGAATACCGGCGGCGGCGCCATCGCGCCGTCCAGATAGCCTACGATAGTGGCGGCGACGGCGCCGCCGCGCGCGATGAATTTAACTTTTTCGCCGAGCTTCGGCGGGGCCTTGGCAAGGCGGCGCAGCGCCGGAAGGACGCAAACGACTTCGCACTCGCCGCTTGCGTCGTCCGGCCAGCGCCCACTTGAAAGCGTCACGGACGAGTACGGATTTGCGGGTGGCGCTTTGGCAAGCAGCGCTCTCACCGGCGGGCCTTGGAGCACGCGTCCTCCAGGGCGGTAGTCGATCGTCAGCGCTACGCATGAGAAGGGGAGTGTGTCCGCGCCGGCGCAGGGGAGCGCGGCGACATCGGCTTTCTGCCACATCGCCCATGGCGCGCATGCGCGGATGGCGCGCCTGACGCCTTGCGCGCGGTTTGTCGCCGCCAGCGATGCGGTGAAGACTATGCCGGCAACGGCGACGGCGATGCCGGCTGCTGCGCAGAGCGTCCGCCGGTTTATCCAGGCATTTGGCATTTGGAGTCCGGTATTGGGAAGGGGAGTAGGAGCGTTGGAGCGTTCGCGAATTTCGTTGCGCCGCTGCGCCGCGTGTTAGAATTCCTGCTGCATGCAGATGCGCGCGATCGCGGACGGGTCGTTCGCGGTCGGCATGGTTGAAGCGATCGCGCCGTCTTTCAGGAAGCAGACGCGCGAAGCGGACGCCGCGACCACCGGATCGTGGGTGACAAGAAGAATTGCAGCGCCTTCTTCCTTGTTCAATTCGCCAAGCAGCGCGCAGAGCTCGCGGGCGTTTTTCTGGTCGAGATTCCCCGTCGGTTCGTCCGCCAGTATCAGCGCGGGCTTGCGGTACAGCGCGCGCGCGATTGCGACGCGCTGGCGCTCGCCTCCGGAAAGCTCGCTCGGCATTTTCTCCAGCGCCTTTTCGATGCCGAGGCGGCTGGCGAGCGCGTGGAGGCGTTCACGCGAAACCGCCGCCCTGTCGAGAGTCGCGCCCAGCACGATATTGCGCGCCGCCGTGAGAGATTCCACGAGATTGAACGATTGGAATACGATGCCGAGATGGCGGCGGCGGAATTTCGCCGCCGCAGAATCGTCCATCGCCGTAACTTCGCGGCCATCGACGAAGATGCTTCCTTTTTCCGGTAGGATCAGCCCCGCGGTCAAATGCAGGAATGTGGATTTCCCGCTGCCCGACGGCCCCATTAGCGCGACGAATTCGCCACGCTGCATTTCCAGCGAGAAGCCGCGCAACACTTCTGCGCGCGCAGAGCCGCGCCCGTAGCCGTGCCAAACGCCGCAGGCGCGCAGCGCCTCCATTTGTCCGCCAGCCTTTACATCGTCCATGGTATGTCAATTATATATATAGAGTGGATGGCATGTCTCGCCGGGACTGCGCGAAGCAGACGCGCGCAAATGCTTGCTTGCTTCGCGCGGCGCGCCGTCATTTTGCTGCCCAATCGGCGTTGTATTGCGCGCCTTTCCATGTGTTGCCTTGCGAATCGATCACGCCGGCGAACTTGACGAGCGTCCCCGCGTTGCCCGTCCCGTTGTTCATGGCGAAGCACAGCAGGTAGTTGCGATAGTACGTCTTGTCGAGTGTTTCGTTGCGCGGCAGGTTCTCGAAATACTTCGTGTTGATTTCGCTGTCTCTGCCAAGCCCGAGGACGATCACGCGCTGGCATATGCCTTTCTCGAAGTATGTCTCCGGAGAGGCGGCGCTTATCCCGGCCACGTCGTTCGTCGAAGCGAAATCCAGCCCGAGGTCGCGGTAAATCGCTTCGCATTTCACCGGGTTGAGTATGGCGACGGCGCAGCCGTTCGTGAGCACCACGGGATACGCGGCGCTGAGATCGGGGCGCGCGCCGGGGCCGCCGCCGGTCGAATGGAGATTGTAGCGCGTCTGGTAAACGCTCGCGCTCCAGTTCCATGTTGAAGAAGCCTGGGCGTTCGCATAGTTGTGGCGCGATACGATGCGTATCCCCGCCTCGTCCAGGCTGGAGACTTCGTTTATCGTGGCTCGCTGCACTTTGACGTTTTCGCGCAGATAATATAGCCCGAGCTTTGCGGCGAACGCTCCGAGGCCGACATTCTGCTCGTGTGCCTGCGACAGCTCCGCGATTTGCCCCGTGCCGATGCCAGAGGCGTTTTCGAGCGCCGCTGTCGCCTTTATCCCGCAGTAGATGCCCGGCACAACGCCGCCCGTCCCGTCATACCACGCATCGGACCATGCGTATTCGCCCGGCGCGCCGACGGCGTCGCCTCCGCCCGGAGCGCAATCCACGAGCGACTCGCAGTAGGCGAACATGTCCTTCATCGACTCGCCTTTCAGCTCCTTGGTGGCGATGGCCGTGCGCACCGTGCGGTCGATATTTTTTATGTTGACGGCGTTCGCGCGCAGCGCGGAGATTTTCCGCACGTCGGCGAATTTGCCGATCGCCAGCGCCGTGACGATTGCCACGATGGCAATGACGATGATAAGTTCTATCAGTGTAAAGCCGTTGCGTTGAAGCCTTTTCATTTCTCTTCCTTGTTCGGTATCCGTCTCAATATTTAACGCCACCGGCCCTCGCAAGGTTCAATATGTTTCCCGCCCGTCCATCGAGAGCGTGAATCTTCCAGCCGGAAAACCCTCGCGTCTTCGCAAACCGGCTCTGCGACGCGCGCAGCCCGGTTCGTCAAGTAGGCCGGCGTCTATGATAATCGGAAAGATAGCCTCGCTTGCGGCGGCGGCTAGCGGCGGCAGGGCTTGGCGTGGCTTGCGCCATTGCCGGCCGTTTCCTGCTCTTCGTCAAGGCTGTGCGTCGAGCGAAAGCTCGCGGTCGAAACCGTCGGGCACGTGATCCATCGAGTGCGCGACGCATATTGCCGCCGCGGAAGGGTGCGCATCCAGCCACGCGGAAACGCGCGAAAGAAGCGCCTTCGCGCGCTCCGGGGAAATGTTGCAGCAAGGTTCGTCGAGAAGCAGGAGTTTCGTGGAAGGGCGCAATGCGCTCGCGAGCTGCGCTTCCACAGTGATGCCGTCCACTGCTTCGCGTTCGGCCGATACGATGCCGATGTGCCGGCGCACGTTCGCGATAGGCACGCCGCCGCAGGCGCGCTTCACGCCGAAAATGCTTATATCGAAAGCATATGCGAGCGGCGAATCTCCCGTTATCAGCGCGAGGAGGGTGGTTTTGCCGCTTCCGTTGGGCCCGCGTAGAATCCACCTCTCGCCCTTGCGCACGGTCCACGAGAACCGTTTGAAGAGCGTGCGCCTTCCGAAGGATAGATCGAGCGGGCCGATCTCCACGACGTTCGCGTCGGCGCGTCCGCATCCGGACGGCAGCGCGGCGGCCGCGCGCTTCTTTATCCATGTCCCCGCGTCCGCTTTCGCGCCGCCGCGCGCCGCGCCTTCCAGCGAGAGCTTCGTGCCGGTTTTGGCCATTTCCCGCGCCAGCGTCTCCATCTTCGCGATCCAATTCTGATCGAGTCCGTCGTATGGATCGCGCACCGCGAGCCGCGCAGGGCATTTAAGCAATTCCTTCGCCAGAAGCACTCTGCGCATCTCGCCGTTGGAAAGCGAGGCGAAGCGCCGCCGCATAAGCCGCCGTATGTCCAGCGCCGCCAGCACGGCGTCTTTGCGCCCCGCATACGCCCGCCGCTCGCTCGCATGCTTGCGGCCGGTCGCGAACGGGTTGATTTCGAATACCGCCTTGAAAGAAAGCATTTCGCCCACCGTCGGGCCGCTGTCGCAGTGGTAGCGCATTGCGGTCCAGCCGCCCCCGATTTCCGCACGCTGCGCCTCGAAGGCGGAATATCCGCTCTCGCCGCCATCCCGCAATCTTTTCTCGCCGTCTGTTTTCTTCATCGCAATGCCGCTTGTTCCCTGTCGCCGATATTATATCAAATCTGCCGGAAGGGCGCTCTGGTGCCGTGCAAAGCGCGCAAACCATGAAACAAAATTCTGCACCGCCCCACCCGCCGCGCCGGGCGGAGATGGGGGCGGGGCGGCGCGGAGAAGAGAAGTATCTTGAGGATTGCATCGCGTTCTTTGAAGAATACGGGTGGGACTGGTCCTATCACGCCTTTCGCGAATGGCAGGGTTGGAGCGTGGAACACGAAGGACCTGATGCAGAACACCTCATACCGTCCGCCGACAATCCTCGCAAACGCGCACTGTTTAAAGGCATGCGACCGCAAGATTGAACCGCGATAGCATACGTTGACTTTCCGGCAGGACGCCTCATGCGGACGACCGCAGGCGACCACGCCGGAATGCGCGGCATCGCAAATGCGCTGCCTACGCCTGGCTTGTTCCATTCGCCGCTGCGCGAAAGCGACTCTGCGGCGAATGTGCCGTCCTCCGTCAGGCGAACAGCTTGTCGATTCCGTCGCGGACGAAGATCGATGGACAGTATCTCTCGTTTGTTTCCGTGGCGATTTCGCCGCCAAGTTTGACTTCGCGTCCTGCAAGGCTCGTCACATTGACCTTGCCCGTACCCTTGGGCGCCATTTCCACATTGGCCCAGCCGTCCGGCTCGACGATCCCCCCCTTGGAGGCGAGCGCTTCCGCATGTGCGATCACGTCGTCAAGTCGCTGGACTGCGGCTTTGTAGCTTGCTTTGGAGAGACGCGGCTTGATGGAAGCGAGATAGGCATCGCGCTTCGGCCCTTCCTTGAGATCGACGAGCGTCTGGTATGTCTCGCGGTCGATCTTGTCCGGAATGGCGAGCGTCTGCATGCCCGTAACGGCGGAAAGCACCTTCGCCATCGCCTTGTTGGCGATTTTCGTGGTGTCGATTGTAATTAGGCCTTTCTCCCCGACGGTTATGCCGGGATCCTTGAGAAGCCTTTCATACTCCGCCTTCGCGTTGCGCGAATCGATCTTCTGCGCGAGTTCATTGAGGAGAATGCGGACGTCCTTCGACTTTTCAGAGTCGAACTCGAACTTCATCGCCCCCGTGCGGTACTGCGAATAGCCCGCATCGTTGTCGATGCCTTTCCCCGTCACCTTGAGCGTCTCTTGATCGACGTGTATGAAGTAGTTGTTCCAGTGGCGGTCCGCCTGTCCCGTCACGAGGTCGAGCCATTGCAG
>DEWI01000043.1 GCA_002363575.1 Verrucomicrobia bacterium UBA3214 | reverse complement strand
CGCGGCCTGAAGGCGGAGTGACTCCACACGCGGGAGGCCTTGGCGGAAATCCCGCCCGGGGAACAAGCGCCTTGCGCCTCCGCAAGGCCTCTCGAAAGCGGCAAGTGCGGAAAGCCGGCGGCCGAAAAAAACGGCTGGTCGCCTTGCGCCGCCGCACGGTTTTTTGCTATAATGCGCGTATCTGAAAATACAGCCAAAAGGGGTGCGCGTTGAAAAAACTTCTTCTTGCCGGACGTTTGGCCGTCGCTTTCGCAGCGGCTGGATTGGGATTCTCGCTTTTTGCGGACGAGGTGTCTGCCGATGTGGCGCGTGAAGCCGTCGAGGGCTGGGCGGCGCTCAAGGAAGCCTTGACAGGCTCGGCGCTCTTCGCCGACGCCGAAATCGACAACGTCGCGACATACGCGGGCAAGGACGGCAGAGGCGTTTTCCATGTCGTCTCCTTCAAGGGCGGCGGCTTCGCTGTCACTTCCGGCGACACGGAAATCGCGCCTATTCTCGCGTACAGCGAGGAGGGTGAATTCGCCGCGTCCGACGACAACCCTCTCTGGACGCTGCTGACTATCGACGTCGCAGGGCGCACCAAGCGCCTTGAAGACGCACAGCCGGCTGCTCCGGCCGGACGCCGCCTCCTCTCGGCGGGCGCATCGTCCAACGCATCGTCCTGGGCGCGCCTCAGAGCCGCGGCGGATCAGACGGCGCCGGTTTCCGGCAAGACGCTTCTCGCTGCGAAGTTCCCGCATCAGACTTCCATATCGGAGCCGATTTACGGCCCGCTGTGCAAAACGCGGTGGAACCAGTATTTTGTCGGCGACAAAGTGACCTGCTACAACTACTACACGCCCTCCAATTTCCTCGCAGGCTGCGTAGCCGTGGCGATGGCGCAGACGATGCGCGTTTTCGAGTGGCCGAAGGAGAAGGCTTCTCTCTCCGGCGTGCGCTCCTCGCGCTTTCTAGACGACGTAAAGACGCCGGGCGTAGTCTATACCAACCAGTGGCACGTGGGTGGCCAATACGGCGACACGTGGGAATATCCCGGCCCGGCGTTCGGCGGCCCCTACGATTGGGTCAACATGATAGACAATCCTGCCAACGCCGTAGGCGCCGGCACTTTGACTGAAGTGCAGCGCCAGGCGATCGGCCTCCTGTGCCGCGACTGCGGCATTTCGGTAAACATGGACTACAACCTCGGAGGCAGCGGCGCGGATACAAGCCGCATCGCAAACGAGCTTGTCGAAACGTTCGGCTACAAGAACGCCGCGCTGCGCTCCAACGGCCAGGCTATCACGCTCGAAGAGCAGCTGGCCGCATATCTGCCGTCGTTCGCGATGGGCTCGCCCTGCGTAGTCGGCATACCCGGCCACGCCGTCGTCGCCGACGGCTACGGCATCAACTCCAACGGCCGCCAGTACATCCACTACAACTACGGCTGGGGCAACAACGGCGCCACGGCTTGGTACACGCCGCCGGATGAGAGCGAGTCAGACGTCGAATATCCGACCGTGAAGAAACTCGTCTATAACATCATGACTCCGGAGGCGAAATACGACGCCTACACGGCCGGCGCGAGTTTCGTGAGCGGCGCGGTCGTAGAAGAGGACGGCGCCACGCCCGTCCCCGGCGCCGTCGTGACGGCGCGCGATTCGCAGACCGGCGCCAGAATCCAGGGCGTCGCGGACGAAAACGGCGAATACGTCCTCAATCTTCCGGCGGGATACGACTACACCATAGAAGCGGCTACGAACGGCGTTGTCGCTTCGACGAAGAAGCTGGGGATGGTGAAGTGCATTTCCGACGCAGTCGGCAACAGGCGCAATGTCCGTCTCGTCCTTGGCGACACCGCCGCGAGCGCCGAGGCAAAGCTCGTGCATCGCTGGAGCTTCAATGGCACGGGCGACACCAACTTCACGGACTCCATCGGCGGCGCCGTCGCCAAGGTGATGAAAAAGACGTCCAACACCACTACTGTCGATGGCGGCACGGTATCGTGGGCTGACGGCAAGGCGGTCCTCGCGGGCGGCAACGGCACGGGGCACCTCAACTTCGGCACAGGGATTCTCGGCTCCGGCTCCGGCGCGACGCTCGAAGTCTGGGTGACCAAGAAGGCGAATCCGGGCGCTTGGTCGTATCTCGTAAACTATGGAATCATCGACGAGCCAGAAGGGAAAGCGAATCATTTTTCGTATGCCGTGAACCGCGGCAGCGCGGGGGATCCCGGAAGGTGGGGCTTGATAGAAAACCGCGTCAATGGCGTAAACAAAGGCGGATGCGACATGGTTAGCCCGCCCGTCGGCGCGCCCTATCACGTCGTCCTGTCCCTCGAGGACAAGGGCGACGGCACGACGGACGTGCGCTGGTTGGTGAACGATGCGACGACTGGCTTCATCTACTCCAAGCAGCATGTCAATATTACAGAGTGGACTCTTGCGTCCGCGGCGGCGGACGGCTGGGCGCTTCGTCTCGGCAACAACCCGTGGCCGAACTCCACGAAAGATCTTGCCTGCGAAATTGACGAAGTGCGCATCTGGGACGGCGTCCTCTCCGACGAGCAGATCAAGGCCAGCATCATCGCCGGCCCCGACAATCCGCTCGGCGGCGCCGCGATTGGCGTGGACATCCCCGCGAATACGACATTTACCGTCCCGACCATCGGCGGCTACGGCTACATGACGTTCTCGCCAGTCAAGCTCGGCGACGGCGCGAAGATTCGCTTCGAGACGGCGGACTACTTCGGCACGGGCCTTCGCTTCAAGACGGGCGGCATCATCGCCGCCGGCAGCGTGCTCGACTATGTGGAACTCGACGATCCCGAAAACTATGTCGCCACGATGGAGGACGCCGATACGATCCTCGTGCGGCTGAAACCCGCCATCGCGTATGAATCGGTTTGGAAGGGTGGAAAGCCGTCTTCCGCGGCCGACCTTGCCAATCCCGCCAACTGGACGAGCGTGAATGCCGCCGGCGAAACCATCTCCGCCGCGCCCGGTCCCAAGACGACCGTGATAATTCCCTCTTCCGCGCTTGCTTCGTTTACCGTGCCAGCGGATGCGTCGCTCGCTTGGGGCCGCGTCATCGCCGGCGGGCGCACCGCAACGCAGTGCGGGCGCTATGGAACAAAGCCGAATGCGCACACTTTGGCATTCCGCGAGATCGCGCCCGGCTCCTACACCTCCCTCGGCGCGCTCGGCTTCGATGCAATCAACGGCTCTGGCACCGCATGGCAGGCGGCGAATATCAAAACCGCGCAGGTGCGCTTCGACGGCTGGGTCTATGTCGGCGCGGATCAGGCCGGCAAATGGGATATCCAGACCGACTTCGACGATATTTCCACGTTCGCGCTTGACGGCGAATGGGTTTTCATCAACGCGAAGTGGGAGCCGAACAACACCACCGCAGGATGCTTCGTCTCGGAAGGTTGGCACCGCTTCACGTTCATCGGCGGCGATACAAGCGGCGGCTACGGCAGCGAAGTGATGGTGGGCGAGGTGAACGAGGATGGCGACAATAGAGTCAAGGTGCCGTTCTCCATCTCCATCAACGGCGCGGAACCGATTGCCTTCTATACTCTCGCGTTCGGTGACGATGCCGGGAACGTCGTTCTCTCTGGCAATACCAGCTGGTCCGCTCTCGGGACGCTCGGCGTCGCGCCCGGCACGACCATCGACCTCAACGGCCACAAGCTCGCCATAGACGGCCTTTCGTCCGATGGCGTCGGCGCCAGCGTCGTCAATTCCGTTCCGGCTTCTGGAGGACTCGTCATTGAAAGCATCGCGGCGGACGCCATTTCTTCCGTGCGCATCGACAGCTCCGTGCAAGTCGTTTTCGAGACGGTGCTGACGCACCGCTGGAGCTTCAATGACGACTGGTCCGATTCCGTCAGCGGCGCGACCGCGCAGAAGGTCGGCTCGTTCGCCGCGCTCTACGGCGGGCGCGTCCATACCGGCTACGGCGGATGCGGCCACGATACCGGCAACGTCAAGCTCGGCGCCAACCTGCTCGATACTACGGAGGCGACGATCGAACTCTGGGCGCGCCAGGACGCCGTGGAAAATTACTCGCGCGTATTCACCTACGGCCAGGATAGCAGCCAATTCATTCATATGGCTTGGTCGTTGGGCACAGATATTTCGAAAGATGAAGTAGGTGCGAAGAGTCCGGGCACAAGCCAAGGAATCTACGAACAGAATACAATGGCCCCGTATGAAATTGGCACGGACTACTACATCGCCTTCACGTTCAAGCGCCAAGGCGACGGCATGCTCGTTTCCTGGCAGCGCCGCGATGCGGCGACGGGCGAATTGCAGAAGTCCGGCTCGTTGACGATGACCCAAGGCATACACACTTTCGTCGATCCCGTGTTGCATCTCGGGCGTTCGGTAGATACCGGCAACTGCGATGCGATGGCCGCATACGACGAAGTGCGCATTTGGCGTGGCGTCCTTTCCGATGCTGCGCTCGAAGCGAGCGCAAAGGCAGGCCCGGATGCGGCGATCTCGATCGCCGACGGCACGCCGCAGTTCGCCGCGCCGGAGCCTCCGGAGCCGCCAACGCAACGCGAGGCCATGCCGGAAGGCGGCTACCGCATGATGACCTACAACATCAACTACGCCTACGACGCCGCGACGAAAACCATCATCGAAGACCGCATCGCCGATCGCATAATCAAGGAGAATCCCGACTTCTGCTGCCTGAACGAGATTCGCGATGTCGTCGGCCATACCGAGGCTACCATGATCGCCAAACTCACCGGCATGCACAAGACGTTCTACGGAGAAGGCTCGCAGGGCAACTGCGTCCTCTCGAAAAAAGAGCCGGTTTCATGGAAATGGACGGCGCTGTCGCATGCGGGATACAAACGCTTCCTGGTGGTGGCGGAGTTCGACAATATCGTCGTCGCGGCAACGCATCTTGAGCAGGCCGGGACGGAGACGACTACTGCGCACGATGCGCGTATGGCCAGCATCTCCGAAATCCGGGAATTCCTTGCTCAGTTTGCCGAAAGCGGCAAGCCGATTCTCCTCGGCGGAGACTGGAACGCCAAGCCAACCAGCACCGAAATAGCATCGATCAAGGAGTTTATGACAATCGTGACGCCTACGAGCGGCGTGCGCACCTACCACGGTCGCAGCGCGACGGGTGGCGGCTACATCATCGACTACATCGCCGTCGATACCGCCCACGCGGCCGACATCTACACGAGCGACGCATACGTGATCGACGACATCACGGCTTCCGACCACAATCCCGTATTCGTCGAATTCTACCTCCGCCCGCAGACGGCGACTCTCGACTGGATCGACGAGGCGTTCCTCACGACGGGCCGCACGGGCAACTGGACGCCGGAAGTCCTCTGGAACGAGAAGACCTGGAAGGCGGAACTCTTCGGCACCAAGAGCTTCGCGCCTCTTTCGGCCTCGAAAGGCGCGACGGTCGTGGTCGATGTCACGGCGTCCTTCGACAATCTGCCGATCGAGAAGGAGTCGCCTCCCGAAGGAACCGGCGCCGCCGTCTGGCTGGGTACTGAAGGTCTCTTCCAGCTCTGGACGCGCGCCGACGGCGCGGCGTCCCCGGATTGGCTCGACGTCGCCGCAGACGGCGTCACGCCCGCAATCGGAGTGGACTATACGTTCCGTTTCGTCTTCGATTATGCCCGCAAGACGTATTCCGCGTCGGTCAAGGAGACGGCGTCGTCCGCAGACTTCATCCCGCTTGCGGCCGACGGAGGCGCGCAAACCTCCTTCCCGCTTTGCACGGACAAGTCGGCGCTTTCCGTCATATCCTTCCTCGGCGACGGCTTCCTCACGTCCATCAAGGGCAGGTACTCCATCACCGCATTCGCGGCCGACGACCAGATCGTCCTCGCCGACAACCCAGACAGGCAAATCGATGCGGACGAGGCAGACTGGCTGAACAGCCTTGGCGACAAGTCGATCGTCGCCGGCAAGATCGCGAACATTTCCACGGCCGAATTCGACAAGGCGCATCTCCTCAATCTCGACCTTACGGACGAGAACGGCCTCGAGTATTCTTTCGAGGTCACGAAGATTTCCGCCGTCGATGACAATGTCGAAATCGGTTTGCGCCTGGCGCGCCCGGCACCGGTCATGGATGGCGAGAAGCCTGCCGCCATCAGGGGCGTATTGCGCGTTTACGGCGCTTCGAAGCTAGGTGAGTTCTCGCCGCGCGCCGACGCGGAAATTTCCGACGCCACTTTCGCGGAGAGTGAAGAGGCCACCGTCACTATCGCGAATCCCGGCTCCGATTCGTTCTTCCAGGCCAAGATCGAGAAGAACAATCAGTGATATATTGAGTGCGGCAAACGGCCTGGCGGAATCGTTTTCCGCCGGGCCGTTTGCTTTTTTCAGGCGCAGACGCAGCGTCTCCGCCTCCCGGTCGTCCCATAATCCCCCAAAAGCCCTCTGAACAACCCCCATTGAGCCGCTTATCCCGTCCCCCCGTTCCCCCGCTTTTGCGACTCCAGTCGCCCGCCTTCGCGACTCCAGTCGCCCGCCTTCGCGACTCCAGTCGCCCGCTTTCGCGACTCTAGTCGCCCGTGCTCGCGACTCCAGTCGCCCGCCTTTGCGACTCCAGTCGCCCGCTTTTGCGACTCCAGTCGCTTTTGCTTGCGACTCCAGTCGCCCGCTTTTGCGACTCCAGTCGCTTTCGCTTGCGACTCCAGTCGCGAAGCGTCGCTACCCGTGCCGCCGTCGGATCGTCTTTGCTGGCTCTTGCGCTCGTTCCCGGATTCTTCCCTCGTCCGCTTTGCGGGCCGGCGCGTTTGCTGTCGCTTCGGGATGGACGCGCCCCCGCGCGTCCGCGGTCGTATCGTGAAGGACGCGCTCTGCGCGTCTATACGAAGGCGACGTCGCGCGTGAGGAGAACTTGGCGTTTAACGCCGAGTTCCTGCATCCAGCATTTGGTATAGTTGGTGAGGAAGGGGCCGGAGCCTGGGCCGTGCGTGCCGCCAAGATCGTTGTCCCATAGCCATTGCGGGGTGGGCCATATCGCGACTTCCGGGCGCACCGCCGCGTAGAAGGGCTTTTCCGCGCCGGCCTGTCCATGGTGCGCCATGAAGCATACATCGCACTTGAGCTTTTCGGGCGGCAGGAGGCGCACCATCTTTTCGCCCATTTCGCGCGCGACATCGCCAGTGACCAGCACGGACTTACCGTTGTTCTCCACCCTGTAGCAGATGCTTGAATTGTTGATCGCGTCGCGCCGCATCGCGAGGTCGCAGTCGTTCAGGCACTCGAAAGAAAGCCCTTCGCCGAAATCGAACACTTGCGAGACGGCGGGACGCTCGACCTTCAATCCGCTCCGCGCGAGATCGTGCAGAAACTCTTGCACGTGGCGCAAACTCGACGGCGAAACTTCTGCGATGAAATCGAGCGGAAGGAAGTTGTGGACGATGCGCCCGATTTTCAAACCTCCGAGGCGCGGCTTCTTCAGAATCTCGCCGAGCGCCCTGTAGTGGTCGCCGTGCGCATGGGTGAGAAACCACGTATCCACCGTGCCGCCGAGGCGCTTTAGCTCGCCGAGAAGGAAATCTCCATCCGCGCCCCATCCGCCATCGACCATCACCATGCGTCCCGAGGGCGAGCGGAAGAGCGTGGAGAGGCTTATATCCGTCGTGCGGCCCGTGTACATGTGCATGGCCCAGCCGCCGCCGAAATACCGCACTTCCTGCAGCGGCGGCAATGCCCCGGCGCGTAGCGGACGCTCCTGCGCGGCGGCCGCTTTGCGAGGCTGCGCGGCCGCGCCGCATACGACAGCGGCGGCCGCGCACTTTATAAATTGACGTCTGTCCATCGCCTATCTGAGTATTATCAAGAGCCCTTGGATGTAGGAGAGATATACGCCGTCGGCGGCGTATTTCAGCCCCCAGTCGCCAGGCATTGCGCTGTCGTCGAATCTGCCGGTGTATCCATCCGCCGCGTCGAGAATCTTGTACGAAGTTTCCTTGTCGAGAAGAGCGGGATTCAACACCTTGACCGCGAGGCCGGAAATATCCTGGCCTGCCGCGACTTTGAGAGCGCTTGCAACGCCTTCGCCGATCGTTATTTCCAAGTCTCCGGAAAGCGCGCATGTCGTCTGGAATTCGATCGTGCCGCCTACGGACGGCGCGATGCCGCCCACTGAGGAGGCCGTCATGTTGTCGAGAGCGCCGCTGCCTTCGACGCGGGAGATCGTCTGGACGGTCGCGCGCGCCGGGTTCTCGGTCTCGTATGTCCAGGCCGTGAATTTCGCATCTCCGCCGCCGAGGCGCAGCGTCGTCCCGGATGGGATGGCATGATCGGCGCGCGCCTGAATGCGGCCGCTCTCGAGCACTGTGCGGCCGTTGTAGCCGTTCGCCGAGAGGAGGACGAGAATGCCCGAGCCTTTCTTGAAAAGCCCGCCGTCGGTTCCGGCGCCGCTTGCGAGCGACTTGCTCCACCAGAGATTGACGCCGTTGGAGAGGTCGAAGCCCGCGCCGTTTTCTCCCACGGTGAACGAGACGTTCGCCCAGTTCGCGGCCGAACCGGCGCAGAAAGTCCGGTTCTCCTTCGTCGCCTGCAACGAGCCGCCGTTGAACGCGAAAAGCCCCGTCGAGTCGTTATCCATTCTAAGCTGATGGACGGCGATCAAACCTCCCTCGTCCAGATGCACCTCGGACTGATTGGCTCCCGACTGGCTCACGCGCAGCTGATTGACCGTGAACACGCCGCCATTTGAGACGGTGAGCTTGCCGGGGCTGTTCAAGCCGTTTAGCCACTGCACGCCATCGGCCATCGAGACCTTGCCGCCGTTTTGCACGACCACCTGGCCGTACGCGCCGACATCCACATAGCGATCCTTGCCATCAGCCATCGCCGGCGCGGCGAGTTCGCCGCCATCGACGAGGAGATAGCCGCGTTCCGGCGAGAAGCCGGTGTTCGCGCCATTGCCTTTCACGTAGAGTATCGCGTTTTCGCCGATAGAAGTCGCAGGGCCTGTCACGACCGTAGCGCCGCTCGCGAGCTTCAGGCGCCGCGTATCTACGAAGAGCCGCCCGAAGGAGTTGGTGCGGTTTTCTCCGGGGTCGAACGTGACGAGCCCTCCCCAGTTGCTGCGAATCTTCACATGCGTATCCTGGCTGTAGTCCGAGCCTTCGTCAGGCTCTGCGACGATTTGCGACTTGTAGGTGAACGGGCTGTTCGAGCCGGTCCAGAGCGCCGCGCCGGAGGCGAGCTTGACGATGCGGTTTGCATTGACTGTGACAGTCCCGTTTCCGTATATCGTCGGATTGCCGCTCTCGATGACGATGTTTTCCGCGGGCGCGGCGGGCGCGGGGCCGAACGAGCCGTCGCCTTTTGCCATCAGGAAGACCGTCCCGGCGAGCACCGTCTTTTCCTGAAGGTTGTTCACGCTGTCAAGATAGGCGCTGCGCCAATCTCCGCCAACCGAATAGAACCGGAGCGAGCCGTCGGCATTGCCGCTCGCGAGCGGCACGTTGAAATGCTGGTCTTTCGCGCCTGTCGGCGTGATCGTTCCGGCGACGCGCAGAGGGCCGGCGCAATTGAACGTATAGGCGACATTGTCTATCGTGAGGTCGTTCACGAGGCGTTCGGAAGGAACCGTCAGCGCCGTTTGCGACGACGCGCCGAAAATGGCATTGTTGCCGTCCGCCCACGCTGCGCCTGAATTCCAGTCGAGGGAGGCTGTGTCCCACGTCCCGTTCGCGGGAGACGCCATCCACGTGTAGTCCTGCGCGACGATTTCCGCTTTCGCCCACTGCCAGGTAAGGCGGACTTTCTTCGAGGTGTCGTCCAGCAGGCACGACGTTCCCGTGTGGCTGGCCGCCTCTCCCCACGCCGCGCCGTCCCACGTCTCCAGCGTATAGCCCGTGCAGTCGTAAACTTCCGCGCCATTCACCGCCTGCGCCGGCGCGCTGAAAGTATAGCCTTCCGCGTCGAAAGCGTAGTTGCCGGACTCCTCGTTGCCCTCGAGTCCCGGTACGGCCGTTGCGACGACGGCGTGTACGGGAACCGTCCCGAAGAAACGCGCTTCGTCGAGAGCGCGGTTCGCGGCGAGCTGCCCGTCGGTCAGGGCGGTGTTGTAGATGCGCACGGCTTTTATCGTGCCGACGAGCGAACGCCGCCACGCGCCGTACGTCGATGAACCGTATGACGCGCCGAAGGTGAGCGTGCGCGTGCCGACGGCGGGATTCTTGCTTGTCTTCGCGCCGACCGCCGCGCCGTCGAAGAGAGACGCCTGCGAGCCATTCGCCCATGCCGTCAAGTAGCGGTTGCCCCACGCCGCTTTGTTGACGTACACGCCGAAATTGACATCCCCCATCTTTGTATTGACCCGCTTGTCGCCGCAATTGTAGTATATGTTGCAGTAGTCCTTGCCGTCCGTGTCGGTCGAGCCGACGAAGCCGGGCCATTTAAGCTCTCTGTCGTTTGTGGGCGGGCCTACGACGGATTGCGACGCGGTGAAGCGCGTCTGGAACTTGTCGCTATCGACGTCGCACACAATCTGTATCGTGTAAGTGTTGCCGAGCGTCAGCGCGCCGCTCATCTGGAGGAAGGTGAGGCCGTCGAAATAGTAGCCGTCGCTCGTCCATCCCGCCGTGCCGTCTTGGAGCGAAGTCGCCGGAACGGAGCGTCCGGGGATGGAAGAAATGGCGCGGATGGCGGCGGTGCGCGAGGACTTCAGATCCACCCACGCAGTCGCCGCGCTGTCGTGGGCCTTGAGGGCGCCGGCGTTGCGGATTCCGTCGAGCTGCAAGACGAGATTGTCCTGCGCGGCGTAGTTGCCCGGCTCGTAGAGAAGCCCGGCGAACGCCGAAGCGCCGAGGAAAGCGGCTGCGGATGTCACGAGCGCTTTTGCCGCGAATGCTTTTGTGGTATTCATGGTCGTTGCTCCTGTTTGCTGTGGTTGACTGCTTTCGTGTTCAAATCCACGCCGCCTGCCTGCGTGGCCGCGAATTCGGCGAGGAAGCGCCGCCAGCCGTCGGCGCCGCCGCGACCTGCCGCCGCGACCATCCACACTTTGCCCTCCGGACGCCACGTCGCGCCTGCGGCGAGGCGAGTGGAGCCGACTGGCGAGAACATGGCGTCGGGATGCGGCATGCCGTCACCGGATATCCAGTAGATGAAGTATCGCACGGTGCGGGCGTATGTGGCGGCGCCGCACCATGCGCCGTCCGAAGACCGTATCCACACTGCGGAGGCTGGCGCTTTCCAGACGTTCTGGGGAGCGCGGTATCCGCCTTTCGACCAATCCAGCGCCCACGGCGCGTACTGGCGGAAGAACACTTTGATATCGGAGAAATCCACTTTCGATGTATTCGCCACCTCCACTGCGTTGGCCGCGAACCAGGGCTTCGACGCGAACGGGATTATGTCGCAAACGAGACGGAACGACTTTGCGCCGCTCGCGCCGGTGCCGGCGATGCGCAGCGCGCCGCGCTCCGGGATCCATTCGACGGATTCCACGCGGTCGATATCCTGGTAGTCGCCGTGAAAGAGCATGAACGTGAAAGGTCCGCATTCAAGGCCGTCGGCGACGACGGAATCGAACGCATTGTGGCCGCCTACCCGTCCTTGGAGCACAAGCCCCGCATCCGTGGAGAGCGTGTAGCTGTCGCCATCGCGGACGAATACGGCTTTCGCGCCTGCGGCGGGCGTCTTCGCAGGGAAGACGGCCGCCTTTTTCTGCGCTGAGCGATCGACGGTGCGGGAAGGGGGCGTTTCGCCTTTTGCGTGCAGGGCTTCCGCCTGCGGATTGAGGCGCGCGAACATGGCGGTGATTTCCGGGTAGGGCGCGCCGCGCCCGTTCACAAGCCCGTAGTTGGAATCTTCCGGGAACTTCTTCGAGATGCCGAGGGCGGGTTCGTCCACCCACATGAAGTAGTCGTAGCCGACCATGAAAGGCAAGGCGAGCAGTGTGCGCGCGAAAAGTTCTGTCGCGCGCGTGCGTTCGGCCTGCGTGTTGAAGCGCTGGCCCGCGCCGCCGGAGCAAGGCAGCCCCGCGTCGAGCGCCGGGAAACTCCATTCCGTGATTATCATCGGCTTCTTCGCCCACTCGTAGCGGAGGCGATATGCGTCCTCCGCCTTTATGGCGTCCTTGCGCGAGAAATAGACGACGTTCTCGTCGAGATCGGCCCAAGGGTAGTTGTTGAAAGTAAGCGCGTCGCAGACTTTCCCCGCTTCTTCCCACACCACCCTGTGCGCAGAATTCAAGCCTGCGAAGCGCGCCCCGAGAAGCAGATGGTTTGGATCGTGTGCGCGGACGGCCGCGCCGATAGTCTCGAAGTAGCGCCGCGCGGCAACGCGCAGGAACCCGGTCTTCGCTTCGAGCGGCACGTCGGCGGCGCCGGCGGAAAGCCCCCGCGCCGCGAGGAACGCATCGAGGGCGCGGCGCGCGGGACGCTCAGGCGGCATCTTCGCGACAGCGTCGTAAAGCCCTGTATCGTTCGCGCCCTTGGCGCCCCATGCAAGCTCGTTGTCGAAGAAGTATCCGAGTATGGAGCGATTCTCCTTCTGCTTCGCGCACATCTTCGCGGCGATGCTGTCGCAGAACGCGGCGAAAGACGGATGGAACACATCCGGGAATGCCGTGCCGGGGGTTCCTTCGAATTTCGAAATCGCATATCTATCGCCTTGCGCGCAGAACTTCTCGCCCGCGCCTAGAAATTCGATGTGAAGAAGCCCGCGACCGCGAAGCTCGGGAGAACACCCGGCGCCGAGCGCGTTGAAGCCCCACGCCTTGAGACGCGATAGCGTCTCCTCTTCCCATTCCCGCTGCGAATGAAAACGCTTTTTGTTTTCTTCGCGATACGGATTCACGCCCAGCGCCTCGCAGAAGTGTCCGTTCCAGTTCGCGTGGTCTATGCCGCGCAGAAACATATCCTTGCCGTCCGCGGAAACGAGCCACCAGCGCCCGTCTTCCGCTTGCCGCACAGAGACGAATCCTTCGCCTCGCGCCGACAGCGCGAGCGTCAGCGCGGCGCATACGACCGCGCACGTACGATTCAACTTGCTCAATATCACCTCTTTCATATTATGCAGGAATTATAGCATGTCAAAGCCGCTGCCACCGCCTTTAGCGCGTTTGTATTTTCGCCTTTTCCGCGCATCGCGGACTGTCTGGGCGCCGGGAACGGGAAAAGGGCCGTGAAGGAGGGAAGGGGAATGCGCGCCGGCCTTCAAGCGCTTTTTACTTTCCCGCCTCTTCTACTTCATAATGATAGACCCCCGGTCCGAATTCCACGGCATCCTGGCATCCCGGCAGCGTGACGAGAGCATTCGCGCCGTCTGGAACGGTGAAGTCCCAAATCAACTTCCCGCCCTCGTAGCGCCATTCGCTCGCCACAAGCCCTGCAACGCTGCGATAGCGCGCGCGGCAGAAGCCGATGCGGCGGTCTGGCTTCGGGGCCATGACGATGCGAGGTGCGGCGGCCTCGCGGAAGTCCGGGGCGATGCCGGCGACGGTGCGATACATCCAGCCAAGCACCGCGCCGTATGCGTAGTGGTTGAAGCTGTTCATGCCCACCGGGCCGAAGCCGTCCGCCTTTGTATAGCTGTTCCAGCGTTCCCATACGGTCGTGGCGCCCTGATCCACCGAATAGAGCCAGCTCGGATGCTTGTGCTGCAGAAGAAGCGTGTAGGCGACGCCGGTTTCGCCGCACATCGTCAGCGCGTCCATGAGGAAGCTGGTTCCAAGGAATCCGGTCTGCAAAGTATCGCCATGCTTGCGAATGGATTCGAGCAGGAGATTCAGCGTCGCTTCTTTCGCCTCTCCTTCCACGATGCCATGCTTGAGCGCGAATACGCATGCCGTCTGCAAACCGCGCATCGGCTTGAGGAGGAGGCCGTCGCTTTCAAGATACGTCGCCCGTATGTGGGCGAGAGCGCGCGCGGCGCTTTCCGCGAACCACTTTGCGTCGCCTGCGCGGCCTGTGCGAGCGGCCATATCCGCCATCAGCCGCGCATCGTAAAGCCAGTAGCAGGCGGCAAGGAAGCGGCGGTAGTTTCTCGCGTCCGGGTCTTTCCGCCACTTTTCCCAATTGCCGAAGCTGTTGCCGCAAGTCTCGAACTTCTCGTAGGAAAGCCAGTCTGCGTAGATGTACTGGAGGACGTCTTCGAAGTCGTATTTCGTTTCGTCCAGGCGGCGGACGAACTTCTTCATCGCTTCCCAGTTGGCATCCACTATCGAAGTGTCGCCGAACTGCCGCCAGATCGTCCATGGCACGATAACGCCGGCATCGGACCACCCAAATGAAAATACTTCGTTGCCGTATTGCGAAAAGGGCGAAACGGCGGGGTAGCCGCCATCTTCCGACATAGAGTCGCGCATGTCGCGCGTGAACTTCGCAAAGAACCTGCGCGTATCGGCGTTGAAGGCGCCCGCCTCGCAAAAGACCTGCGTATCGGCCATCCATCCAAGGCGCTCGTTGCGCTGCGGGCAGTCTGTGGGGACCGAAAGATAATTCGAGAGCTGCCCCCAGTAGATGTTCTTCACGAACTGGTTGATCGCGGCGTCGCCGGTTTCGATGAAGCCGGTTTCCATCTCTCGCGCAATTGACGTGACGGGGATGGAGGTGACGCGCTCGATGAACACGTCGTCCGTCGCCGTCAGCGAAAGGTATCTGTAGCCGAAGAACGTGAAGCGCGGCATGTAGTTCTCTACGCCGCCGCCTGCGAACGTGTACACGAGGCGCATGCCGTCCTCGGGGACGCGAAGATTGGCGCGATATACGCTGCCGCGCGGTCCGTCGCAGCCGCGCGAAGGCTTGTCGGCGTCGTTCAGCATTTCCGCGGGGAGCGCGGTAAGGACCGTCCCGCGGGGCGCGCTGAAGCGGAATTCCGGCACGGCCGATGTGTTCTGCGCGAAATCCACGACGAGCGTTTCGCCTTTCTTCAGCGCGAACGGCCCGCGGGCGATGGCCAAATCGCGGCGCAGAGTGATTTCGGCGCCGCGCGAAGGCAATATCTCGCCTTTGAATTCGCCGTTTGCTTCGGCCTTGCCGGCGATGCCGCTCCCCTCCGCAGGGCTTGGAATCCGCGCGTCGTATTCTTCGCCGTCGAATATCGCAGCGTGTGTCACCGGGCCTGCCACGGCCGCGCGCCATGTGGCCGGATCGGTTTCCACCGTTTCCCGCGCGCCGCCTGCGTATGTCAAATCCAGCCTGCCCCAGAAAGCGCTTTTCCTGCCGATGAAGCCGCGGTGTCCGCCCGGCGTGAGGATTTTGTCGCGCCACCATCCGGCGGAAACTTCCGCCGCGAGAGTGTTGGCTTTTCCTGGCGCTCGCTCCAGCAGGCCCGTCACGTCGTACGAAAAAGAGTATTTCGTCTTCGCGTAATGGGTGAAGCCAGGCTTGAGGAAATCCTCCCCGACCCTTTTGCCGTTCACGTACGCTTCGAATACGCCAAGCCCCGCTACCGTCCATCGCGCGCTGGCGATTTCACCTGCGTTTGTGAAAGTGCAGGCGAAACAGCTCGTCCCGTCTGCGGCGCGGTCCAGCTCTTCGGCGCTGCCGCGAACGATGCCGTCGAACACCGGCGCGTCGGCGACGGAAATCCATGTCGCGCCGAAAAGCCCTGACAGGGCGAACGTCGCGGCGGCAAACAGCAAATGCTTCTTCGATACGCTCTTGGCACTCGTATTCATGGCATGCCGTATTTTAGCACACCTTCGCCATGCCTTGCGCCGCTTAAGCGAGAAAAATACCGACACTTTCGCGCAATTCACCCTGCGACGGTTTTGCGCCACTCGCGCATCGAAAGCCCGTCGTGCGAAGCCTTGAAGAGCTTTCGCAGAAGCGCCGAGGACGACCATCCGCAGAGTCCCGCTATCGCGCCGATGTCTTGACGCGGATTCCGCAACAGCCGTTCGACGTTTTCCATGCGCTCGTTTGTCAGCTCTTCATGTATGGTCAGGCCCGTGTACTTCTTGAAGACGATCTGCGCCATGCGGCGCGAAAGCCCCATGGCTTTTGCCACGTCGTCCGTCCCTATGCTGTCGGCGGCGTTGCGCCGTATGAACTCCATTGCCGCGGCGACGCGGCGCTCCGCGGCGGCTGCGCGCCTGGTGGATTCGCGGTGGATCACGCCGGTTGCGCCGTACTTGACGCGCGCGGCGGCGAACGACGGCTCGTGCATCGCACGATCCAGCAGCTCCGCGCAGAGATACCCGCCATACTCGAAATCTATCCCGATGGACGAGAGCGACGGCTTGGTGCGCTCGCATATCACGGCGTCGTCGTCCGCGCCGATGACGGCAAGTTCGCGAGGGATGTCAATGCCTTCCAGCGCCGCCAGCTCCAGCGCTTCCTCTCCCGCAGGATCGTTCACCGCGAAAAGTCCGCATGGCTTGGGCAGCGCCTTGAGGAAGCGACGCAGCTTTTCGCGCCTGCGCATATCGTCGTCGCCCGCGGCTGCTTCGAACGCATCGACCTCGTAGCCGTGCAACTTTATGGCGCGCACGAAGGCGTCGCGGCGCCGTTCGCTCCAGTGGATTTTGCGCTGGAAGCCGAGGAACGCATAGTGCTTCAGCCTCAACGCCAGAAGCTCGCGCGCCGCGACTTCGCCGATCTGCACTGCATCGGAGTTCACGAAAAGCGCGGGCGCCTTCTGCCCGCACGGATCTTCGTCCAGATACACGACAGGAAGATTGCCTAGCGTCCTGCGGGAGATTTCCGGCATGCCGCCGCCGCATTCCGCAATCACTCCCGCCGGTTGCCAGAAATCGACTATCCGCATCACGTCCAGCGCCTTCTCGCCGGAATTGCGCTCTATCACTTGCACTCGCCAGCCAGCCTTTTCGGCATATCTGGAAACGCCATCTATGCGGTTGGCGCAAATATACTTGTTGGAGAAGACGAAGAAGAGTATCGTTTTCATACGCTGTGGCGTTGTTTTCGCAACTCGTATCATTCCCGGCCGGGGATTCGCGGCGCTTGAAAGGCTCCGAAGTACGGCCTGCTCGCGCCGGGCGCGGAACCCAACCCCACGAAATCGCCTTGTATTATAGCATAAAAGAGACCGCCGGTGTGCAGGCGATCGGCCTTTCAAGACGGGTGTTCCGCCGGGAATGCGCAGTTTGACGGCGGCGGGATTCTTGAAGAAGCCGTCGCCCGCATCCGCGCCGTCGTGTACGACATCGGCGCGGCGCGCCCGATGTCTTCGCCTGGCACGTGCGGACATGCCATTGAAGCGCGCCTCGAGCGCAATGGATCGCGGGCGTGAGCCATCCCGCGAGGAGCGAAAAAGACGCGGGCGCGCCGCCGAATTCAGTCAATCCAATTTGCGCGCGGCGGC
>DEWI01000164.1 GCA_002363575.1 Verrucomicrobia bacterium UBA3214 | reverse complement strand
CCATCGGCGGTCTGCATACCGAGTCCGGCGGGAATCCACTCAGAAAGGGCGAGCTGGCGGGCGGCCGGATCGGCAATCGCTTCTGCGAGCGTTTCTGCGAGTCCGGGGATAGCGCCGTCGGAAGCGCGCACGAACATCATAATCGCGAACGCGGTGCGCGCGGCACCGTCATCCGTCTTTGCGGCCTGTCCGGCAATGGCATCGACGGCCGTCTTCGCGAGCGCGGTGAAATCGGCATCCGTGATCGCCGCGGAAGGATCGGCGTTGCGGTTGAAAAGCTCCTGCGCGAAACGCTCGTTGATCACCGTCAAGGCCTCGACAGGCACGGTCGCGAAAGTGGTGGCGAGCAGCGCGGTAAGATTGGTGGGGCCGTGCCACTTGAGCGCCGCGGCATTCAGCTTGAGAAACATGGACGTCTTTTCGTCGGTGGAGGCGGGCATGGCGGCGACCGCTTCGTTCACAGCGGCGAGGAAATCGTCCTGATCGCCCTGCGAAAGCTGCTTCATAACTTCGGCCATCTTGCCGGGATCGGCGACGCATGAAGGTATTTGCGCCTTCGCGTCCGCCAGAGACAACGCCCATGCGGCAGCAGAGAGCACCGCTACGGCAATCATCAGCAGTTTTTTCATCTTGTTTTTCCTTTCCTGTCCTTATTCTATAAATAGCCTGCGCCGCCGTTGCGACGCCACATATCCAAGATCAAGCCGGCGCGTCATTCGCCATCGTCGATCGCGTTGCTCCTCCCGGACTTCAGTACCACGTCTCCGGCACCCATACGACATCGCCGGCGTGAAGAGTCATATCCTTGTCAATGCGCCCTTCCTTGCCGATCTCGTCTATATTGACGATATACTTCGTCTGGTTGCCGTCCTTGTCGCAACGGGTGACGCGGATGTTGCGCTTGTCCGCGAACGGCTTCATGCCGCCGGCGTCCCGCAAGACTTTCGTCACGGTGAGGTCGGTCGTCGGCGGGACATTGACAGGGCCGGGGCTCGCGACTTCGCCAAGCACCGTCACCGTGCCCCACGGGCTGACGCCGCCGCTGCGCGAATCGAACGGCGCGAACGTGACCATGATCTGCGGCTGCTTGTAATATACGGAGTACTCCTTCATCAACTTGCTCTGGAGCGCTTCCAAAGTCAAGCCGTCGCACTGCACGGGCTCGCGCAAAAGCAGCGGGAGAATAATCGTGCCATTCTGATCGACCTGAACGTTCATTGTGACAGGCTGCTGGGAAATCGTGCTCACCTGGACAACGAGATTCACGCCCTTCCTGACGCGCGGGCCGTCGAAATACACGGCTGCGAAGTCTGGAGCGATCGGCGCTTCAGTAGGCTTGAAGACGGTTGAAACCATTTCCGTGACAGTGGCGCAGCCTGACAGCATGACGCCGCAAGCGAGTCCAATCACGTATTTTAGACACACCTTACCCATAGTTTGGCGCATATTATACAACATTCTTCGGGCGATTGTCAATAGCCCCACCCGCCTTCGCGCGACGCTTTTTTGCTGTTTTTAGCCGCAACCGCGCATATTTCGCATCTTGCCGGCGAAACAAGCCGCCGACGTGCAATTAATTTGCCGCTTCCCGCACCCCCGTACGGGGGAAGCGCTTCGCCGAAAGGCCGCAATCGCTGCAGCGGCCCTCCGGCGGCGTCGCACGATTTTGACGCCCGGAACACCCGTTCCAGGCGTCTGCGATCAGCATGCGCCGAGCTTCGCAATATCAATATCCACGACTTCCATAGGCGGATTCGTGCGCCACGCGCCGCGCGTGAAATCCGGGATGGAATACGGCCGCGAGCGGCGGTCCGCCGATTTCTCCGTGAGTTCGCACAGGCAGCACGTGGTCGCGAGGTCGTACACGTCGGTATCGAGCGGCAGGCCCTGCTGGAGGCAATAGACCCAGCGGGCGTCCATGATGAAATCCATTCCGCCGTGCCCGCCGACGCGGCGCGCGAGTTCGCCGATCGTCTTCCACAGCGGATGGCGGTATTTCTCGCGGACGGCTTTCGCCTCGTCATCCTTGAGCCAGTGCTTGTGGGGGCCGGAGTTCACCGTGTCCTCGAACGTGACGCGGTAGGGATAGGCGCAAATGGCGCCTTTGGTTCCCGTGACGAGCTGTATGCGCGAATACGGCCGCGGCGTCGAAACATCGTGCTGCAGCATTATCGACTTGCCGCAGACCGTCTTTATCAGGCTCGTATTCATATCGCCCATTTTCACGCCATTGACGCGGCGCGGATTGTCCGGAGCGAGTTTCTTTTCCATGTACGCCTTGAAATTGGCCTGCTTGGAATCGAGCGAGACGATGTAGTCCATCCTGTCGCCTCTGTTGATATCGAGCGTGAGGCAGAGCGGGACGAGGCCATGCGTAGGGTAGCGGTTGCCGCCGTGATCGCGGTTTTCGTCGAAGCGCCAGTACTCGTCCTCCGGGTACTCGTGCTCCGTCATCCACCTGAGATCGTGGATGTAGGCGCCTTCGGCGTGGACCAGCTCGCCGAGCATGCCGAGTTTCGCGAGATTGAAGGTGAGCATCTCCACCTCGCTGTAGCAGCAGTTTTCCAGCTGCATCGAATGGCGGCGCGTTTTCTCGCTCGTTTCCACGAGTTCCCAGCACTCGTCCACGGTGAACGCGCTGGGCACTTCGGTGAAGACATGCTTGCCGCCGCGCATCGCGCCCAGCGCCACGGGCACGTGCAGCTTCCACGGCGTGGTATTATAGACGACATCGACATCGGAGGCGTCGCAAAGGCGCCGCCACGCCGTCTCGCCGAGATACTCCTTCGCCTTCCCGCGACCCTTCGCCGCGAGTATGCCCTGCGCCTTGGCCAGCTTCGCGGGGTTGATGTCGCATATGGCCGTCACGGACACGCCGGGCAGATTTAGCACGCGCTCGAGAACGCCGCAGCCGCGCCCGCCCATGCCGACGACGCCGAGGCGTATGTGCGGCAGCTTCGGCGCCGCGTAGCGCTGCATCGGCGCTCCGTCGGTGAAATCGAAAAGCCCGCCGGATTTGCATCCGCCCGCGGCCGCGAGTCCTGCGGCGCCCAGCCCACGCAGGAACGCCCTTCTTGAAACTTCCATTTTTTCTTCCTTCCTTTTGCGGTTTTGTTGTTGCATGCGAAAATCTTTTGCGCCGCCGCCGCTTTCGCGCTAGTTGCGGTAGGCGGAGAAGTCGCGGATCAGCGGCTTGGCCGCCGCTTTGGCGACGACGAGGCGCAGCCTTTCCGCCGGCGTCTCGCGAAAGCGGACGATGTGTTTGTGGCCGATGCAGGAGCCTTTGTAGATTTCCTGCCACTTCCCGGCGCACAGCGCCTCCAGCGTAAACTCCCTCACGCGCTCGCCGCGCTCGATACGCTCCATCAAGATCGCCTGGTTCACCGGCCCGGCGCCGGAAGGGATCGCGAGTTCCACTTTCTCGCCCTCGCCTTCCGTTGCGGCGAGCTTGTTGGCGTACCTTCCCTTTATGCGCCGCCCGAATTCCGCATAGATTTTCATTTCCTCTTCCTTGACGAGGCCATCGGGCATTGGCGCGGCGTTGAGAATCAAGTTGCAGTTGCGGCCGACCGAGCAGTCGTACTTTTCCATGAGCTGCTCCATTGTCCAATACGGCCGCTCGGGATGATCCTTGCAAAGCCACCCGCCCGGCCGCAAGGGCACGTCGCACTCGCCAGGCATCCACTTCCTGCCGTCGGGGACGCCGGTGCATTTCTCCGAGCGAGATTCCACGATGCCGTTGGACTGCGTCACGTCCCTTCCCGTCGCCCAGCATGGATACGGCGCCACTCCCCGCTCGTTGCCGATCCAGCGGATTATGTGCCTGGCCTCCTTCGGGCCCTGGAAGAGGATCGCGTTCGGCTGGAGGCGCTCGATTATTTCAAGCGCTCGCGGCCCGCCTTCCTCCGGGGGCAGGACGCCGCCGTCGAACCATATCTCGAAAAGCTCCCCGTAGTTCGTCAACAGTTCGTTCAACACGGCCTCGCAGCTTTGCGAATACTTTTTCTGCGCTTCTTCGCCGTAGCCGTAGTACCCCTTGGAGGAGACGCGCCCGTTGCTCCTGCGCGCGCCGAGAAACCAGTTGTAGTGCATCGCCACGTAAAGCCCCGGCAGAAGCCCGTACTTCCTGGCGCTGTTGACGAAATCGCGCACGAGATCGCCCTTCCCGCCGCGCCATGGCGACTGCTTCACGCCGTATGGATATATATCGCTCTGCCACTGCATGAACCCGGCGCCGTGCTTTGCGGTGAGGACGACGTATTTCGCGCCGTATGCTTTGGCCGCTTCCATCCACTGGTCCGTATCCAGCTTGGCGGGGTTGTAGATTTTCGGGCGTGGCGCGCGCCCCTTGCCGAATATCGTGATGTCGTAGTGGTAGAACATGCCAAGTTCCATATCCGCCCACCTACGATGTACGGGCGTAGGCAGCGCGAGGGACGGGCCGTCGCACACGCCGCCGCCCGCATACCCGAAACCGCCTCCGAGAGCCGCATACGCGCCGGCGGCGAACGCCGATTGCAAAAAGCCTCTTCTCGTCATCTCTTCCATTCCGGTTCTCTCCTCTATCTTGCTTCCGTTTTGCCTGTTTCTATTTCAAACGGACCTGGCGGTCGGGACCCGCCGCGCTAGCATCGATTTTGCCTCCATCTCGACGAAATAGTCCTTCTTCTTCGTCTCGATGCCGGCGCGATCCCCAAAGCCCTCGCAAGCCGCCCTTTCGACGTCATTCATCCCGGACTCTCTCACGATCTCCAAGGCCACTCCCGTCCATCTCGATGTGCACGCCAGATTTGGGCATTCCCCGGGATTCTCCGTTCCTGAACACGAAAAGGACAGCTTCGCCGCGCGGCGGCGACAGGTGGCGTCTTGGCGTGCGGCGTCGCGTCTGAGCGCGGCGGCGTATGCGCCATCCATTCCGGACTGGAATGGGATGGACTCGGATTCTTTGAGCAGCGAGAATGCGGGGTTGCGGCGCAGGAAAGCGGCGACTTGCGCGGAGTTTTCCTCCGGCTCAATGGAGCAGGTCGAATAGACAAGCAGTCCTCCCGGAGCGACGCGTCGCGCAGCGGCGTCAAGGATGTCCGCCTGCATGCGGACCAGCGCGGCCAGCTTTTCCACCGACCAGTTCCATCGCACATCCGGGCGGCGGCGTATTACGCCTGTATTCGAACAGGGTGCATCTACGAGAACTTTGTCGAAAAGGGTCTCCGCCTGCGGGAGTTCCGCGATGGTGACGACGGCGTTTTCGAGGCGCGTGCGCTTCAAGTTCGCCGCCAGCGTCCGCGCGCGCTTCGGATTGACTTCGCAAGCGGTGACGCGCGCGCCGCGCCATGCCATCTGGATGGTCTTGCCGCCGGGCGCCGCGCAAGCATCGAGAATCGTTTCGCCCTGCCGCGGGTCTATCGCGGCGACGGCGAGTGCCGTCGCGGGATCCTGGACGATGAATTCCCCTTGCGCGTAACCTGGGAGCGCATCGACGCGCATGCCGCGCGCGAGCGGCGCGAACGTTCCGTCGGCGCGCGCGATAAACGTCTGCGCTGGCTGGTTGTGCCAGGCGGCGAGGCGCGCGGCGCCGTCTTCGCCGAAGCGCTCGCGCCAGCGCGCATAGAGCGCGCTTGGGAAAGATTCGCGGACTTCCGGAGGCTCCGCGGCGAGGAGCGCGGCGATTTCGGCGCGGCGTCTCGTCAGGTTGCGCAGCGTGCCGTTTACTACTCTCGCGATGGACGGGTTCTCGCAGAACTTCGCGGCTTCCACGGTTGCGCTGACGGCGGCGAAATCCGGCACGTCGTCCATGTAGAGTATTTGCGCGGCGCCCACGTAGAGCAGCG
>DEWI01000020.1 GCA_002363575.1 Verrucomicrobia bacterium UBA3214 | reverse complement strand
AAAATCTCCATTTGCGAAATTTGTCATTGCAACGAAAACACCAATTGTGGTATAATTCCCACCTGTTGCCAATCATGGAGACGATACTCTATTTCCAGTCGCCGTCGAAAACGAGCGGCCCGGACAAGATCGCGGGCGTTCGGCGACATGCCGCAGTCGCCGACTGGCACGTGCAGACAATGGACGGGTTGCCATCGTCCAAAGCGCTTGCGATGCTTGTCTCGTTCTGGCATCCTCTCGGCATCATTGTCGAATGTGGCAGCGGCTATCAGGAGATTCCGACAGACCTCTTTGCCGGACTGCCGACCGTCTATCTCGACCGCAATCCCCGCACAATGCCGGCGGACACTTCTTGCGTGAGCCATGACTCCGTCGCCACAGGGCAGCTCGCCGCGAAGGAACTGCTTGTCGCCGGCCACCCGAATTACGCATTCGTCCCCTATCCGCAACCACGGTTCTGGAGCGACGACCGCGAACGCGGATTCAAAGAGGCCCTTGCCTTGAACGGACTGGGGTGCGAGACGTTCGGCGGCACGGGGCGAGACTCACTGCAAAGCGTCGGATGGCAGAAGTCCTTGCGCCGCTGGATCGGGCGCCTTCCCAAGCCGTGCGGGATTTTCGCCGCCAACGATGCCGTGGCGGCGGAAGTGCTGATCGCCGCCGCCCAGACGGGTTTAGACGTGCCGCGCGAAATCGCGGTCTGCGGCGTGGACAATTTCGCGCCCATCTGCGAACATACGGCGCCGACGCTGACGAGCGTCCAGCCTGACTTCCTGATGGCCGGCGAACTTGCAGCCCGGGCGCTCGGAGAAATCGCGCAAGGGAAGCATCGGCAGGCGATCCGCCTTACGTTCGGCCCGGCAAGCATCGTCCGGCGCGCCTCGACGCGCACCTGCCGCCACTACGATCCAGAGACGACTGCGGCGATGGAGTTGATCAGACGGCGCGCGTGCGAGGGCATCTCGTCCGCCGAAGTCGTCGCCACCTTCAAGTGCTCGCGCCGCATGGCGGAGATACGCTTCCGCCAGATTGCCGGGCGCTCAATCCTCGACGAAATACAGGCCGTCAGGCTCGACAAGGCGAAAGAACTGCTCAAGAATTCGTCGCTGGACATTTCCGCGATCGCCAACTACTGCGGCTTCAAGGCGGCAAACGCCCTCTGGAAGTTCTTCCGCCAGGAAACAGGCCTCTCCCCGACGGAATGGCGAAATCTGCCCAAATGAAGCGGCGCACTTGACCTAAACTCGTATTTTCGCCATCTCAGCCCATTTCTCCGCATTCCCCACCCTTCCGTCCACGACACAAACCGATGCGCTTCGGTTTGCCAACTCATGGCTATGAGTTCGCCAACTGATAGCTATGAGTTTGCCAACTGATAACTATGAGTTCGCCAACTGATAACTATGAGTTTGCCAACTGATAACTATGAGTTTGCCAACTGACAACTGTCGGTTCGCCAACCGACAACTATCGGTTTGCGACGGGTCAATGAGGCGGCATCACCGCCATATACCTTTAATTAAGGCGCGTTTGCGGGGATTGTCGGCGGATGGGGCGAGATGCTCGGCGTCAGGGCCTTCGTGCTCCACGCTCCAGACCTTTTCAGTATTCGGCCACCGGACTATCCAGGGGCGCGTGCCCAAGACGCGCTGGTGCGTGAACTCGAATGGCTCGCACATGTGGACCTGATAGATGGCGTTCTCGACTTCGTCGAGCTCCCGGAACAGACATGCGTCCGCTGCGAAACGGGGCGGGGTAAAAGCGGCCGGGGGTGGAGCGAGCGAAGCTCGCGCAACCCCCGGTATTGTCGCAAAGCCGCGCCACCGCCAATACGGGGTGGCGCGATTTGCCGCGTCAAGCGGCGAGGAGACTTGCGGCTACTGCAAGCTCCATTCGTCAAGTTTCGCGGTCTGTTCGACCGGCTTGGAGTACACGTCCGACTCGTCGGGCGGCGGCGCCTTTTCATCCAGCGCATGCTCGAACTTCGGATTTTCGCGCGCCGGCGCGTCTTCGCGGATAAAGGCCTGACGGCCGCTCGCCGTGGCGGCGTTTGCGCCTGTGAGGGCGGCGGCGGCGGCTTTTTCCGCTTCGCCGACGGCTTCGCGTTCATCGACGCGCGCTTTCGCTTCGCCATCCACCTTGCCGAGGCGCGAACCGCGCGGCGGCAGCGGACGGAGGAGCGGATCGTCGTCCTGTATCATCGTGCACTTCAGCGGCTCCTTGATATACTCTTCGATATCGGGAATCGCGAAAGACTCGTCTTCATCGGCGAAGGAAATCGCGATGCCGGTATTGCCTGCGCGCCCCGTGCGCCCGATGCGGTGCACGTAATCCTCGGCTTCGTAGGGGAAGTCGAAATTGATTACATAGCCGACGTCATCGACATGGATGCCGCGGCCGGCCACATCCGTCGCCACGACGATGCGCACTTCGCCGTCGCGGAACGAATCCAGGACCTGCAGGCGCTTGGCCTGGCTGACGTCGCCAGAGAGCATCTCGACATTGATTCCGCGCACTCTGAGAGAAGAGCAGACGTCTTCCGTCGTCGATTTCCTGTTGCAGAAGACGAGCGTGCGCGCCTCCGGATGCAGCGCGATATGGTTGTAGAGGACCTTGAACTTGTCGGCGGCGCGCACGATATACACGACCTGGCGAACGGTATCCGTGGCGTTCGTCTCGCTGGCGACTTCCGCCTTGTACGGCTCGAGCATCCAATTCATCGCGAGGCGCATGACGGTATCGTTCAGCGTCGCGGAATAGAGCATCGTAGTGCGCTTTTCCTTCGGCGGCAGGCGGCTCATTATCCTGCGCACGTCGGGGATGAAGCCCATGTCGAGCATGCGGTCGGCCTCGTCGATGACGAGCGTATCGACGTGCGAAAGGTCGATCACGTGGCCCTTGACGAAATCGAGGAGGCGCCCTGGCGTCGCGACGAGGAGATCTACCGGCGCGTCCTGCACTTCCTTCTTCTGGCGGTCGTAATCCATGCCGCCATATACCGCGAGGCACCGGAGGCCGCTGTAGCGGCCGATCGCATCGGCGTCTTTGCAAATCTGTATGACCAGTTCGCGCGTCGGCGCGATGACGAGAGCGCGCGGCACGCCGCCCGTCTTGGCACGATTCTCCGGAGTGCGCAGATAGCGCGTGATGATGGCGACGAGGAAGGCGGCCGTCTTGCCGCTGCCCGTCTGCGCCTTGCCGGCGATGTTTTTGCCGGCCAGCGCCTGCTCCAGAGAAAGCGCCTGAATCTCCGTGCAATACTTGAAACCGAGATCGGCGATGGCGTGCATCACCTCGCTAGGCAAATCGAAATCGTGGAAACGCTTGCGCCCTTCCTGAGGCTCGACGACGAAACTCGCAGGATCCCACGCCGCGTGCGCCGCCTTGCGCGCCGCCAACTCCGCCTCGGAAATTTCGCCGCCCGGGCGCATCTGCCCCGCGGCCGTATTCTGGACTTTCGCGGCGCCGCGGCGAGAGCGCGCCTGCGCCGGCTCGCGCCTGTCCTGCGCGCCGCCGCGCGTATTCTGCCGCTGCGTGCCCTGCGCACCCTTCTGCGCGCCGGCGCCGCGCGCGCCGGCCTGCTGGCGCTGGCCGCCCCCCTGCTGCTGGCGCGCGCGCGGCGCGGCGCCCTTCTGCTGCTGGCGCTGCTCGCCGCCGCGCTGGCCGTTTTTGCCTTGCTGGCGTTTGCCTTTTTGCGCCTTCTGCGCGCCTTTCGAGTTCTTGGCGTCGGCCTTCTTCTTCGCGCCGCCCGTCAAGGTCTCGACTATCTTCTTTAAGAAACCGAAAGCCATTGCCGATCGAGGATGTTATGAATGCGGAATTGCGGAGCCCGCGATGCAGATAGAATGTCCACAATGCGGATTCCGCAATTCCACAACTGCCGTAAATTAGCGCTTGGAGAACTGGAAGCGCTTGCGGGCGCCCGGCTGGCCGGGTTTCTTGCGCTCCT
>DEWI01000022.1 GCA_002363575.1 Verrucomicrobia bacterium UBA3214 | reverse complement strand
ACGGCCATATTCGAGTCTTGCGAGAGATTGAAGATCCAGGCTTTCGAGAATGCATTGCGCCGCACGCGCCTTTCCACCGCAGACAAGCAGAATCTCCGCACGCAGATGGCGGCTTTCGAGAAGAGCGCCGCCGATTGCGCGAGGAGGCGCAGCGCCGGCGCCGCCGAGAATGCCGCGACGGATTTGCGCTGGGTGCTGGAGGCCGCCGAGAAAGTGCGCAAGAATCTGCTCGCGCGCAGCAAGGAGCCGCTTGTCGCCAAGGTGCTGGACGATTGGAAAATCGTGCTGGCGGGAGAAGCGAAATCTTACGATGTCCAGGAAGCCGCCGCGCGGCTCATTGAAACTCTACCGGGGGTTGCCGACAAGTGAGCGCAAACGCACAGCAGACCCGCATCGGCGGGTTCAGGATTGTCAAGCAGCTCGGCGGCGGCGCGCAGGGAGGCGTTTTCAGCGCGCTTTGCGTCGAGAAGTGCATAGACGGCGTCGAGGTCGGCGATACCGTCGCGCTCAAAAAAATGGCTGTCGCCGAAGGCGATACCGGACTTCTCGAGCGCTCGCAACGCATGATCGAGGCGTTAAAGCGCCTGGGGCACGCCAATATCGTCAAGTATTACGGGTGCTTCGAGGTCGCAGACCTCTTCGGGCAGGCGGTAGTCGTCGTCATGGAGTTTCTCCAGGGCGAGACGCTCGCCGATTGGATGAAGAGCAATCCCGGCGGTCTCGAGGCCGACGAGGCGCTTTGGACGGTGTATTACGCGCTCGACGCGCTCGCCGCCGCCGAAAGCGCTTCGATCGTGCATCGCGACGTAAAGCCTTCGAACATTTTCATCTGCGGCGACGGCACGGTGAAGTTGATCGATTTCGAGGATGCCAGCGAGGAAGGCGCGCGCGACAAGGCGGGCGGCTTCGCCGGCACTTTCGACTACATGGCGCCGGAGTTCGTGGATCCCGCGTTTCGCGCCGATGCCATAAGCGACGTCTTTTCGATGGGCGTAGTGCTTCACGAGGCGCTGACCGGCAAGCTTCCATACCGCGAGCCGCGGGGAAAAGACGAACCGGCCAACTTCGCGTACATGCGCCGCTGGACGGGCGATGCGAAAGCGATTCACATTAGCGACAAGGCCTCGAAACTCCTGTCCGGAGTGAATGAAGTGATGAAGAAGGCGGTATCGCCGGACCGCGCTTTCCGCTACGCCGGCGCCGCGCAGTTCCGCGACGCCATACGCCATGTGCGCTTCCGCGATCTCACCAACAAGGACGGCGGCAGGAAATACCGGCTCTTGACGGTGATCGGGCGCGGCGGCTTCGGCGAGGTTTTCAAGGCGCGTGTAAGGGGCACGAATCCCGTCAAGTACGTCGCGGTGAAACGCATGAACGACAGCTCCTACGGCGAGCGTTTCCGCCGCGAGCGCAATGTGATGATGAAGCTCGACGATCCATCGTTCGTCAGGCTGTACGACTACTTCGAAGTGCAGGACAAAGGCGCCTTCAATGCGTTCTTGATCATGGATTTCCTGCCGGGGATGCCGGGCGCTTCGTTGCGCGACGCCATCAAGCGGCGCGAGGGCGGCGGCATAGAGCTTGACAAGGTCTGCGAAGCTTTCGCCATCTACGCGAAAGCCCTCGCGCTGATGCACGCGCAGAAGATCTACCATCGCGACATAAAGCCGTCCAATCTGTATTTCCCGGAATGGGACGTTGCGCGCTCGGCCATAATGGATCTCGGAATCGCGCGCGACATGAACGTCACTCTCACCACCGGCAACGTCCCGGGCACGCTGGACTACATGCCGCCGGAAATCGTCACGGTGGGCGAGCGCGGCGACGAGAAGATGGATATCTACGCGCTCGGGCTCTGCCTCTACGAGGCGGCGACTGGTAAACTCGGGTATTCCCGCCTGCCAACCGGGCAGGAAGAGTCGATCAGGGCGTTCTACACACGCGCGCGCTCGGGGATTCCGCCGAATTTCGACGATCCCGCCGTGACCGGCAATCCCGCGCTCGCAAGGCTGCTCATGGAAATGACGGCGGTGGACAAGGCGCGGCGTCTCGGCGACGCCATGAAAGTCGCCAAGCGTCTGCGGATCATCCTAGAGGATTTGCGCAAGACGAAGCGTCCCCGCACGGTTTCGCCATTCCCGGTGCCGAAGGTGGGGGAAGCGCCGGCTTCCGCGAAGGCGGCATCCACGCCTACGCAGGCCACCGGCGCCACATATTCCGATCCATCTTTGCAGGAACTCGCGCCCGGCAAGGCCAAGAAGCCTGCTACCATCCATTCGCGGATTGCCTCGCCTGCAAACAAGGATGCGCCGGGCGGCGACAATCCGTCGATCGCCCCGAAGCCGCCGATGCCGGCTTCGCGCGAACGCCGGCGCCCGCCGGCGATGGCGCGTCCGCATGCGGACGCGCAGCGCGCCGCCAGGGCGCGGCCTTCGCCGTATTCGCCGCCGCTTGCGCCCTACGAGCCGCCGGCGAACGACCAGAATACGATACCGAAGAAGACGCCGGGTTCGTCCGTGCGCGACCTGCCTGACGCGGAGGAGCCGCCGTACGGTTCCGACTATCCCATCTACGAAGACGGCGAAAGCTTCTTCGCCATGCACTGGAAGCTTTTGTGTTTCCTCGCGCTCGTCGGGATGCTGGCGATAGCCGCCGCGCTATGCTGGCGGTCGCTTTCCAGCGCCGTTTCCGGCGCGATCGTGAATTTCAGCGAGTGGCGGCGAATCCAGCAAGCGAGTTCTCTGCGCGACAGCGAGCGGGCGCGCGTCGAAGCGGCGCGCGCAAAGGCCGGCGACGGCATTGCCGATGTCGTCGCAGCGTATTCATCGCGCGACGTCTCGCTGCTCGCCGTGGATGCGAAGGCGGATGCGTGGCTCCTGGAATACGGCGACAATGAAGACACTCGCGAATTCGCCGCAGAGGCGACGCAAAAGTTTGCGGAGGCGCGGGCTTCCCGCGTCGAACGCGATCGCAGCGAGGAGCTCAAGCGGCTTCGCAAGCTCGCCGAAGGCGAAGCCAGGCGCATCCTCGCCGACTATGAAGACCCACGAAAGAGCGTGGTGGATTCCGGCGCCCACGCCGAAGCGTGGAAGACGAAGTGGAAAAGCAAGATTCCCGAAGAAAGCATCGCGTCGTGGATAGCGGCGTTCGACAAGGCGTTCGCAACGCGCGCCGAACTGGACAGGAGAAGCGCAGAGGAACGCAAGAACGCAGAGATCGCCCGCCGCGAGCGCGAGAAGGCGCGCGAGGCGCTGGCGAAGGCTGCGGAGGATGTCGCGGCGCGCTATGCTTCGCGGGATGTCGCGCTTTCCGCGTGCAACGCCGCGTATGCCGCCTGGCAGGCGGACTGGGGCAGATATTCCGGCGCGGACTTCTACGCGGCGGCGCGCCGGCGCATCGAAGAGGCGCGGAGCGAGAGGACGCTTGCGGAATCCGGCAGGCGCGTCGCCGAAGAGTGTTCGCGCTGGCTCGACGGTATCGAGAGTCTCGGCGCCGCGCAGGTCCGCAACTGGCGAAGCAATATCGATCAGGCGCAGATCTGTCTTGTCCGCGCGAAGGGCGAAGGACGGATCTCCGCCGCGGCCGCCGCCGGAGTGCAGGCGAAAATCGACGAGTGCGCCAAGTGGGTTGTCGGGTACGTCGATAACAGGACGGCGAAGAAAATCTCCTTCGTCGATCTCGAAGTCCCTCCGTATTCCGGTGCGATCGCGATCTTCCGGCATGGCGTTCCCGACGGCGTGGCGGTGTCCAGCGAAGGCTGCGTGCCGTATGGCATACGCAAAGAACGCATAGACGGCAATGTCATAACCGTGAAGGAAGGCCAGCTCAGGGAAAGCCGCGCCTCCGCCAGAGCGATCGTGCCTTCGCTCGAGCCTTCGGTCGTGTGCTTCGTGGATGGCGTGAAGCGCAAGCAGGGCGAGATAGCCGTCGGCAGCGGCGGCCACAAGGTCACGTACCGCAACACGGCTTCGACATATCCCGGCATTCGCGATTGGGCGGACCAGAATTTCGATTTCGAAGTCGGCGCCGGCGGCCGCGTCAATATCCCTGCATACAGCCGCAATTGGACGCATACAGGCGAATTCATGGCGAAGAAGGCGAATGCGCGTCTCGTCGCCGAAGGCGAGCGCCTCGCCGCGAAGATTTCGGATTTGCTCGTTCCCGAGCCGATAGGCACGCGGCGCGCGCGCCTCGCCGAAGCGTATTCGATTTTGACGGATTGGCAGACGCCGCAGGCGCTTGCGCAAGTCGGCGAGCGCGCGGCCGCAGAACTCCGCGCCCGCTACGACGCGGAGAATGCGCGCGTGCGCGGCTATATACGCAACGGAACGGCCGTCGCCGCGCGCGTCGCCGTGCCTGGCGGAGGGGAATTCGCGATCGCGCCCGGCACGCGCGCGCTTGTGACGTTCGAGAAGGGCTATGCTCCGCAGACGCCTGTGATGTTCGATAATTACGAGTTCGTGCTTCTGCCGCAGACCGCCGGAGAGTTCGACGGCGGCGAGTTCGCAATCAATCCGTCGCGCCTCGTGCCTGCGCCTGTCGAAGTGGCGGTGCCGCCCCTCGAAGACGATGTAGTCTGCTCGATAGATGGCGAGCGCGTAGAATCCCTGATCAAGCTGCGCCCGCGCGCCAAGCCATACCAGTGCGCATATTCCAAGCCGGATTGCGTGCGCCAGACGATCGAGTTTTCCGTCAAGCCTGGCGAAAGCATCACGCTTCCTTCTCCGCAGGATTGGCAGCCGAGCGGTGCGCTCTCCAATCTCGCCGAAGCCTTGGCGTCGTTCAACGATGGCGCTATCGGCAAGGCAAAGCAGATCGTCGCCAAAGTCGGAGATATCGAGGACGCCGGCAAGCGCCGCGAACTCCAGGAGCTAAAGCATGCGATCGAATTGCGCGAGAAGTTGAATGCACGCAAATAGTCCTTCCCGTGCTGGCGTATTCGCGCGCCCTGTGCTTCAATCCGCTACAATTTGATTTTGCCGTGTCGGTATTCGGGACAGCCTGTGTGCGGATTTCGCACCAAGGCGCAGCATTGGAGCGTTGGCACGCTTTCTGCTTAGTCGTTAGTGTATTTGCAATCGTCCGGGGGCCGGGAGGAGCAGCGCAGGCGCTGCGATCGAGGCCATAGATTCGTAACTGCCGCTTCGCGGCGCATGCGTCTCCAGCCCGGGCACCTACCCCCGGACGATTGCTCTTTTTCCCCAAGACGTCGCAGCCGAAGACCATGATGGATCCGCGGGTGCAATCCCGTGGCCGGCAAGGGGTGGCGCAATATCGCCGCATGGCCGCTGCGCCACGCTCTTTCGGCGTTCGGCCCGGTTGTGCACGCATTCTGCGGGGTCCCGCGCGCGTTGCCGCTCTGCGCCCAGGCTATGGATGCGCCGCTTTGTCCGGTGTTTTCTCTGGGGGCGCGGTGTGGCTGCGAAGCGGCGCGATTTCCGTGTAGAAGGTTTTGCCTTGCGCCCCGGAATCCAGGAAACGCTTGAAGGGCGCGTTTTTCGGCGTCGGCGCGAAGTCGATATCCGGCTTGTAGCCCAGCTCGCGGCTTGCGAATGCGTAGGCGAAGTATTCCAGCGTCCTGCCCATGGCGCGGCAGGACATTACGAAGTCGGTTATTCTGCGCGCAGCGAGATCCGCGACGATATAGCACACGATGCCCTGAGGGCCGAAACGGTCTTCGGCGCGGAATACGAAGATTTTCTTCTTCGGATCGTCAAGGAGCGCGGCGAAATCGTCTTTTGTCCTTCGGATGGTGGTGGCGTTGAACTGGTTGGTCTTCCCCGCCATTTGCGCCAGGCGCTCGATATCTTCGTGCGTTGCGATGGATGGCGCGGCGCGCAGTCCGAGGCCGCCGAGATAATCGTCCAGCGTCGCGGCGCCAGCCAGGGCTTTGCGCGCGGCGGCGCGATTTGCGTAGTCGGCCGCGCGCAGGCGGTCTTCGAGAGTCTTGCCGATCCCGGAAAAGAAGTATTCCCGCAGACGGCGCATGAACTGCGCCGGCGCGGCCATGTCCGCCGGGAAGGGCGGCACGGCGACTTCCGGGAGATGCGCGGACATCTGTGCACGCTCGTGCGGGTTGTCGTCCACGAACACCACTGACTCCGGCGGCAGATTCAGCTCTTCGCAGGCGGCGAGGAGATTGCCGGGCTTCGGCGACCAATCGATTTTGCGGACGGCGAAATCGCCGTCTGCGAGCGTCATGTCGCGGCGCATGAAATTTTCCGACGGGTCGTTCTTTGTCAGCAGCACGAGTATTGCGCCGTCGTCGCGAAGTTCCTTGAGGGCCTGCTGGAAAGCGCGGAATTCGATCAGCGCGTCTTTGCCGTCTTCGGAGAGAATGCCGCGCCACAGGGTGTTGTCGGCATCGACGGCGAGTATCTTCTTTGGCGCCGCCAAGCGCTGGAATTCGAATTCCTCGACTATGGCGTGTATGCCATCGAGCGAATACGGCATGGAGGCGAGGCGGCGCATGCGCTCGTCGTAGAAACCGGGAACTTCGTCGGCGAGCACGCCGTCGTGCGCTGTCACGTCGAAGATGGAATCCGGCGCGAAGGCGTGCAGCGGCGAAGCGGGATCAAGGAGTTCCTGCCGCCACGCGCCAAAGCCGGCCGGCACATAGACTTCATGGCCGGCCTGGCGGAAATACGGCGCGACGAGTTCGAGGGCGACGTCGCCTGTCAGCGCAACTTTCATGCCGTGGTTTCCTTGAGACGCGCCGGGCGCGGCGGCGCGCCGTCACATTGCGGCGGCGAGCGCGGCGGCGAATTCCGAACACTTGACTTCGGTGGCGCCATCCATCTGGCGCGCAAAATCGTATGTCACGGTCTTGGCGGCGATTACGCGATCCATCGCGGCGATGATCAAGTCGGCGGCCTCCGTCCAGCCCATGTAGCGTAGCATCATCTCCCCGGAAAGAACGAGCGAGCCGGGATTGACCTTGTCGAGGCCGGCGTATTTCGGCGCGGTGCCGTGGGTGGCTTCGAAGACGGCGACGCCGGACTGGTAGTTGATGTTCGCGCCAGGCGCGATCCCGATTCCGCCGACAGTGGCGGCGAGCGCGTCGGAGACGTAGTCGCCGTTCAGATTCAGCGTCGCAATCACGTCGTACTCGGCAGGCCGCGTGAGGATTTGCTGCAGGAATGCATCGCATATGCAATCCTTGACTACGATCTTGCGTCCCGTGCGGGGATTGGCGAATTCGCACCACGGGCCGCCGTCTATCGGCGTTGCGCCGAATTCGCGTTTCGCCAGCGCATACCCCCAATCGCGGAATGCGCCTTCGGTGAATTTCTGGATGTTGCCTTTGTGGACGAGCGTGACGGATTTGCGGTCGTTGGCGACGGCGTAATCGAGCGCCGCCCTTACGAGCCTTTCCGTGCCTTCCAGCGAAACAGGCTTTATGCCGATCGATGCGCTCGCGGGGAAGCGGATTTTCTTGACGCCCATTTCGCCGATGAGGAATTTTTTGACTTTCTCGACTTCTGGCGTGCCGTTCATCCATTCGATCCCGGCGTAGATATCTTCGGTATTCTCGCGGAAGATCACCATGTCTGTCAGTTCCGGGTGCTTCACAGGGCTGGGAACCCCCTTGAACCACCTGACAGGGCGCAGGCAGACGTATAGATCCAGCTCCTGGCGCATCGCAACATTGATGGAGCGTATGCCGCCGCCTACAGGCGTCGTCAGCGGCCCCTTGATCGATACAAGATTCTCGCGGCACGCATCGAGCGTGGCGGCCGGCAGCCATTCGCCTGTCGCCTTGAAAGCCTTCTCGCCCGCAAGGACTTCGCGCCATTCGATCTTGCGCTCGCCTTTGTAGGCTTTTTCAACTGCGGCGTTCCATACGACAAGCGCCGCGCGCGTTATATCCGGGCCTATGCCATCGCCTTCGATGTACGGGATTTCCGGATTCGCGGGAACGGAAAGCTTCCCGCCCTTCATTTCTATCTTTTCGCTCATGCGGCATATTATACCATATTTCCATCCGCGGGGCGGCTTGCGGAGCAATGGCGGTTCGCGCTTGGATTGTGCCGCATCTTCATGGCAATGGCGGGCAAACGGGAAAGAAGACATACTTCTGCCGGGGGATGCCGTTCCCCTCCGTCTATCGCGCAATGGGTGAATGCGCGCGGCAAACTATTCCGCCAACCTTTGATTGCCGTTTTTCTTGCGCGCCGGAGCGGCTGCTCTGGAACAATGGATCTACAGTTTGCCGATTTCATCGGCAGAGAGTCCCGTCGCGGCGGCAATCTGTCCGACCGGCAAATTCATGGCCTTGAGGCTGCGGGCGATCTGGCTCTTCTCTTGGCGCAACTTCGCAACGGCCGCGTCTCGCTCGGCGGTCGCCGCGCTTAGCTCGGCGGTCGCCGCGCTTAGCTTGGCGTTCGCCGCGTCTCGCTCGGCATTCGCTGCATTCAGCTCGGCATTCGTTGCGCTTAGTTTGGCATTCGCCGCGCTTAGTTTGGCATTCGTCTCGCTTAGTTTGGCATTCGCCGCGTTGAGACGCCTTTCAATATCGCCGAAGATCGTCCGTCTGCTGCTTACAATATCCCAGAACCGGTCGTAGGCATCCAGCTCCGCCGGGCTGTAGGCGGACTCCCTGACGATCTCGAGCGCCTGGCCGGTCTGGGGATTGTCGAGCAGGTCTTGCGAAACCTCGTCGGCGCCATTGGCGCCTATTTCGGTGAGGAAGCGAAGCCACAACACCTGCATTTTCTTCTCGGTGAGGTTCTTCGCTTTGAACTTCGGGAGTTCTACAAACACGAGATGCAGGCCTTCCAGCACTTTGTCGGAATGGAGATAATGCACCATGCGGTAGTAGTGGTAGTATTCCTCCATGTCCGGCTCGAAAATCGCATTGACGAGATTCAACGAATACACGGGCTGCAGAGCCTCATACTCTTCGCCAGCGACGAGTTGCCTCACGTAAGCCTTCGAGGAATTGAAGAGGACGCGCTGTTTGAACGCCGCCGTCCACTCCATCTGCATTTCGACGATGAACATGCGCCCGCCCGTCTCCACGCAGCGGACGTCGACAGAGGTGTTTTTCTCGAATGGCGTGCGCGGCACCATCTCCGGAGGGAGGTATTCTATCGTCTCGATCTTCTTGTCTTCCTCAAGAGGCAAAAGAGCGTTTAGAAGACTGATGACGAGATTCTTGTGCTCGCCAAAAATCTTCTTGAACGTGACATCCGCCTTTGGATCAAGATATTTAGCCATATATTCCACCTCGTTTCTGGCGCAAAGGACGCGAAATCTTCGCACCGCGCGATAGATATTATACCATAAAGAGGCGTTGCCGTGTCGAAGCGCCCTCCTTCGCGCAACGCGCCGGACGGAGGCAAAAAAAAACGGCGGGCGCGCCGCCCGCTGATTTCGGGAATGGTCGGAGCGGAGGGATTTGAACCCTCGACCTTTTGCTCCCGAAGCAAACGCGCTACCAGACTGCGCTACGCTCCGAACGATTTCGTCCTGCCTTGGCGGCGAAACGGCGCATATTATACTATATCTCCCGTCTGCAAGTCAATGCCCCCGGCTCCGGTTTTTTCCGCGCGCACGCGCCGCGGCGCCACGGCGCGGCGAAATATGGTATAATACGTGGCGATGTCAAAGCGAAGATTAGCCCGTGCATGCCTGATCGCGGCGCTCGCGGCGGCGGTGACGCCGGCGGTGCGAGCGGCCGGCGGCGTTCCCGACGCGGTTACGCCCGGCGATCGCATGGCCATGGCGGACAGGCTGTTCGATCGCGGGGAATACGCGAGGGCGCGCCGTGAATACGAGAGCCTGCGGACGGCCGAAGGCATCGCCGCCGACGAGCTGCTGTACCGTCTTGCGGAGTGCGACCGCTCGCTTGGCGAGACTGCGAAGGCGCGCGAGGAATATGCGAAGCTTCTCGAGAGCCATCCGCTGTCGCGGCGCGCGCCGCGCGCGCGCCTGATGAAGGCGCTGTCTTCGCAGGGCGACGAGAGGCGCCACGAGCTGCGGCTGCTCGATTCCGAAAATGTCGCCACGAACATCCGGGCGATCGCGCTCTACCATCTCGGGACGATGACGAAGGACGCCGCGCTTCTCGAGCGTTGCGTGCAGCTCGATCCGAAAGGGCGGTATGCGCCGTATGCGAAGTTCCAGCGCGCATCCATAGCCGGCGCCTCCTCCGACCCGGAAGTCCGGCAGCAGGCGATACGCGATCTGAACGACATAATCTACACCAGCGATCCCGTGCTGGCGCGCGAGGCGCACTACATCGCCGCGCTGCGCTGCTATTCGGAAAAGCGCTACGATCTCGCTTCGTCGCTTTTCCGGCGCTACATGAAGCGCTACCCGCAGGACGAGCGCATGGGGCCGGCGCGCACGATGGCGGCGTGGAGCGACTACATGCGCGGCGCGTACGGCGACGCCGCCACGCTTTGCGAAGGCGCGGGCGGCGAAGACGCGGCGTATCTGCGCGCGATGTGCGCATATTCTTCCGGGGATCACGCGGCGGCGCGCGCCGCGCTTGGCGCGTATGTCGAGGAGTTCCCGGAGGGCAGATACCGCAAAGCCGCGGAACTCACGAAAGCGAGGCTCGATTTCGCCGCGGCCGGGAAAGGCGAGGACAGCGCGAAGATCGTGGAGGCGGCGCGGCGCGGCGTCGCGCTTTCCGGCACGCCCGGCGACCGCCTGCGGCTAGCGTGGGCGCTGGAAAAAGCTTCGCTCGACGATGAAGCTATGGCCGAGTACGAGAAGCTCGCGCGGGACTTCCCGGATTCCGAAGAGGCGGCGACGGCGCTTTTCCGGCGCGCGCTTGTCGATATCCGCGCGTCGCGGTGGGCGGCGGCGGAGCTGGCGCTCGCCGAGCTTCTCGAAAGCCGCAAGCCGTCGAAGGGGCATCGCGCCGAGGCGTGGTACTGGAGGGGCATGGCGGCATTCATGCTCGATCACGAGGAGGAAGGCGCCAAGTATCTCGAAAAGGCTCTGGAAGGAGAGCTGGCGATCGATCAGCGCCGCGAAGCGCGCCTCGTGCTGGCAGATTGGGACTGGAAAGAAGACCGCACGGAAAAGGCCGCCGCCGAATACGCCGCGCTCGTCGCCGATGGCGCCGCCAAGAGGATGGGCGTCTCGAAAATCCGCCAAACCGGCCTCATGCTGCTTGCCGCCGGCGACAAGCCGGAATTCATCGATGCGGCGGCGACATGCGCGCGCGCAATCGTGGAGCGCGCGGATTCCGCGCAATGGCGCCAGGCCGGCTACATCCTGCTGGCGCAGGCGGAGGAGCGCGCAGGGCGCTATACCGCCGCGCTCGCCGCATATCGCGAAGCTTTCGACGGCGACAAGACGCGCACCAGCGACGCGCCGGAGGCGATGCTCGCGCTCGGCATTCTCGAATCGCGCCATGGCGACAATGCGCGTGCGGAAGCCGCGCTCCGCGAGGCCGTCGCCTTGAACGCCAACGACGGCGCGCGGCGCGCGCAGGCGTATTTGTGGCTGGCGAAAAACGCGCTTGCGCGCGGCGACAAGGAAGGGGCCGCCGGCTACGCCACGGTGGTGGCGACGCTTTTTGAGGATGGCGGCGCCGTTGGCGAGGCCAACAGGATATTGGAGGCGCTGCGCGCGCCGTGACGCGCCCGGCGGGGATGCCGGCGGACTCCACATTCGGGATTTCAGCATGTCGGACCATGGACAGGATATAGCAATCGCGGCGCTCGTGCTTTCGCTTCTTGCGCACGTCGGCATAATGTACTACATGCGCCCGCAGATCATGGCGCAGGTGGCGCCGCCGGCCAGCCAGCGCATGCGCACGCGCGGCCCGATGACGATGCGCGATGCGCCGCCGACGCCGGAATCCATACAGATCGACGTCTTGCACGACGTCGAAGCGCTCAAGGATGCGCCGCAGCCGGAGGCGGGCGCGCCTCTGCCGGCCGTGGAAGGTTTCGAGCCGAACGACGCGGCCGCGTCCGTGGCGCGCCCTGAATTCGCCGAGGCCGGTCTCGAAATCCCGATACCCGCTGCGGAGGAGGAGCCGCCGCTCTCCGAGCGTTTCAGCGTGCAAGCCGGCGCCGACGTGACGGCTACGAGCGTCGCGCCGGTGACGATGGCGGCGGCCGCGCTGGCCAATCTCGCGAAAGAGCGCATGGCGGAAGACAAGCCTCCGGAAGCTCCTGCGCCAGCCGACGGCCCGGCCGCGACAGACGGGCGCGTCGAAGAGTTGCGCCCGGTGTTCGCGCTGCCGGAGACGCCGGCGCTCGCGCTGGACGCCACTGCCGACGCCGCGAAGCTGGATGCGGCGCAGGCGCTCGCCGCCGCCGACGAAGCCGCCGAGGCGGCAGGCGCGCAGGCCGCGGCGGAATTCAAGCCCGAGCGCGAGGTCATGGCGAAAGTCGATGAGCGCATTGTCGAGGCGGAAAAGGCGGCCGTCCGCGAGCTTCTCGACGTGCGCAATGCGTCGGAGCTGGAAAACTTCGTCGAAGTCGGCGCGCAGAGCGCGGCCGCCGGCGATTGGGTGTATTTCCGCGTGACGATTTCCCCGGGCGAAGGGCTTTCCACGATACCGAAGGATCTCGTGGTGCTGATGGATGCGTCCGGCTCGATCGGGCGCGACCGTCTTTCGAGCTGCCGCGAAGCCGCGCGCGGCATTCTGCGCTCTTGCACGAACACCGGAGACCGCTTCAATCTCGTGGCGTTCCGCGACAGGTTTTCCTACGCTTTCAGTTCCTGGCAGGAGTGTGGCGCGGAGAGCTTCGAGCGCGCCGACAAATGGCTGAACCGCCTCGCCGCGCACGGCCGCACCGACGTGTTCGCGACCATCCGCTCCGTGCTTACGCTTCCGCGCGATCCATCGCGCCCGCTCATCGCAGTCGTCGTCACCGACGGCGACGCGAATTCCGGCGTCAGCGAGACGGCGCAGATAATTTCCCGCTTCACGGCGCTCAACGACGGCCTCGTCTCGATCTATATGTATGGTGTGAAGGGCACGGCGAACCGCGAGCTTCTCGACGCGCTCACGCACGGCAACCGCGGCGAAAGCCTCATCTACGACGGCGAGCGCTATCGCGCGGGCAGCGGCCTCGAGAAGCTGGCGGAGCGCTTCCGCGATCCGGTGCTGAGCGATCTCCGCGTCGTGTTCACGGCGGATTCCAAGGCGGAAATCTATCCGCGGCGGCTTCGCAATCTGTACCGCGGCGAGAGCGTCACGCTCACAGGGCGCGCGCCCGCCGGCACGAAGGAAGTTGCGTTTTCCGTGAAGGGTCTGAACGGCGCCGCGCCCTACGAAGGCTTTTTCACGATCCGCCTCGCCGGCAGGCAGATGTTCGACGGCACGATCCCGGACGAGTGGACGCGCGAGAAGGAGACGTATTCCCTGTATTGAGCGCGCGCGGAGGCGAAGCGCGGGGGAACCGGAAACTGCGAGGAGGCTTTTGGATGGAGGCGGTGGTCGTATTGAGCGGCGGACAGGATAGCGCGACGTGCCTGGCGATCGCGTGCAAGGAGCACGGCGCCGGCAATGTCGCCGCCATTACATTCGAGTACGGCCAGCGCCATCGCCTCGAGACGCAGTATGCGTGCGCGCTGGCGAAGCATTTCGGCGTGGCCGCGCACAAGATCGTTTCGCTCGATTTCTACCGCGAGCTTACGGTGAACGCGCTCTTCGATCCCTCGCTGCCCATCGAGAAGCCCGCGGGGGCGACGGCGCCGACGACGTTCGTGGAAGGGCGCAATGCGTTTTTCCTGCTCGCGGCAGGCGTATGGGCGAAATCCCTCGGCGCGAAAAAGCTCTATACTGGCGTCGGCGAAGCCGACTATTCGGGCTATCCCGACTGCCGGGAGGAGTTCGTCGTCGCGCAGCAGCGCGCGATGCGCCTGGCGATGGATTGGCCGTTTGAAATCGTCGCGCCTTTCATGCACATGGGCAAGGCGGAGGAATGGGCGCTTGCCGACCGCCTCGGCATCTACGACATAATCGACCGCCAGACGCTCACATGCTACAACGGCATTCCCGGGCGCGGCTGCGGCGAGTGCCCGGCGTGCAAACTCCGCAACGCCGGCCAGGACGCATACTTGAAGACCAGGCGGGCGCAAACCCATTGACCCTTGGAAACTTCGCGCCGGCGCGAAACGCGCCGCGCGGGGAACGGCAAGCCTTGAACGTCAAAGGAGGACGAGAATGCAAAACCAGCCAATTGTCAAGCTCGGCATCGTCGGCGTGAGCCGCGATTGCTTCCCGGCGGCGCTCACGCGCAAACGTCTGGCCGCCGTCATGGACGCTCTCAAGGAAGAGGGCGTCGATGGCGTAGTCGATTGCCCCGTCACGATCGAGAACGAAGCCGACGCGCTGGCGGCGCTGGAGTGGGCGCGCAAGGAAGGCGTGAACGCCTGCTGCGTGTTTCTCGGCAATTTCGGCCCCGAAGGCCCGACGACGTATTTCGTGCAGGAGTTCGGCGGCCCCGCGATGCTCCTGGCGGCGCGCGAAGAAAACAGGGAAGTGCTGGCGGCAGATCGCGGCGACGCGCTTTGCGGCGTGCTGAATTTCTCGTACAACGCCGGTCTGCGCCGCCTGAAGGTCTGCATCCCGGCGCAGCCGAACGTCACGCCGCGCGAGGCCGTGCGCGAAATCCGCGATTTCAAGAACATCGCGCGTGTCGTGCTCGGCGTCCGTTCTTTGAAGGTTTTCGGGTTCGGCCCGCGCCCATACGATTTCCTGGCGTGCAACGCGCCGATCCAGCCGTTGTTCGATCTCGGCGTCAATGTTCAGGAGAATTCCGAGCTGGACCTCTTCGAGCACTACCGCAAGATGGCCGCGCGCAAAGACGAAATCGCCGCGATCGCCGCCGACATGGCCCGCGAGCTTGGCGAAGGCTGCCCGTACCCCGATCTGCTCGCGCAGCTCGCGCAATTCGAGCTTGCCCTCGTCGATTGGTACGAGAACAACCGCGGCGCCGCCAAGTACGCCGTCTTCGCCGACAAGTGCTGGCCGGCGTTCCAGACGACGTTCCGCTTCGTGCCGTGCTATGTGAACAGCCGTCTCACCGGCCGCGGCATTCCCGTGGCGTGCGAAGTCGATATGTACGGCGCCGTCTCCGAATACATGATGGAGTGCGCGACGGAGAAGCCCGCCACGCTTCTCGATATCAACAATTCCGTGCCGGACGACATCCTGCCCGCAGGGCTGGATCTGCGCGGCGCCGCCAAGAGCGATCTCTACATGGGCTTCCATTGCGGCAATACATGCTCGGCCTGCATGAAGAATTGCGCGATGAAATACCA
>DEWI01000029.1:3608-5800 GCA_002363575.1 Verrucomicrobia bacterium UBA3214 | reverse complement strand
AAAATTATGGTTGCTTAGGGGGGCCTTAGGGTTCAGACTAGGTTGACAACACCCAATAAAAACGGCCTAATCTGTCGCTGAAGCCCGCCAAACAATCCCCAAAGTGCCATTCCGCTTTTGCTCTCCACAAGTTTCCGCTTTTGCTTTCACCGCGACAAAGATTTTTGAACTTTTGCATTCCGCCGCGCGCGCGAGCCGATTTCAGAGTTTGGCCTTGATTTCCTTGAGTTCGGCTTTGAGCTTGGCGATCATTTTCGGCGCGAGAGTAATCGCGGCGAGATCCTTCATGGACATGGCTGGCGCGCCGATCACGTATTTAAGCGAGCCGTCGAGGGATTGCGGGACGCCGGCCTGGGGGCCGACCTGCACGCCATCGGCGATCTTGATATGGCCGGAGATGCCGGCCTGCGCCCAAATCAGGCAGCCATAGCCGATTTCCGTGGAGCCTGCGACGCCCGACTGCGCGATCAATCCGGAGTAGCCCTTGATTTTAACGTTGTGGCCGATCTGCACGAGGTTGTCGATTTTCGTCATCGGGCCGATATACGTGCGGCCGATTCTCGCGCGGTCAATAGTAGTATTGGAGCCGATTTCGACGCCGTCGCCGATCTCGACGATGCCGAGCTGCGGTATCTTCTCGATATACACCGTGCCGTCTTCGCGCTTGCCGTTGTTGAAGCCGTAGCCGTCGCCGCCGAGTCTGACGCCGCAATGGAGTATGCAATCCGCGCCGACCACGGTTCCCTCGCGAAGGGTGACTTGCGGGTAGATATGGGTGCGCGCGCCGACGCGGCAATTCTCGCCGATGAAAACCTGCGCTTCGACGACGGCGCCTTCGCCGATGCTCGCGCCCTTCTCGATCACCGCATACGCGCCGACATGCACGCCGGGCGCGAGCGTCGCGGTTGGATCGATAACGGCGGTAGGATGCACGCCGGGCGCGCGCACGGGCTCGGGAGGCGCGAAAATCGCCGCCGCCTGCATGCACGCGCGATTGGGATCCGCAACGCGGATAATGGAGCAAGGCGCGCCGAGCGACCAGTCGTGCGGGAGGAGGACGGCGGACGCCTGCGTCGTCTCGACGAGCCGGACGTGCTTGGGGTCTTTGCAGAAGCTCAAGTCGCCCTTGCGCGCCTCTTCGAGGCCGGCGCACGCGAAGATTTCGACGTCGCCACCTTCGAGAGTCCCTTCAAGAACGGCGGCAAGCTCACTTGCTTTCATCTTCGCCCCTCTTGGCCTTCTTGGGATCGACGCCCATGATGCGCAGGACATCGTCCGTCACATCGAGTTCGGGCTTTGCGAACATTGCGACGTTCGACTCGAGGACGCAGTCGTAGCCGTTCTTGCCGGCGAATTCGGCGATGCGCTTCTTGATATCGTCTGCCTGGGCCTTGAGGAGGCGGGCTTCGAGATCGCTCAAATCCTGCTGGTTGCGCATCGCTTCGCTGCGGATTTTCTGCTGCTGCGCGATGAGCTTCTGCTGGAGAGCCATCATATCCTTCTCGATATTGGCCTTTGCGGCCTGCGCGAGCATGGGATTGCGGTATTCGTCGGCGAGCTTTTTCGCCTCGTCCTGGAGGGAATCCATCTCGCTCTTGAGGGAATCGAGCCGCTTCTGGTAATCCTTTTCAGTGGAGAGGAGCAGCTGCTTGTTGCTTTCGTACTGCGAATGGTTGCGCACGAGGACCATCATATCGACAGTGCCGAGCTTGAGTTCCGCGGTCGCGGCGAGCGATGCGGCGAGCGCCGCGGCGAACAATACAACTTTCATGACGTTTCTTTCTTGTGGTGTGTTCAATATAATATCTGCGCGGGCTGCATCAGAACTCGTATCCGACCGTGAAGGAGAAGACTTCCTTGTCGGCGTGCGAAGGCTTCTCGACAGGCGTTGCGAAGTCGAGGCGCACGGGGAACATCGGAATGTCGATGCGCAGGCCGAGACCGACGGTCCAGGCGAAATCGTCGGCGACGTCGAACTCGTCGGCGCTCACGCTGCCGACATCGGAAAACGCGGCGATGCGAAGCATCTTGACGATCGGGATGGTGTATTCGAGGTTGGCGCAGACGAGCGTCTGGCCGCCCCAGGGAATGTAGGAATTGCGCGGCTCGTCGTCGTTCCTGCCGATCTTGCGGGCGTGCGGCGAGACATGGCGGTATTCGATGCCGCGGATGGACTTGGGGCCGCCGAGGAA
>DEWI01000029.1:0-3457 GCA_002363575.1 Verrucomicrobia bacterium UBA3214 | reverse complement strand
TTGCGGTGGGCGAAGCCGAGGCGCCAGTATTCATTGTCGCCGCCGCCGAGATCGAAATAGACGAGCGTGCGCGAGCCTTCCGTAGGCATGCGGAAGGAATTGCGCGTATCGCGCGCCCAGAAGAAGCGCATGACAGTCTCGAATGCGTCGCCGTACTTGCGGTCTTCCTCGCGGAGGGAGACGATCTTGTTCTTGTAGAGGTAGCGGTCGCGATCGACATCGTCGAATTCGATAAGCTCGCCGGAGAGGCGCATGCCGAAGCGTCCGAACGCCTCCCACGTGGGCCAGAACTTGACCGGATAGGAAAGGGAGACGTCGGCGCCGGAGCGGATGATATCGTACTCGTCATACCACCTCTGGCGGCGGTAGCCCTCGACGGTCAGCTCGAGGAGGCGGTCGAAGAGGTGCGGCTCCGTGACGCTCGCTTCGTAGGTCTGGATGCGAGGGCCTGCCTGCGCATACACGCGCCCCTTCTGGCCGGCGCCGCGGAAGTATTTCGAGGGCGCGAACAGATCGAAATTGGATTGCGAAAGCTCTGCGGAGACGAAGACGGAATCGACGCTGGAAGCGCCGACGCCGACCATGAACGAGCCGGTGTTCTTCTCCTCGACCTCGTAAACGAGATCGCGGTATTCGCGGCCTTCGGCATCCTTGCCCTTGCCGGCGTCGCGCAGGTAGTAGCGCACGCGGGAGAAGTAGTCGAGATTCTCCAGCTTGCGCTGCGAGCGTTCCGCGCGGTCTTCGAGCATCCTGTCGCCGGGCGAAAGCTCGATTTCGCGGCGGATAACCTTGTCCTTGGTGTAGTCGTTGCCCTCGATCTTGATTTCGTTGATCACGACCGGGACGCCCTCGGTGACCTTGAAGACAATATCGAGCGCGGTGGGATCGGCTTGCGTGGGAATGCGCTGGACATCGACGCGGGTATCGGCGAGCCCGAGGTCTCCGGAGCCGACGGTGACCATGACGCGATGGGCGGCGTCGTTCAACGCCTTCTCGCCGGCGATCGCGCCGGGCGCGGGAATATCGCTCTTGCCTGCGACGACCGGCTCCGGGTAGCGCGTGAGGCCGGTTATCTTCGTTGATGCGATCTTGTAGAGCGGCCCTTCGGTGATGGAGAAGACCATATTGACCTTCTCGGAATTTTCGGCGAGGCGCTCGGCCTTCGGATAGGAGACCTTGACATCGAGGTAGCCCTTGTCGCGATAGACCGTAGCGAGCTTCTCGCGGCTGCGCTCCAATTCCTCCGGAGTGACGGGGGCGTCGGCGAACCAGCCGACGGGGTTCCACCACGGATAGTCGTCGATCGCCTCGTGAAGCTCTTTCGGATCGATCGACTCCACGCCGTCGAATTCGAAACCGGCGATTTTGCTGCGAGGGCCTTCGTCGATCGTGAATGTCACGGTGCAGCTGTTGCCGCCGCCGGGAATCGGCGTCGTCTCCGTCAGGACATTCGCGAGCGAGTAGCCCTTCTTCTGATAGGCGAGGCGGACGCGCGCGGCGGCGGACGCGAGCTCGCCGTCGCTGTAGAGCGCGCCGTCTTTCAACGCCGCCTCGTTGGAAACCTTCGATTCGCTCAAGGCATCCGCGCCATTGACGACCAGCGGCGCCTGGAAACGGATTTTCCTGCGCACGTAGAACGTGACAACGACGCCGCCATCGGCGCGCTCGCTCGTATCGGCGGAGATTTCCTGGTAGTCGCCGGAAGCATCAAGCGAAGTCACGTCGCGCGACACGACGACGGGATCGTACGGCGTGCCAGGCTTCGTCTGGCAGCGCGCCAAGACGGCGCTTGAATCCCCGCCGAAGCCATCCAATATCTTTACTTGGACGTCGGCAACTTCAGCGGCGTTCGCATATAGCGCGAACATCACCGCACCGATTACAGCTTTTGCTAGTTTCATGCCATATATTATATCATATTTTTCCGCCGCGTGCCTGCGCGCGTTCTTATAAAAGCCGTGCAAAGATGGATTTCCGGCGGGATTTGCAGGGCAGGCAGGATTTCCGCCCTCCCGGAAATTAAAATCCTATCGATCCCGCAAATCCCGTCAAATAAAATATCAAGGGGCGAAGGCAAAAAAAAAAAGAGACCCGCGACCGGGGAAGAGAGGGAACCCGGACGCAAAGTCTCTGGAGAAAAAATTTTACCGCTTTAGCGCGTGACGGCGTAGAAGAGCACGCCGGAATCGGGAAGCGCAAGCGTCACTTTGTTTACGTCGCGATCTTTCACGGGAGTCGCGTTGGCGACGACAGTCGTGATGGCGTCAGGCGTCGTGCCGTATTTGACCTTGTAAGTGGCGGCGTCCCAGTTGCCGGGGAACGTCAAGACGACGCTGCCGTCTTCCTGCGCAGCTCCAGAAATTTCGAATTTGGCGCCTTCCGCAGGAGCGACGCCGGCTTGATAAGCCTGCGCATAGGTCAGCTGGGAGCCAGTGATCTTTTCATTGACATTTGCGGCGGCCTTGTCATTGACCGTGAGGTAGTTCAGCGGCACGGCGACGGTGTTCCCGTTCGCGTCCTTGACATCGGATGGGACGGTCGAAGCAGTGCCGTCTTTCTCGACGGCCGCGTACATGTCATAGGCCGTGCTCGACTCGTCCTTCACGACTACATCGTCGATCTGCGAAGTGCCGATGATCTTGAGCTGGGTAAGCGCGCCGGTCGTGTCGCCGGTAAGCGTGTAGCCAGTGGAGTCCAGAAGCTCGCCATCGACGGCGACCCATGCTTTTTTCTCCGTGGTGGCGACCACGACGGTGATGCGAATCCAGCTATCGGCAGTGTAGGGGCCGCCGAGAGTCGTGAAGGTGTTGCCGCTGCCCATGTAGCCTACGAGGTTGCATTCCTCATCGAAAGCGAGCGCGAAGCGGGCGTCGGAAATATCGTTCACCGCAGGATCTTCATCGGCGGCGACGACCTTGACGAGGAAATCGGCGGACTGAATTGCGGAGGAAGAAGTGGTCAGAGTCTTTGTGGCCGTGCCCTCGATCGCGAGAACCTGCGTATGAGCTGCATCGGTAATCGCATAGCCATTGGCGGGCTGCGTCGGCGCGGCGGCGGCGGTGGGAGTACCATCGGTCCAACCATCATTACCGGTTTCGAATGTGCAAATATCAGCGGCGAATGCGCCAATTGCCGCGCAAATCGCCGAAACCGCCACCATCTCCTTTTTCATTATTTTCCCTTTCTCTCTTTTCAGATCAATATACTTATTGGAAGGATTCGATGCAGCTCCGGGAAGTCCATCGGCTGGCAATGCGCTCCAGATTCCGCAACCGCAAACCTCTTCCTTTAAGTTTGCCTATATTATAGCAAATTCGATGGGGGTGTATTGAGTAAACCGCTTGCATAATAGAGCACGCGGAATTGTATTTTCTCACCCTTTTGGGGGAGTGCATGGCGTTCGGGCCTCCGAGCGACGAGCGGGAAAACAATGCATGCGCGGCATATCGCCTGGAGA
>DEWI01000137.1:1567-18337 GCA_002363575.1 Verrucomicrobia bacterium UBA3214 | reverse complement strand
GAGGAGCTTCTCGCGCGCCTCCGGCGCGAAACGACAATCGCTTTCGACACCGAGACGGCGGCATCCGGGAATTTCTCCGCCACGGACGCGCATGGCTGCAAACTCGTCGGCTTTTCCTTCGCCGTGCATGCACGGCCGGAAGACGGTGCTGGCGACGCCCCGATCGTCGCGTGGTACGTGACGGCGGAGTTTATCGACATCTTCCGTCCGCTCTTTGCCGACCCTGAAAAGACGTTCGTCGCGCACAATGTGAAGTTCGACCGCTCCGTCCTGCTTCGCTATGGGATCGGGTTCGGCGGCGTGCCGCGCGATACGATGCTCGCGCACTACTGCCTGGACGCCGCCGCGCGCCACGGCCTCGATGCGCTCTCGCTCGAATACCTGAACTACAAGCCCATACCGATCGAGCGTTTGATCGGCGAGAAGGAGCGCGGCAAGCCGCAGCGTGCGATGGACGATCTCGCCCCCGCGGAGATTCTCGACTACGCCGCCGAAGACGCGGAAGTCGCCTTGCGGCTCGACGACGCCTTGCGCCCGCGCGTCGAAGAAGCCGGCGCGATGCGCGCGCTGGCCGATTGCGAAGAGCCGCTCGTGAAAATCCTCATCGACATGGAGCGCGAAGGGATACGCCTCGATACCGGCGCGCTCGCCGCTTTCTCCACCGAACTCGACGGGGAAATCGTTTCGCTCTTGACGCAGATCAAGAGCTACGCGAATCCCGGCTTCAATCCCGACAGCCCGCGGCAGCTCGGCGAGCTGCTTTTCGACGTCCTCGGGCTGGACAGATCGGCGGCGAAGCGCACGCCGTCCGGACAGTGGTCCACCGATGAAAAGGTTCTCTCGAAGCTGGCAGACGCGCATCCTGTCGTTCCTCTCGTCCTTGACTACCGCGCGTGCGCGAAGTTGAAATCGACGTATGTCGATAAACTCCCTGCGCTGATCGACGAAGAGTCGCGCGTGCATACGACATTCTCGCAAGCTTTCACGGAGACCGGCCGTCTCGCCTCGTCCGATCCAAATCTCCAGAACATCCCCGTGCGCACCGAGCGCGGCAGGAAAATCCGCCAGGCGTTCGTCGCGCGTGACGACGCCCACGTACTCGTCTCCGCCGACTATTCGCAGATCGAACTGCGCATCATGGCGGCGCTCTCCGGTGACGAAGCCATGCTGGAGGCGTTCGCCAATGGCGAAGACATCCACCGCGCGACGGCCGCGCGCGTCTATGGCGTGATGGATCCTCTCGTGACGGCGGAGCAGCGCTCGCACTGCAAAATGGTCAACTTCGGAATCATCTACGGTATTTCGGCGTTCGGGCTTTCCCAGCGGCTCGGAATCTCCCGCAAGGCGTCGCAAGCTTTGATAGACACATACTTCAAGCTCTATCCGAAGATTCGCGAATTCATGGCGCGCGCGATTTCCGATGCGCGCGAGAAGGGGTACGCGCAGACGATCCTCGGGCGCCGCCGCACTTTGCGCGACATCAACTCCCGCAACGCCACGGCCCGCCAGGCCGCCGAGCGCGACGCGATAAACACGCCCATACAGGGCAGCGCGGCGGACCTCATCAAGCTCGCCATGGTGCGCGTGGATCGCCGCGTGCGCGCGGAAGGCCTGCGCGCGCGCATGGTGCTGCAGATCCACGACGAACTGCTTTTCGATTGCCCGAAGGACGAGGAAGCGCGCCTGACCGCGCTGCTGCGCGAAGAAATGACGCATGCGTACGATTTCGGCGTCAAGCTCGACGTCGGCATCGGGACGGGCCGCAACTGGCTGGAGGCGCATTGAGAGGAGGCGGCGCCGCCCGTTCGCGCTTTGTGCGCGGCCGGGCTTTTTCAACCTTTTGCCAATCTCGTTGGTCGCGGCGGCCGAAAGTGTGGTATAATATGCCGCGCTTCGCAAATATGCGAGTTCATTTTTCCGATGCGGAAGGCTAGACAGAACGGTTTCGAACGGCTGGAGAATTATCTCGTAAAACTGATTCAGGAGAAGGGCGCGGACCAAAACCAGCCTTTCGGCATCAGGATGCTTCTTGGCGTTCTCAACGTCTTCTCGCACGTCTTCGCGGCGATCGTCTCGATACGATATTTCTTCTACAATACGGGAATACTCAAGCGCTTTCCGCTCGGCATACAGGTAATCTCCATCGGCAATGTCACCGCGGGAGGGACAGGCAAGACGCCAGTCACCGAGATTTTCGCGCGCACGCTCGCTGCGGAGGGGCGGAAGGTGGCGATACTCTCGCGCGGCTACCGCCGCAAGGAAGCGCCGCTCCTGCAGCGCGTCTTTACGCAGGTCATCGATCCGCCGCTCGTGGTTTCCGACGGCAAGAGAATCCTCGTCGATGCAGCGACGGGCGGCGACGAGCCGTATATGCTCGCATCGAATCTCCCCGGCGTCGCCGTCGTGGTGGATCGCAACCGCGTCAAGGCCGGAAGATACGCGATCAAGCGCCTTGGATGCGACACGCTTATTCTCGACGACGGCTTCCAGTACCAGCGGCTGAAGCATTCCGTCGAAGTCGTGCTCGTGGACGCGGGCAATCCTTTCGGCAACGGCCACATGCTGCCGCGCGGCATACTGCGCGAACCCGCGCGGCACTTGAAGAGGGCGGATATAATCTTCCTTACGAAATGCCGCGGCGACGTCTCGGCCGTGCGCGAAGAGATTCGCCGCCTGAACAGCAAGGCGGAAATCGTCGAGTGCAACCACACGCCGCGGCTTTTGCGCGATGTCTGGAGCCGCGAGGAGTTTCCGCTCGACTGGCTGCGCGGCAAGACGCTCTGCACGCTTTCCGGCATCGCTTCGCCGAAAGGCTTCGAGAATTCCCTGCGCCATCTCGGCGCGAAGGTGGTGTGGTGCGAGCGCTATGCCGACCACCACCGCTACGAGTCCGACGAGATTCTCTACGCTCTCAACCGCTCCGCCGACATGGGCGCGGATGCGCTCGTCACCACGGAGAAGGACGCCGTGCGCTTCCCGCGTTTCGAGACTTCGCCTGTCAAGTGCCTGTATCTGCGCATCTCCATAGAGATTCTCAAAGGCGGCAAGAACTTCACCGATATTATCAACAGAATATGTTTTCGCAAGCAGCAAGCCGAAAACTGAACGCTTCAAACCGCTAACCTGAAATGGCCGATTATTCAGCAGAAGACATTGTTCATCTCGACCCGGTGGAGCATATCCGCCTGCGTCCCGGCATGTATGTGGGCGAGCCGGGCACCGGCGCGATGTACCACGATTGCATTTACATCCTCATCAAGGAAGTGATAGACAACTCCATCGACGAATTCGTGATGGGGAACGGCAAGCGCATCGACGTCACCGTCGATTACACCACGGGAGAGACGACCGTGCGCGACTACGGGCGCGGCATTCCGCTGGAGAAAGTCGTGGATTGCGTCAGCCAGATGAACACGGGCGGCAAGTTCGACAACAAGAATTTCCAGTTCTCGGCCGGCATGAACGGCGTGGGCACCAAGGCGGTCAATGCGCTTTCGGAGTTTTTCGAGGTGCGGTCGTTCCGCAACGGAGAATATTCCGAGGCGTTTTTCCGCGAAGGGCGCCTGCAGTCGCAGAAGCGCGGCAAGTGCCAGACGCGCGAAAGCAACGGCACGTACATCCGCTACAAACCCGACGTCAAGGTGTTGAAGAATTTCAAGGTCCGCGAAGAGCACGTCTTGCGCCGCATGAAGATGTATTGCTACGTCAATGCCGGCTTGACGATCTCTCTCAACGGCCAGACGATCTGCTCGGAGCGGGGCTTGGGGGATCTGATCGCCGACGAAGCGCGCTTCGAACGCCTCTACACGCCTTTCCACATAAAGACGAAGAATCTTGAGATAATCTTCACGCACACCAACCGCTTCGGCGAGGAATACTATTCGTTCGTCAACGGTCAATACACGACTGACGGCGGCACTCACCTCACCGCTTTCAAGGAAGCCCTCACGAAGGCCTTGAACGACTTCGACCCGAAGAAGAAGTTCGACGGCGACGATATACGCGACGGCCTCGTCGGCGCCGTCGCGATCAGGATAATGAATCCCGTCTTCGAGGGGCAGACGAAAATCAAACTCGTCATGAACGACATCCGCGCCGAGCTGGTCGCGGAAATGCGCAAGGAAATCGAGACCATCCTGCACCGTTCGCCGGCAGAAACGGAAAAACTCATCGCGAAAATCGAGGAGACGGGGAAAATCCGTTCGCAGCTCAACGCGATCAAGAAGCAGGCGCGCGAGCGCACGCAAGCCGTCTCCGTGCGCGTGCCGCAGCTCAAGGATTGCAAGCGCCACCTGAAGCTCGACAAGATCGACAAGAAGACTGGTCTTGCCGAGGGCAACGACACGATGATTTTCCTGACGGAAGGGCAGTCGGCCGGCGGCACGCTCGGTCTTGCGCGCGATGCCATGAACCAGGCCGTCTTCTTCCTGCGCGGCAAGCCCTTGAACACGTTCGGGCTTAACAAGGACGTCCTGTACCGAAACGAAGAGTTCTTCAACCTCATCAAGACGCTCGATATCGAAGACACGCTCGATCATCTCAGGTACGCGAAAATCATCTTTGCGACAGATGCCGATGTCGATGGCTTGCACATCCGCATGCTGCTCTCTACATTCTTCATGCGCTTCTACCGTCAGCTTGTGACGGACGGGCGCGTGTTCATTCTCGAGACGCCGCTTTTCCGCGTCCGCAACAAGAAAGAGCAGTACTATTGCTTCTCCGAAGAGGAAAAGCTAAAGGCGCAGGCGAAATGCGGGCGCGGCTGCGAGACCACGCGCTTCAAGGGCCTGGGCGAGTTGAACGCCAAGGAATTCAAGGATTTCATCGGCAAGGACATGCGCCTTACCCCTGTAGTCTGCTCGGACGATACCGATATAGAAAAGACGATCAAGTTCTATATGGGCGCGAACACCCCGGAGCGCAAAGACTACATCATGGATTCGCTCGTCTGCGATTCGTCGGACTTCTAAAGCACCGGCGAATACGCGGGAACGCCGGCCTGCCGGCGGCGCGCGCGGCTACGAGCGCGAAATGAACAGGATCGCCACGGCGATGAACGCGGCGAGCGATACCATCAGCGCGGCGATCGCGATATTCTGCGTTATCTTCTTCGTCTTGCGGGCGAGCATGAATTCCTTTATCATGGTGTCCTGCGGCTCGTAAGGCGTGTTGTTCTGCGGCGTCGCGATGATTTTGCCCATATCGACGGTCGGCATCGCCTGCGCCTGCGCCGAAATCCGCTGCCCGGTGGCATAGCCGGCTTTCTGGAAAGCCGCGATGAGCGCCGATGCGCTGGGTATCCGCTTCGCGGGATTCTTCTCGCACATTTTCGCGATAATCGCCGCCAGGCCGGGATCGATATCCGGCTTGAATTCCCGTATGTCGCGGACGGGTTGCGAGGAAAGCAGAATCACCAGCGCGTCGCGAGGATTCTTGGTTTCGTACGGGCGGCGGCCGCAAAGCAGCTCGAAAAGGACGATGCCGAGAGAATAGATGTCCGCGCGCGCATCGACATTGCTGGCGTCGCGCGCCTGCTCGGGGGATATGTAGTTGGGCGTGCCGAAGATCGTTTGCGGCGTAGTCTGGAGCGAATCGGTATCGCGGGCTTTCGCAACGCCCATATCGACAAGCTTGACGCAGCCGTTTTGGTCGATCATTATGTTTTCCGGCTTTATATCGCGATGCACCACGCCGAAAGGTTCGGCGGCCGCCAGCGCTTCCGCGACGCACGAGACTATCCGAACAGCTTCATCGGGATTGATCGCCCCGCCCATCCCGATGGACGCGCGCAAATCCCAGCCGTTTACATAGTCCATCACGATGAAATAGACGCCTTTGGCGTCGTCGAAACCGACATCGTGGACGGCGACAAGACCGGCATGCCGAATCTTCGAGGCGATTTTCGCCTCGCGCACGAAGCGCTTTACATATTCGGGGTTGACCTCGGCTACATCGGGATCTAGAATCTTTATCGCAAAATCGGCATCCATCAGCGCGTGATGCGCTAGATACACGGCCCCAAGCCCGCCGCGCCCAAGTTCGCGATCGATTATGTAGCTGCGGAATTTCTCGCCGTCTGCGAATATGTCTCTCATGTTCTAGCCTTTGATTGCCGCATGTTGCGCATATTATATCATATTTTATGCCTTCTGTGCCGGGCGTTTCGATGCGGGGGAATCTTCTGCCGCATTTGCCAGTCCTCGTCCTCCGGCCAGCCTGTCCAGCCGTTATTTTCCCTTTTGCTGGTCTAATGCCCCTCATTGACCGACTTTTCGAGTCTGCCCGATGGCCACCTCTTGCGACTCTAGTCGTTCGTCTTGGCGACTGGAGTCGCCCGTCTTGGCGACTGGAGTCGCCTTTTCTCGCGACTGGAGTCGCCTTTTCTCGCGACTGGAGTCGCCTCGGCGCGCGACTGGGGTCGCCTTTGCTGGCGACTAGAGTCGCTTTGGCGTGCGACTGGAGTCGCCAGCAGTCGCGTCGGTAGCTGTGGAGTTTCGCGCTCCTGTCATCGGCAAGACGCACCTCCGGGGCGGCATTTCCGGCACCTGCGCCCGTTGCGCGTCACGCCCGGCATGTGGCGAATGATTGCGGAGTCGTAGCCATTGCGGAAGAATATATGGTATAATTCGCGTCATGAAGATCAACGCCTCACTTCAGAAGTATCTCGCCGACGGCGGCAGCCTCGGCAGTCTCGCGAATCGCCCCACCAAGCGCGCGGCCGGCGCGCCATTCCCTTGCCAGCCCGCCGATGTCTTTAAGATCCAGACGGCGGCGCTTGCCAAGCGGCTTGAGCGCATCCGCGTCTGCGATGTGGTAATCGGCGTTTCCGGAGGGCTGGATTCCGCCTTGTGCCTTCTCGTGGCGGCAGAGGCATTCGATGCGCTTTCGCTGGATCGCCGCGGCATCCACGCCTACACGATGCCGGGCTTTGGCACGACCGTGCGCACGAAGGGGAATGCCGGACGCCTTTGCGACGGCCTTGGAATACCCCTCGAGACGATCGATATCACGCGCACATGCAGAATGCATTTGGAGGACATCGGCCACGACGGCTCGACGCCGGATGCCGCGTACGAGAACGCGCAAGCGCGCATGCGCACGATGGTGCTGATGGACAAGGCGAACATGCTCGGCGCGATCGTCCTCGGCACCGGCGACCTCTCGGAGATCGCGCTGGGGTGGTGCACATACAATGGCGACCACATGTCTATGTTCGGGGTCAATAACGGCGTGCCGAAGACTGTGGTGCGGAAGGTTTGCGAATGGTGGGCGAACGCGCACGGCGGCATCGCAGGCGAGGCGCTTCTCGACATCGTGGCGACGCCGGTATCGCCAGAGCTTGTCGCCGGGCAAATCACGGAAAACACCATCGGGCCATACGAGCTGCACGATTTCTTCATTTGGAATTTCATCGTCAACGGCCTCGATCCTGAAGAGCTGGGCGAGGCGGCGCAGAAATTCTTTGCCGGCGCCTACGACGCCGCGACGATAGAAAAGACGCGCCGGATATTCCTGCGCCGTCTTGTTTCGCAGGCGTTCAAGCGCAACTGCGCCCCGGACGGAATCCGCGTGTTCGACTTCGACTTCTCGCCCTCCGGCTGGGCAATCCCTTCGGACATGCCGCCGGATGCGCTGGCGGATTGAACGCGCCCGCCCGGTTCCGGCTTGTCATTCCGGGACGCCGAGGAAGATGGCGAGATTCGCGCATGCCACGGCGTCGTAGAGCGCGTCGTGCCACGTACGGCCTTCGATCGCGGGCGTCAGCGCGAAGAGATCGCATATGTCGCCAAGCGCGTAGCTTTCCAATCCGCGATAGCGCGCCTTGGCCACCTTGAGCGTGTCCGTCCACGGCCCCCACGGGGTAAGCGGGGCGAAGCGCCGGAGAATCGTGCGTTCGGTGGCGATGTTGTGCGCGACGAGCGGCTTGCCGGAGAGATACGGGAAGAATTCGTCCCACTGCGCGAGCATCGGTTCGCAGTCGGGCGTGAGCACCGTGCCGAAGAACCATTCGCGCGTTTCGACGATTCTGCCGTTTTCGACGACTGCTATGCCCAGCTGCCAGGGGTCGTTAGTCCCGCCGCCTTCGTAGCCCGTCGTCTCGAAATCGAGCGCGGTGAAATTCAAGGATTGCGGCGGCATGGTCAATTCCGTATCTCGGCGGTTTCGCCTGGAAGGGGAGCGGGGCGCGCGGGGAGCTTTTGCGCACAGACGAGCGAGTGCGGCATGGGCGGCGGCACGCTCTGAGTCTCGCCGGGCGCAAACCCCGCTTCCCGCATCCATTCTTTCAGTTCGGAATCGGCGAACACCCAGCCGTTTTCCGTCGTCAGCGCCATATTGACAGCGAAAAGGGCGGAGAACACCGGCTTTGTGTGCGTCGCGTCCGTCATCATATCCAGCACGAAAAGCCGTCCGCCGGGCTTGAGAGCGCGGTTCGCGCGCTTGAGGATAGCGAGAATATCGGCAGGCGACTCCTGGTGCAGCGCGCCGAAAATCGTGACGGCGTCATATTCGCCCGCTTCGTATTCGTCGCTGTGGTAGTCGCCGGCGCGGCACTCTATCCTCCCGGAAAGCCCGAAGCGCTCGACATAGCCGCGCGCCTCCGCGGAAATCGCCGGAAGATCGACGGTGGTGCAGCGCAGATATTCGTTGCTCTGGCACATGAGAATCGCGTAGGCGGCGGGGCCGCCGGCTAGATCCAGCACCTTGCCGTGCAGGCCGTGCAACATTGGCACTATGGCTTTGCCTATGCCCATGGCGCGTCCGAACATCGCGGCGGCGAAGACTTTCGTGCGCTCGATATCTTCGCCGAGATGTAGCTGCGGGCGTTCGACGGGTTTGCCGGTGCGGACGAATTCGGCGAGCTTCCCCCACGCCGGATAGACGTCGCGATTGTAGCGAATCGCCTTTGTCAGATCGGCCGGCGCGCCGGGGATGAGCGCGAGCTTCCCCGCGCTCGTGTTGCGATATGCGCCTTCCGGGGTCTTTTCGAGAATGCCGATCGCCGCGCAGGCGTCTGCGAGGAGCCGCAGGCCGCGCGTCTTCGCCGTGAAATCCCCGCGCTCGACCTGACCGAAGAGATCGATATCCAGCGCGGCGAAAAGCACCGCGCTGGAGTAGTAGGCGCTTGCGAGATCAACGATTTCCTGTATCGTCTTCATGGTATGTGTTCTTTGCATCTGGTTTGCCGGGCCGCATTCGCGCTCATGCGGAGCGCGCGATTTCGCGCGCGCGGCCGTGCGTGCCGCGCACGGTGCCGCGACCGAAGAAAAACAGTTCCGTCGGGTCGAAGCCGGGCTTGTTGTGGATATCGACATGCGAGGCGTAGTCCGGGGCTTCCGCCGCCTTCTCCCACCATTTATATTCGCACCACGAGCCTTCGCGCGCGAGAAGAACGCCGTCGAGCGCCGTCTCTTCGCAGATTCCCGCCGCGAGCAGCGCTTTCACGGCTTCGGCCTTCGCTTCGCCGTGGACGATGCAGATTTCATGGTCGCAAAGCGCGAATGCGCGCGTCTCGTGGAAATCGGGGTACGCCATCCCGGCGACATGGCGCACGCGGAAAAGCCCGCGCTCGCGCAGAATCGCGTTCGGGCGCACGGGCGGCGCCGTCACAGGCGCGATCTCGTAATCGCCTTCGACATCTAGCGCGCAGCCGCGCGCCTCGCAGAGCGCGGCCAGACGTTCGAGCTGGCGCGTCAGTTCCGCGAACGCGGCGAGATCCTGCGGAGAGTCCGGGCCGTGTTTCTGCGCGGCGTAGTCGAGAGTTGGCAGGTACAGATACGCTTCTTCGACGTCGTGCAGGGCCGTGGCGGCTTCGAACCAGTCGATGCACCGCCTGCCTACCTTCGGAGATGCGAGCGGCCCCCAGTAGCGCCAAAGCGGAAATTTGCCGAGCCGCTTTTCCAGCGCGGCGTCCAGGCCTTCGGGCTTTGCGTAGCATGCCATGACCATGCCGCCTCCATGCTTGTGGATCGGCGCAGGCGATACGATCATCTCCACGTCTTCGCCGAGCGATTGCTGGAGGAAGAACAGCCCCGTCGAGCTTCCCCAGAGGCGCTTGCCGGCGACGAGCCGACTGTTCTGCTCCCAGAAAAGCGGACGGCGCAATGCGTCGATCCACACGCCGTTGGAGAGCATTCCATGCTCCGACGGAGCGAGGCCGGTGCGCTTCGTCGCTTGCGCCGTGCATGTCACGGCGGGAAAGACGCTCCCGGCAGGCTCGAACGACATCCCGGCGATGCGCGTTGCGCGCCGCCGTTCCAGCGTCCTCCATCCGAGATTCGCAACTATCGCGTGCAATTTTTTCATTTCCTCTTCCAGCCTTTCCCGTGCCGGCGCTCCGTTTGCAATCTGCCGCTTCCGCCATCCTCACGATGCCGCGACGCGGGGGAAGGCGCGGCGCGCGAGAAGCGTCAGCGCCGTCATCGCGGCGCCTGAGGCCAGCATCGCCGGCTCTAAGAAGGGCAGCTGTATCGCTAGCTGCACGAAGACTATCGCGCCGACGAGAAGGCCGACGCGCCGGCGCTTGCGCGGATCGGCATCTTCGCCTTCGGAGTATTTGGTCAGCGCCGCCACATAGAGCGTCATCGCCGCGACGGCGCAAAGCGCCCCCGGCCTCGCGAACCACGTTTCGCCCGTCGTGGCAAGCGACGCACCGAGGGCGACGTCCAAGCCTCTGCAAAGCCCCATTACGCCCCACGCCTTCGTGCGGTTGTACACCGCGCAAGCGGCGACAAGCGCGGCCGCGCACGCCCACCAGAGAATCCCGAAACCGCCGGCGACGGCGAATGCCGCGGCGGCCGCCAGGCAGGCGCCGCGCGCGATGCGCGCCGCGCGCATCGAGATTTCGCCATCGGGGATCGGGCGGGCGGCATCCGTCGGCGCGCCGACGATGTCGTTGTCGGCGAGTCCCGCCATGTAGATTGCGATGGATGCGAGCGCCGCGCATGCGAAGGCGCCGGCGGAGCATGCGGCATGGACGGCGGCCGCGCCTGCGAATACGTCGCCGGGCACAGTAGGTATATTGACCACGCGGAACAACCTATGCCATGCGTTCAGATGCATTTGCGGAATTTCTTTGCTGCCCGGCTGCCGGTGGAAAACGCCGCGCCTCTCATTGCGCGCGGAGCATTTCGAGGCGCTTGGAGATGTTGATTTCGTAGCCCTGCTGCGTCGGGCGGTAGTATGTTTTCTTCACGCCCATATAATCTTGTTTGACGTAGTGGTTCGCGAAAGCGTGCGGATATTTGTACGCTACGACTTCATTCGAGCCTATCGCCTTGACATGCTTGTTCTTGAGATGCTCCGGGACGGCCTGCACGGCATTTGCTCGTATGTCCGCCATCGCTTCGGATATCGCCGCGCAGGAAGCGTTGGATTTCGGCGCGGACGCCAGATACGTCGTCGCCTGCGCGAGATTGATTGCGCACTCGGGCATGCCGACGAAATCGCACGCCTGGAAAGCGGCGATCGCCACGGAGATTCCGCGCGGATCGGCGTTGCCTATGTCTTCCGACGCGCTGATCACCAGCCTGCGCGCGATGAAGCGCGGGTCTTCGCCGGCGACGAGCATCTTCCCCAGCCAGTATATCGCCGCGTCCGGATCGGAGCCGCGGATGGATTTGATGAACGCTGAAATCGTGTCGTAGTGGCCGTCTTCTTTTTTGTCGTAGAGGACGCGGCGCTTTTGCACGCACTCTTCCAGCACGGCGAGCGTGAGATGGACGACGCCGCCGTCGTCCGGAGGCGTCGAGCGCATCGCGATCTCTAGCGCGGTGAGCGCATGCCGCGCATCGCCGTCGCAGACGGCGGAGAGAAATGCGCGCGCATCGTCGTCCAGCTTCGACGGGATGGCGCCGCACCCGCGCTCTTTGTCGGCGAGCGCGCGGTCGATCAGCGCGCCTATGTCTTCGGGCGAGAGCTGCTTCAGCTCGAAGACTAGCGAGCGCGATGTCAAAGGGGTGTTGATGAAGAAATTCGGGTTGTGCGTCGTCGCGCCTACGAGCACGACGGTGCCGTCTTCGACGAATGGCAGCAGGACGTCCTGCTGGGATTTGTTGAAGCGGTGGATTTCGTCGATGAAGAGTATCGTCCCCCTGCCGCCGAGTTCATCGCGCGCGCGCTCGCAGATTTTGCGGATGTCCGCGACGCCGGAGACGACGCCGGAGAGGCGGACGAAGTTGCGCTGCGTCGTCGCCGCGATGACTTCCGCGAGGGAAGTTTTGCCGCATCCCGGAGGGCCGTAGAGAATGATATTCGTCAGGCGGTCGGCTTCGATGACTCTGCGCAGGAGTTTGCCCGGCGCGAGGATGTGCGCCTGGCCGGCGACTTCATCAAGCGTACGCGGGCGCATGCGCGCCGCCAGCGGCATATCGGTTTTCATTTTCAGCGCAGCTCGCTATTCCGCGAAGACGTAATAGTTCTTTATGCCGGCCGGGAGGAGGCGGCGCACGGCGAATACTTCCGAAAGCTTCATCGCGCGCGGCGCGAAGATGAGGCAGGTGTCGATCTTCGAGCCGGCTGCGATGGACGCGAAATCGACATTTTCTTTGACGATGAGCAGCGGGTCGGTCGAGTCCGGGTTCGTCGTCCAATCTTCCTCTATCGTCGTCAGCGTAGGCTTGCCCGCCTTGTCGAAGCGGACTTCGCAAGGCTGCGAGAGCCGGCCGGCGCGCTCGCGCCAGCGCTCGAGCGGAAGAAATGCGCGATAGAAGAACTGCCCCTCGGCATGTCCGTTTATTTTGACCGCGGCGGATTCCACCGCCGCCAGCGCGGATGCGGCGGCATGGGCTTCCTCTACCGTCATAGACGGCGCGAAGGACGGCGTGACATCCAATTCTACGCCTTTCGCGGCCTTGTCGCGCAAACTTGCCATGGCCGCGGCGAGGCCGCCCGGCTCCAGCGCAAGCGCGACGCGCTCGTGGAGCTTGCGGCCGTTCCACGAGATTTTCAGCGTGCGCTTTTCGCCTTTCGGGATCTTGACAGCGCATTTGAAACGGCCATATGTCGAAGACTGCGCGAGGGAATCGTCGAACTGCATGAGCGATTGCGGGCAGTCGTAGAGCGCGAAGATGGCGTTCGGCGATTCCGCGGCCGCGAGCGGCGCGCCTGCCGAGTTCCTGGCGCCGCCGGTGTAGAGCACCGGCGGTCTGCCTTCGGCGTGCAACTCCTTTAGAAGCGTCCAGAGATCCGGCTCTATCGTCACTTCGTCGCCGACGGGCCAGAAGCGGCATTTGGTCACGTCCGTAGGCGAGCCGCGCGGAATGCCGGCCTTGTCGAACGCGGCGGCGATTTCCTCCACTGGGTTTTCCGCGAGGAACATCGCCTCGTAGTCGTGGTCGCTGCCGGGGCCTGCGACGAGGAACTCGAGCGGCGCGTCGAGACCGCAATCCGTCGAGACGACTTCGAAAGATACGCTGTGCGCGACGGGATCGACTATCGGCGCCGCCGCGAGTATTATCGGCAGGATGCTCATGCTTTGCTCCTTTCTTGGTCTTGTCGTCTTCCGCGCCGGCTCGCCGGAAGCGCCCGGCGCCGCGCTCAGCGGGCGCCCGCCAAGCGGGCTGCCGCGCGCTTGAAGCCGTCGGCGGAGCGTTCGATTATCGCTTCATCCACGCAGCAGGAGAGCCGCACGTATCCCGCGAAGCCGAAGCCGCGCCCGGGCACCGCGAGGATGCGTTCGGCGAGTAGGGCGTCCACGAAGAGCGTGTCGTCTTCGACAGGGGACTTGGCGAAGAAGTAGAACGCCCCTTTCGGCATTTCGAACTCTATGCCGGCGTCGCGAAGGACTTTCGCCATGAGGCGGCGGCGGCGATCGTAAATCGCGATATCCACGGTCTCGTCGAGCAGGCCGGCGGCCAGTTTCTGGCCGATCACTGGCGCGTTCACGAAGCCGAGCGTACGCGTCGTCAGCGTCACGGCGGCGACGAGCGCTTCTTCGCCGGGCATCGCGGGATTGGCGAGGAAATAGCCGATGCGCTCGCCCGCGAGCGAAAGGGTTTTCGAGAAGCTGCCCAGCACGCACACCCACTTGGAGATTGGAAGCATCGGGCAGACTTCGGCGCCATCGTAGGCGAAGGCGCGGTACGGCTCGTCGGAGACGATGAACATCGCGCGTTCGCCGCTCGCTTCGCGGCGCTCGTTTTCGCGATCTACAAGCGCGCCGATCGCGCGCATGTCCTCTTCGCTGTAGATGCAGCCGGTCGGGTTGTTGGGCGAATTGAGGATAATCGCGCGCGTCTTGGGAGTGATCGCCGCGCCTATCGCCGCTATGTCGGGACGGAATGACGGCGGAATCGACGGCACCGGCTTCAGCACGCCGCCGAAATGCCCGCAGTACGCCCCGTATTCGACGAAGTACGGCGCGCACGCGATGACTTCGTCGCCAGGCTCCGTGACTGCGCGGAAGAAACTCGTCAGCGCGCCGGCCGCGCCGACGGTCATGACGATATCCTTCGCGGCGACTTGCGTTTTCTGCTGGCGCGTCAGATAGGCGGCCATGGCTTCGCGCACGGCGGGTATGCCGGCGTTCGGGCAGTAGCCGAGCGCGAGCGGGCGCCCGGCGCCCGCGGCGATTTCTTCGAGCGCGGCGCGCGCCTTCGCCGGCGGCGGCACGTCGGGATTGCCGAGCGAAAAATCGCACACGGCATCTTCGCCATATTGTTTCTTCAGTTCGAGGCCTTTTTCGAACATCTTCCGTATCCAGCTCGACGACGCCATCGAGCGCTCGATTTCGAGAGTGACAGTCTTCATTGCAATACCACCGTATCTGATTTCCTCCGCATTCCGCGGCTGGTGCATATTATACCATTTTTCGCGCCCGTTTCACCGGCGCAACGACGGGAAGCGGCCTTCTAAAGGAGCCTGGAATTCCGGTTTTCCGGGAGTCTAGCAGCTGTAGTAGCTGTAGTGTCGCTCCAGGCGTTCCATGGCGTAGGCGACGATATAGTTGAAAATGTAGTAGAAAAGGCCGGCGGCGATCAGCGGCGTCATCGTCGTGTTGGCGGAGGATAGCTGCTTGGCGACGGTAAACATCTCCGTGACGGCGATGGTGAAGGCGAGAGAAGTGTCTTTGACGAGAGTGATAACCTCGTTGCCCACGGCAGGTATGACGCGCTTTATCGTCTGCGGCAGGATGATGCGGAAGAACGTCTGGCGTTTGTCCAGCCCGAGGGCCATGGCCGCTTCGCGCTGGCCATGTTCGATCGAGAGCATGCCGCCGCGGTATATTTCCGCGAAGTAGGCGGCGTAGTTGAAGCCGAACGCGAGAACCGCCGCGAGAATACGAGGGTAGCGCGAGAGCGGCATCCCAAAGAATATGTACGGCGCGAAATATACGAATATGATCTGCAGCATCAGCGGAGTGCCGCGCACGATAGAGATGTAGATGCGGAAGAATCCGGAGACGAGAGGATTGCGCGACATCCTGCCTAGCGCGATCGGGAAGCCGAGAGGCAGCGCTATCAGAAGCGTAAATACGAAAATCTCCACCGATACGGCCAAGCCGGTGAGAAGTTCTAAAATCATGCCGGTTAGCGTCATGGCGATTGCTGAGTGCGGATTTTACCTGCCGTGGTTCGGCTGCTGCAGGGCGATGCTGGATCGCGGAACGGGGGGCGCGCGAAGCGCCGGTTCCGCAATCCCGCGAATTCACAATATCAGGGCGTCTTTCTCGATGCCGTATTTTTCCGCCAGCGCGGCCATCGTGCCGTCGGCGGCGAGTTCGCGCAACGCGGCTTCCACTTCGTCGCGAAGTCGCGTATTGCCTTTCTTGAAGCCTATGCCGTACGTCTCCTTCATCACGATTTCATCGAGGATTTTGAACTTGCCGGGCAAGTCCGCCATTTTCTTCTTCGCCACGCCCCTGTCGAGCGCCACGGCATCGACCGCGCCCATGTTCAATTCATTGACCAGCTGGTTGTAGTTCGGCTCGACGAGCAGTTCTTTGAACGTCGCGCCGAGCTGTTGCCGCGATCCGCCCGAGGAAAGGGCTTTCTGTACGGGAGTGTCGATCTGCACGCCGACCGTCCTGCCGGCGAGATCGGCGAGTTTCGCAATCGGCGAATCCGCCTTTGCGAGCACGACCTGGGAATTGTCGATATACGGCGCGCTGAAAGTATAAGCCTCTTCGCGGCCTTGGATGGTGAAGCCGTTCCAGATGCAGTCGATGGCTCCGGAATTCAACTCCATGTCCTTGGCATCCCAGTTGATGGGATTGGCGACGAACTTCCAGCCTTTCTTTTCGCACACCGCGCGCGCGAGGTCGAGGTCGAAACCTTTGTACTCTCCACCGTCTTTGTAGCCGTAAGGCGGGAAGTCGGCATCGAAGCCGACAACGAATTTCACCGTGCCGTCGTCCTTCACGCCGCATCCGCAGATGAATGCCGCCGCGAGCGCGGCAATGCCGCTGGACATTTTCAAAGTTTTCATTTCCATCGTCTTTCTTTCGTGTCGTTAAAGCCGTTGCTACATTACTTTGCCGAGGAAGAGTTTCAGGCGCTCCGATTGAGGCGCGCCGAAAATCCTGTCTGGCGTGCCTTCCTCGGCGATCTTCCCGCCTTCGAGAAACAGGACGCGGCTGGAAACATCGCGCGCGAAGCGCATTTCGTGCGTGACCACCACCATTGTCATTTTGTTCGCTGCCAGCTCTTTCATTACATCGAGGACTTCGCCGACCATCTCCGGATCCAGCGCCGACGTTGGCTCGTCGAACAGCATGACTTTCGGCTCCATCGCGAGAGAGCGGACGATCGCCACGCGCTGCTGCTGGCCTCC
>DEWI01000137.1:0-1513 GCA_002363575.1 Verrucomicrobia bacterium UBA3214 | reverse complement strand
GAGAGCTGCTGCGGATAGGCCGCCGCCTTCTCCGCAAGCCCGACGCGCGAGAGGAGTTCGCGCGCCTTCGCTTCGGCCTGCGCGGCGGGAATCTTCCTTGCGAGGCGGGGCGCGAGCGTGATGTTCTCCAGAATCGTCAAATGCGGGAAGAGGTTGAAATGCTGGAAGACCATCCCCATCTCGCTGCGAATGCGGTTCTTTTCCGCATCCGTGGCGCTTGTTATATCCACGCCGTCGAAATAGATGTGGCCGCCTGTCGGCGTTTCCAGCAGATTCATGCATCTGAGGAAAGTGGATTTGCCGCTTCCGGACGGCCCGATCATCACGACGACTTCGCCGCGCATGATATCCGTCGTTATTCCTTTGAGGACTTCAAGCCGGCCGAAGCGCTTCTCCAGACCGTCGATTCTCAACAATGTCTCTTCCATGTCCGTTCAGGCCGCGAAGGCTTGCCGCGATTGTCAAATGCTCCAGCCTTTGACGCCGAGGGCGCGGCAGACTTCGGAAACGAGAAGGGCGACCATCAGGAACGGCGCGAGGTACTTGATCATGAACGCATAGAAACGCTTGACGCGGAAGCGCGCGCCCTCTGCTTCGCATTCTTCGATCACAAGCTGCGGCCCGGCGAACCAGCCGATGAAAACGCACGTGGCGATCGCCACTACAGGCATCATCACCGAATTCGTGAAGAAGTCGAAGAAGTCGAGGAACTGCATTCCGAAGAGCCTGATGTCTCCCCACACGCCGTAGCCCAGCGCAGAGAACGCCGAGAGGAACATGATGAGCGTGGCCATGAACGTAGTGGCGGTGTGGCGCTCGAGTTTCAGGAAGTCGCACAGCGAGGATACGCAAGCTTCGTAAAGCGAAATCGACGATGTCGCGGCCGCGAAAGTGACGAGCAGGAAGAACGCCAGCCCGATCCATGCGCCGGCGGCGCCGAACATCGCGAAGACTTTCGGGAGCGTCACGAACATCAGTCCGGGACCGGCGTTCATCGCTTCCTTCACCGGCGTCCCGGTCTTCACCGCGAACATATAGACTACGGGAATTATCATGAGGCCGGCGATCACGGCGATCAGCGTATCGAAGATTTCGATGCGCCGCACGCAGCGCTCGATGGAATCGGACTTCTTCATGTACGAGCCGTAGGTTATCATTATGCCCATCGCGAGCGAAAGCGAATAGAACATCTGGCCCATCGCGCCGAGGATCGTCTTGCCCATCAGCACGATCGAGAATTTTCCGTCTGGTGTGGAGACGCAATCGAGATTCGGCACGAGATAATATTTTATGCCGTTCAGCGAGCCGGGCATCGCCACTACATATACAGCCAGCCCGATCGCCATCAAAAACAATATCGGCATCATCACGAGATTGGATTTCTCAATGCCGTTCTTGACGCCGAGGACGATGACCGCCGCGCACGCGAGTATGAAGAGCAGCCCGTAGCCGAAAGGCGCGAAGGGCGCGGTGATCAAATCTGTGAACACCTGCGCGGAATTCACCGCGCCCT
>DEWI01000009.1 GCA_002363575.1 Verrucomicrobia bacterium UBA3214 | reverse complement strand
GCCGCGGAACTCGCGGAACTTTTTTGCGGCAAGCCCAATATCGCCCCGGACGGCAACACCGGCTCTATCGGCAGGCTGGATGAATATGGCGTCCCCGGCGTGCAGACTGCGGACGGCCCGCTGGGGCTGCGGCTCAAGACGCGTACCACGACTTCCTTCCCCTCCACAGACCTGCTCGCCGGCTCGTTCGACGTGGATTTGGCCGAGGAGGTCGGGCGCGCAATGGCTCTTGAGGCCAGGCAGTATGGCGTGGATGTGTATCTCGCGCCGGGAATCAACATCAACCGCCATCCGCTCTGCGCGCGCAACATGGAGTTCATGGGCGAAGACCCCGCGCTCGCCGGCGAAATGGGCGCCGCCGTGGTGCGAGGCATCCAATCCACCGGCCTTTCCGCCACGGCCAAGCATTACGTCATGCACAACCGTCTGAATGTCCACCGTTCGCACCTTTGCATTATATCCGAACGCGCCGCCAGAGAAATATATATCCGTGCATTTGAAATCCTTCTCGCCAAATCTTCGCCAGATTGCATCATGACGTCGTACAATGGCATGAACGGACGGGCGGCAGGCGCCGATACCGGCGCAATCGACGGCATCCTTCGCGGCGAACTCGGCTACAATGGGGTCGTGATGACGGATTGGTATGCCGTTTCCGCCATTTGGTCCGAGATTTCCGCCGGTAATGACGTGAAAATGCCCAATGACGGCGGAACCCTTAAAGATTCCGTCAAGCAAATTCGCGACGGCTGGGTCGATCCGCGCAAAGTCCGCGCCAGCGCAAAGCGGATCCTTTCGCTCGTCCTCCGGCACGCCGCGAAGAAGTAAGTCACCCGCCAGATTCCACTGCTTTCGCTACTCTAGCCGCCTCTTTTCGCGACTTTAGCCGCTTCCTTTCGCGACTCTAGTCGCCTTGCCTCGCGACTGGAGTCGCCTTGCCTCGCGACTGGAGTCGCCTTGTCTCGCGACTGGAGTCGCCTTGCCTCGCGACTGGAGTCGCCTTTGCCAGTGACTCCAGTCGCCTTTGCATGCGACTGGAATCACTGGCGCGAGCGGCAACAAGCTCCGGGCGGGGCGTTGCGGATCATCGTCGCGCGCCGTGCCGCCCCGCCAGGGTTTGCGCGCGTGCAAACCGGGGAAAGGCGCCGGAGGAAAGCCCGGCAATGCGGCAACTTCACCACCGACCGATACGCTGCGCCTTCCCGCCAAAACCATGCCAGATTATGCTATAATATTCCCATATTCATCAACAGGGCGACGATAAAGGAGGATAAAACGCATATGAGAAAAACTATCGTTCTTGTCGCATTCGTTTCTGTTTTGGCGCCGGAATTGAACGCGGGCAACAAGACAAACCCAAACGCCATCGAACTGGTCCCGATTTCGAGGCCGGTGGAATTCAGATCAGATATGGACGCGCCCGTGGCGTTCTATGCGGGAACGACGGTTGTCGTAGAATGTCCGGATGCCGCTGCGCAATGGCTGCGCGGACATTTTGCGGAATGGTTTGGCGCCGGACAATCTCTGAAAATGACGGACTACCTTGACACCGGCAACTCCAGCCACCAGGGAGTTCCCCGCTGAAAAGACAATGAAAGGAACGGTCGCCGTGTCAAATGCCAAGTCTTCCGATGTGCCGGTTCAGGCGGAGAAACAGCAGAAAAGCGAAGCCAAGGAAGCCGTCTCCGCTCCCTCGCAGCGCGTCGCGTCCATAGACGCGCTGAGGGGATTCGACATGTTCTTCATCACGGGCGGCTCGGCGCTCGTGATCGGAATCTGCGCGGCGCTTGGGCACCCAAAGGCGTGGCTCGCCATGCAGATGAAACACGTAGATTGGATTGGCCTCGCGCAGCACGATACGATCTTTCCACTGTTCCTTTTCCTCGCTGGCGTATCCTGGCCTTTCTCGCTCGCCGCGCAGCAGAAACGCGGGCGTTCCACGCCCGCCATCCAGCTAAAGCTCCTCGCGCGCGCCGCCGCGCTCTTTCTCATCGGACTATCCTTCGGCGGAATATTGAAGTTCAATCCGGACTTCCGTCTGCCGAGCATACTTGGATTCATCGGGCTTTCATGGGGCGTCGCGGCCACGCTATCGATGTACGTGAAGAAATCGTGGAAGCTCTTGGCGACCGCCGCCGCGTTTCTCGCTGGCTGCTACCTGCTGCAGCACTTCTGCCTCGCGCCGGGCGCGCCGGAAGGCGCAAACCCCTACGTGGTGGAAAACAACATCGCCGCGTACTGGGATCGTACGCTCTGGCCGAACCATCTCTACTTGAAAGGCAAATACGATCCCGAATCGTTCTTCTCGCTTCCCTGCGGTGCGGCGATTGCGCTCTTCGGCGTGCTCGCGGGCCGACTTCTCAAAAGGCAGGACGGCCCCTCTCCCGTGCGCAAGTCGCTTCTCCTCGCGGCGTGGGCCGCCGCCGCCGCGCTGGCAGCCTGCGTGTTCGAGTTCGGCTTCGGCAACCCGGTGATCAAGAAACTGGGAACGCCGTCGTACTTCCTCTACGCATCCGCGTATTCGCTTGCTATGCTAGCCCTGTTCCATTGGATCGTGGACGTGAGGGGATGGAAACGCTGGACCGTCGCATTCGACCCCGTCGGCAAGAACTCCATTCTCGCATACATCCTCATGATGATGGGCGTTTCCGGCACGATACAGAAATTCCTGTTCTCGGGACTGTGCAAGTGGGCGGACAAATGGGGCCAGGCGCTTGCCGGGCTGACTTCATATCTAGTCGTGTGGGCGATTCTCTATTTCCTCATGCGCAAGAAAATATTCATCAAGGTGTGAGAGGCGAAGCATCGGGGGCACTTCACGCAGGCGTCCATGGCGTGCGCCAAGAGGCGGGTAAATATGGTATAATATGCGACAAGCCGTGCCGTTGTGGCATGGCACCCAAGAGAAGGGATTCAAAATGGAAAACGGAACCGGCGGCGTCGTGGCGTACACCAAGCGCTATGTGGTATATTTGATGGTGATGGCTGGCCTTGGAGGCCTCCTGTACGGAATCGACGTCGGCGCGATAGCATCGGCGCTGCCGTATATCAAGGCGCTGAACTATTTCACGGAAGCGAAGCTTTCCACCGTCGTGGGCGCGGTTCTCTTCGGCTCCGTGATCGGCTCGCTGCCTGCCGGCGTCTTCGCGGAATGGCTTGGCCGCAAGAAGGCGATATTGATCGGCGCGCTCGTATTCCTCTCGTCCATTCCTATGATCGTATTTTCCGACGGCGTATATTGGGTGATGCTGGCCGGACGGTTTGTGCAGGGCGCGTCCGCCGGTCTTCTCGGCGTGGTGATCCCGATGTATCTCGCGGAGTGCCTGCCTCCGGAGTCCCGCGGCAAGGGGACGGGGCTGTTCCAGCTCTTCTTGACGATCGGACTCGTTTTCATGGCGCTTGTCGGCGTCGGCGTCACGAAGTTCTTCGGCGCTGCGGACGATCCCGCGCTCGCGGCGGCCACGAAAGTGACGGCGTGGAAGACGGTGTTCTGGCTTTCCGCGATTCCCGGCGTCTTCTTCCTTTTTGGGATATTCGGTTTGAAGGAATCCCCGACGTGGCTGAAGAAGCAGCTTGAAAAGGCCGCGGGCAATATCGCGAGAGCCGTCGAGGACGACAATGCGGCCGTGGCGAAGGATTCGCTCTTCCAGAAGAAGTATATCTACCCGTTCTGCCTTGCGGTCGTGGTGCTCGCGTGCACGCAGGCGACCGGCATAAACTCCGTCCTCAACTACTCCGTCGATATTTTCAACAAATCGGGGCTGCCTGGAATCGTCGCGAACTACGCCGACACGGCCATCAAGATCGTGAATCTCGTGATGACGATCGTCGCCGTTTCGCTCGTCGATCTCAAGGGCCGCAAGTTCCTTCTGAAGATGGGGACGCTCGGCATCATCGTCGGCCTCGCGGGCGTCGGCGGCAGCTTCTGGTGCATCGAGCACGGCATATGCGCCGCATCGCCCGTGACCGGCTGGGCGGCCGCGATTTCCTTCATGGTGTTCATCGGCTTCTTCGCCTCCGGCCCCGGCGTTTGCGTCTGGCTGGCGCTTTCCGAACTTATGCCTGCGCGAATCCGCGCTAACGGCATGGCGATCGCGCTCTTGATCAATCAGGGTGTTTCCACGACTATCGCCTCGGTGTTCTACCCGTGGGTCGGGAAGGTGGGGTATGCGGCGGTGTTCTTCACGCTCGCCGGCTTCACCGTGATCTACTTCATCACCGCGGCGTTCTTCATGCCCGAGACGAAGGGCAAGACCCTCGAAGAAATCGAACAGTTCTTCAAGTAAAAACGCCGCATGGCGGGCGCAAGCGCGCCGCCGGGCGCAGAGCCTCGCCGGCGGCGGCTTGCGGAGCAGATGAAATTCCGTTTTCTAGGTACGGGGACGAGCGTAGGCGTGCCGCAGATCGGTTGCGGCTGCCGGGTCTGCACATCCGCGGATCCGCGCGACAGGCGGCGCCGCTGCGGCGCTTACGTCGTCGCGGATTCCGGGGAAGCGTTTCTTGTCGATACGCCCCCGGAATTGCGTCTCGCCTGCATCGAATACGGGATTTCGCGCGTCGATGCCGTGGTTCTCACGCACGCGCACATGGATCATGTGGCGGGCTTTGACGACGTCAGGCGGTTCAATACGATAAACGGCGTCAAAGTCCCTGTGGATGGCGACGATCCGCGCTACCGCGGACTGAAATACCGCGTGGTCGGCAAGCCGCTGCCTTGCTATGCCCTTGACGAGACGATAGCGCAGATGCACGCGATTTTCCCGTACATAAGCGCGAAGGGCGGCGAGATGGGCCTGTACCGCCCGCAAATCGAGTTTCGCGGCAATTCCGCGCCGTTTTCCATCGGCGGCATCGAGCTTGAAGCGGTCCGCGTGGAGCATGGCTTCCCGTGCTGCGGCTATGTGATGCGCGAACGCGGTGCGTCGCTCGCGTACATAAGCGATTGCCACGCGATAAGCGAGGAAGGTCTGGCGCGCCTTCGCGGCCTCGACGTCCTCGTTTTGAATTGCCTGCGCGAGCGCGAACATCCCACGCATCTGTCTCTAGCCAGATGCCTCGAATACATCGGGTGCATCGCGCCTCGCAAGGCCTACATCGTGCATATGTGCCACGATCTGACGCATGAAGACTGGCTGAAGAGACTTTCCGGGACTGTCGCCGAGCCCGCTTGGGACGGCTTGGAAATAGAGTTGTGAATCCATTGGCGGCGGAGCTGTGCCGGTTTCGCCAAGGTGTCCGGCGGCCGGCGGCCGCATATTCGATCCGATAGCGAAAGATATGAAAACGATAAAACTGAAATTGGCGGCTCTTCTCGCGGCGCTCGCGCCTTTCGCGGCGGCGCGCGCGGCAAGCGAAATCAACGTCTCGCTCAAGCTCGACGCGCTCGATTTCGTGATTGGCGAGCGCGTACGCGGCGTGATCGAGGTGAAGAACATGTCCCCCGGGACGATCAGCGTTGGCCACAGCGATTCGCGCGACTACCTCTTCGTCGAAATATACAAGTCCTCCGACATGGAAGAGCTGGAGAAGACGAGCAAGCGGCCGTTCACCGCCAGCTTCCGCATCGGGCCCAACGAGTACGAGCGCCTGGAAGTCCATTTGGGCGACCATTTCGGGCTGGACATCCCTCGGCGTTTCCTCGCCCGCCCCGTCCTTGTGCACAACGCCACGCGCTATGAAGGGCAGTATGTCGCTTTCGACATCGTTCCCGGCATGGAGATTTCCGACGCCTTGCAGACGTTCTCGAACCGCCCCGGCCTGATGCGGACGTTCCGGCTCGTCCATTGGGCGCGTAACGGCACGGAGCATATCTTCCTCGCCGCGGAAGACCAGGGAAGCGCCGCGAACCATTGGGAGACGCGCGATCTCGGCGCGATGATGAAATTGACGAAGCCGATCATCTCGATTCTGCCCGGCGGCAAGGTGATAGTCCTGCACCGCTTCGGGCCGGACGCATACGTGCGCAGCGAATTCTGGTCGATGCCGGACGCCTTGGAGCTTATGAGCAGAGAGCGCGTGGCGGATCCCGAGACGGCCGGACAGTCTCGAGTGCAGGAGCTTTACGATTCCGCAGGCGGCGTGAAGCCGGTGGACCGCCCGTGGTGGAAATTCTGGTGAGCCGGCGTACGGACGGCCCGTCCTTCGAATCCCGCGATTTTGCAAACGGTGGTGTTTTGCGATGTTGATCCTTGGCATAGAGACTAGTTGCGACGAGACGGCTGCGGCAGTAGTAAGAGACGGCCGCGAAACGATATCCAATGTCGTGTTCACGCAGATACCCCTTCACAAGCGCTACGGGGGCGTGGTGCCGGAAATCGCATCCCGCGCGCATATCGAAAAGATCGACGCCGTGGTGCGCGCGGCTCTTGACGAAGCCGCGGAGGCGACGGGCGGCGCGCCGCTCGACGCCGTCGCCGTCACGTACGGTCCGGGGCTGGCGCCGGCGCTGATAGTCGGGCTGAATTTCGCGAAAGGCCTGGCGGCGTCGCTGGGCGTGCCGCTTGTCGCGATCAACCATCTTGAAGCCCATCTGCACACGCCGTTCCTTTTCGACGCCGGCGAGACGCCGGCCGCGCCAGAGCCTTCAAGGCTGCGCCGCGCGCTCGGCCTCGTCGTCTCCGGAGGGCATACGAATTGGATCGACATGCCCTCGTACGGGCGCTACAGGACGATCGGGCAGACGCTGGACGATGCCGCCGGCGAAGCTTTCGACAAGGCCGCGAAGATGCTCGGTCTCGGCTATCCCGGAGGCCCCGTGATAGACAAGATGGCCGCGGCCTACAATGCCGCCCATCCCGATCTCTCGGCGCTTATCCCGTTCCCGAAAGGGCGGCCTCGCGAGGGCGTTAGCGCTCTCGCAGGCCTGCGCGCGGATTTCTGCGTTTCGTTCTCCGGACTGAAGACGGCACTGATGCGGTATGTGGAGCGAGAGGGCGCGGAGGAGCGCGAGCGCATCGTCGCTTCCTATCAGGAGGCGATAGTCCAGGCGCTGGCCGGGCGCACCGAAGCCGCGCTGTGCGCATACCGTCCGGAGGCGTTCGTGCTGGGCGGCGGCGTTTCTTTGAACAGCCGCGTGCGCAGCGTGCTAGGCGAAGTCTGCGCGCGCGCCGGCGTGCCGCTGTACATGGCCAAGCCGAAATATTGCGGAGACAACGGCGCGATGGTCGCAGGGCTGGCGTTCTACCGCCGCAACATCGCCGGCGACGCCGCGATGGCCGTGGATGCCGCGCCTTCTCTCGAAATCGCCGATGCCGAGCAATGAAAAGCGCCTTCGCGCATGCGCCGCCGCACCGCATATCTGCCGGCATGATTTACAGCAACTGATTGGAAAGAACGGAAATGATTGCATCGCTTCTCGAGTTTGCAATGTTGTTCGCATTCGGCTTTTCCTGGCCGTTCGCGATTCTCAAGACATGGAGGACGAAGAGGGTGGACGGAAAATCCCCCGCGTTCATGATTATCGTCCTCGCCGGCTACGCATGCGGGATCGCCTCGCATCTCGTGGATGGCACGCGCCTCTGGCTTTGCTTCGTCTATCTTGCCGACATGGCGCTGGTGTCCACGGACCTTGCGCTTTATTTCCGCTACGCACGGCGCACGCCGGCGGCGCGCTGAGCGCGGCAATCGCGCCCGCCATGGCGGCGAATGGATTAAGGGAAACGTTTTTTGCGGTTGAACAAAGGCTTGCGAGATGCAAATGAACTCGACACCACGGACGGGAGATTTCCTCTTGAAATGGCGCAACGATGTGCTGAAAGTCACATTGCGTCTCGATACGCCGCGCAAAGGGCGCGCCGCATTCCGCACCAACATCGCGCATGCAAAAGTACGGCGCCGCGAAATCATCGCCGAGACGGAGCGCGGAGAGACGCCGCTGGCGAAAGCTTGGACGGACATACCCCTCGAGCAAGTCGCGCCCGGCGTTTTCGAGGCCTCCATACCGCTCAACGAAACAGGGATTTTCTCCGGGAAGGCTTGCTTCTTCCCCGAAGGCTCGAACGTCCCCGAGTGGCCCGACGGCCCAAATGCGCACGTCAAGGTCGAGAGCCTCTACATCCGCAAGAACAACTCCATCTACACCGTATTCCCGCGGCAGTTCGGCTCGTTCCGCGAGATCGTCCGGCGCCTCCCGGTGATCATGGACCGCATGGGCTTCAGGATAATCCAGACTCTCCCGCCGTTCCCCGTGCCCACGACGTACGCCGTGATGGGTGAATACGGCTGCCCGTTCGCCGCGCTCGATTTCCTTTCTGTCGATCCTGCGATGGCAGAGTTCGACGAATACACCACGCCCCTCGACCAGTTCCTCGAGCTGATCGATGCCGTGCACGCCAAGCGCGGGCTCTTCTTCATCGATCTCCCCGCCAACCACACCGGCTGGGCTTCGACTTTGCAGACGCACCATCCTGACTGGTTCCGCCGCGAGGGCGACGGACGCTTCGTCTCTCCCGGCGCATGGGGCGTGAAGTGGGCCGATCTCGTCGAGCTGGACTACTCCAATCCCGGGCTTCGCGCCTACATGGCCGATGTGTTCCTCTTCTGGTGTTCGCACGGCGTGGACGGCTTCCGCTGCGACGCCGGCTACATGATCCCAGCCGAGACCTGGGAATATATCGTCGCGCGCGTGCGCGACGAATTCCCTTTCACCGTCTTCATGCTGGAAGGGCTTGGCGGCCCCCTCGAAACGACCGACAAGCTGCTTGCACAGTCCAATCTCGATTGGGCGTATTCCGAGATTTTCCAGACGTACGACCGCGCGGCTTTCGAGTGGTACCTCCCGCAGGCCATCGCGCGCAGCGAGAAGTACGGCACGCTCGTGCACTTCGCCGAGACGCACGACAACGACCGCCTCGCTAAGTCCGGCGAAGTCTATGCGCGGCTGCGCGTGCAGCTGGCGGCGCTGCTCAGCTGGCAGGGGACGTGGGGAATCGCCAATGGCGTGGAATGGTATTGCAAGGAGAAAATCGACGTCCACGGCAAGAACGATCTCGCGTGGGGCGCGAAGAACAACATGGTCGAGCTGATCTCCCGCCTGAATTTCATACTCGATACGCAGCCGCTCTTCGCCGGCGCTTCGCACCTCGAAGTCGTGACGCGCGGCGACGGCAACACGCTCGCCGTGGTGCGCACGCAGGAAGGGACTTCCGAGCGCGCGCTCGTGCTTGCCAATCTCGATTGCCGCAAGGACGCGAAGATAGAGTGGGAGCGCGCCAAGTTCCCGTTCGCGGATGCGTTCGATCTCGTCTCGGAGAGGCGCGTGGCGCTTGGCGACGGCGGCGTGCCGCTGAAGCCCGGCGAAGTCTTGTGCCTCGTGACGCGCGCGGAGCGCCGCGACGCCGGGCAGGTGCCGTGCAATCTCCAGGCGTACAATTTTTCTTCCGTGGCCGGCGCGGGCGCCGCAGCGCTCGCCAGCCTCTCGGCCGTGTTCCACTGGGAGTTCCCGCGCGACGCCGCGCGGCGTTTCGTCGTCCCGGAAAACCACTGGGTGCAAATCTCCGCGCCGTACCATTTCCGCGTGCATCTGATCGACCCGCAGACCGGCAAGACGATCCGCGCATATCGCTCCGACGACGACTCCCGCCCGCATAGCGTCATGTTCGACGCTCCGCACTACAAAGGCGACGGCACGCGCTGCCGCGCGCTCGTCCTCTCTCTCGTGGTGTTCACGCCCGGCAAGGCTACGCGGCTCAAAAGCGATTTCCTCGTTCCTCCGCCGTCCGGCGAAGCGAAGGCGCTCCTGTCGCTCGATTTCGATATCGTGCGGCGCAACGGACTTATGCGCACGGTGCTTTCCAACGGCGCGGGAGCGGCGGCGCAGCTGCGCGTCGGCTGGGGCGAGATCGCCAGCCAGTACGACGCGATGCTCGCGGCGAATCCTGATCCTTCGTGCCCGTCCGACCGCCTGAATCTCTGGACGCGCACGCGCTGCTGGATACAGCGCGAAGGCTATACGCGAGAGCTGGACAAGCGCTGCACGCTGAGATTCACCGCCGATCCCGCCGGGCGCTTTGCGCGCTGGGATTTCAAAGTTCCCTGCGGAATGGGCAAATCTGCTTCGTTCTTCTTCGAGACGACGCTCGCGGAGGGCGCGAACGCCGCGCGCCTTCGCGTCGTCCGCGTCGCCGGGGGCACCGACGATGTCGGCGACCAGGTGCGGCTCGTCTTCCGCCCGCAAATAGAATGGCGCAGCTTCCACGCGACCACGAAAGCATACACCGGCCTTGAAGACCTCTTCCCGCGTTCGGTGGAGCCGAATGCGCGCGGCTTCGTCTTCCATCCGTACGAGGGGGCGTTCGCGCTCGACGTGCAAGGCTGCGCGTACCACCACGAGCCGCAGTGGGAATATTGCGTCTCGCATGCCGAGGAAGCCGCGCGCGGACAGGATGGCATGGGCGATCTTTTCAGTCCCGGCTGGATCTCAGCGGATATGCGGACGGACGATGAAATCGTCATCGCCGGCGAATATCTGGCGCCCGGCGCCGCACCGCAGGCGTTGCGCTGGCCGGAAGGGCGCTGCGAAGCGCCGGTGCTGCCGCTCGCCGAAGCTGCAGCGCAGGCGATGAAACTTTTCATCGTCCGGCGCGACAATTTGAAGACGGTGATCGCCGGCTATCCATGGTTCCTCGATTGGGGGCGCGACACTTTCATCTTCATGCGCGGCATGATCGCCGCCGGCATGCACCGCGAAAGCCGCGAAATCCTCGAAGCTTTCGCCGCTTTCCAGGAAAACGGCACGCTCCCGAACATCATCTACGGCAAGACGGCCGGCAATCGCGACACCACCGACGCGCAGCTCTGGTTCATCCGCTGCGTCGAGGAGCTGGAGGCCGCCACCGGCGGCGGCGAAGACTTCGGCATGCTGAAGGACACCGTGCGCGCCATAATCGACCACTACATCGACGGCACGCCAAACGGCATCAAGATGGATCCGAAGACGGCGCTTGTCTTCTCGCCTTCGCATTTCACGTGGATGGACACCAACTACCCGGCGTGCACGCCGCGGCAGGGCTACCCCGTGGAAATCCAGGCGCTTTGGGTGGCGGCGCTGCGCTACGCAGGCGCCAGGCGCCTCGCCGCGCGCGCCGTGGAAAGCATCCGCTCGCTGTTCAAGCGCTCCGACGGTCTCGGCTATTGGGATTGCCTCGCGGCCGCGCCGGGGCAGAGCGCGCAGGACGCCGTGCCGGAAAACACCGTGCGCCCGAATCAACTCTTCCTGCTAACGCTGGGCATCGTAGAAGACGCATCCATCCTTCAGGCGACGGAGCAGCTTCTCGTTCCCGGCGGCATTCGCACTCTCGAGGCGTCCAATCCGCTTTACAAGGGGCGCTACGAGGGCGACGAGGATTCGCAGCGCAAGCCCGCATACCACAATGGCACGGCGTGGGCGTGGCCATTCCCGCTTTGGGCGGAGGCGGCCGCGCGCCTCGGCCTGCTCTCGCCGGAAGCGGCGCGCCAGATGCTGGCGTCCGCCGTCGAGAACATGAACGAGGGCTGCCTCTGCCACATCAGCGAAATCGTTGATGGCGACGCGCCCCATGCGCAGAAGGGCTGCACCGCGCAGGCGTGGAGCGTATCCGAACTCCTCCGCGTCTGGAAGAAACTTTGATCCGCTCCGGAATGTCCCGCGGCGGAAAATACGAAGCTGTTCCGAAATGGTCGATATCCTGCTTGCAGATGACGAGCGCGCGCTCCGCGAGAGCCTGAAGCGCATTCTCACCGAGGAGGGCTATAGCGTGCGTCTTGCGCGCAATGGCGAGGAGGCGCTCGCGATGTTTCGCGAAGCGCGCCCCGATCTCCTTTTGCTCGATGTCATGATGCCGAAGTTGAACGGCTTCGCCGTCTGCGAGCAGTTGCGGCATTCCGGCGACGATACGCCTATTCTGTTTCTTACCGGCGTGGACGGCGCCGTGCAGGAAATCAAAGGCCTTGCCGCGGGCGCCGACGACTACATATTGAAAAGCGCTCCCCGCGAAGTCTTCATGGCGCGCATCCGCAGGGCGCTCGAGCGGCGCGCCGCGCTTTCCGCGAAGAGCGGCGCCGCCCCCGCGCAGGCCGCAGGCCTCGACATAGGCGAAGTCCATATCGATTTCGCGGCGCGCGCGGCGCTTTCCCCGGATGGCGGCGTCGTCCGCTTGACCGGCAGCGAACTCGATATTCTGCGCGTGCTTTCGTCGGGCCGCGGGAGATATTTCACGGCCGCCGAGCTTGTCGCCGGGATGCATGGCGACGGCTACGCAGCCGATCCCGTGACGCTGCGTTCGCAGATTTCCCGCCTCAAGGCAAAGCTGGGCGAATGCGGCGGCGCGATTTGTTCCGAGCGTTTTCTCGGGTACATGTTGCGCGCGGAGGGCCGCAAGGGCGGCTGATGCGTGCGTTAGACGCGAGGCCATATCCATCCGTATCGAATCCCGGCCGGCGGCGAGAAACGCAATTCACGGTCTTTTCCCTGTTCCTATTCAACCACAATATACAATCATCACGCGATGCTGTACTTTCTCTCCAAGTTCCTCACGCCCTATTGGGGGCCGTTTCGTCTTCTTTCTTCCCACGCCATCCTTTTGGCCGGCGGGACATTCTGCGCGGCGCTGGCTTGCGCTATCATGCTGCCGCGCCTTTGGAACAGACTGCCGCGCGACCGCGGCAAGGCGATTTGCGCGGAAACCGGCGGCATGAAATCGGCCGGCAAGCCGACCGGCGCAGGGTATTATATAACGCTCGTCGCGCTGCCGGTGATAATGGTTTTCGCGCCGCTCGCCTTCTGGGATTTCATGACCGTGCTGGCGCTCTACGCCGCGATGATTTTCGGGTATCTAGACGACAAGGCGCTCGTCCCGTGGGGAGAGTCGAAGAAGGGGCTGCTCGATCTCGCCGTCTCTTTTGCCGCGGCGCTCTTCATATACTTCGGGCACCATGAAGAGGGCGGGATGCTCGTATGGCTCCCGTTCCTGACTGGCCCGATAAACGGCGCGTTCACCGTCAGCGGGTGGGTGTACATCCCCGTGGCGACATTCATCCTGTGGTTTACCATGAACGTGACGAACTGCTCGGATGGCGTCGATGGCCTCGCAGGCTCGCTTACGGTGATTGCACTCGCCATGCTCGCCGTCATTCTGTATATTGTCGTAGGCTACCGCCCGGTCGCGCACTATTTCATCATTCCCGTATATGCGGAGGCGGCGAGATGGGCGATTGTCGTGATGATCGTCTGCGGCGCGTTCGGCGCATATCTGTGGTGGAATGCGGAGCCGTCGAAAATACTCATGGGCGATGCAGGAAGCCGCTTCCTCGGCATGCTTGTGGCGGCGGCTTCGCTGATGACCGGCAATCCGTTTATCGTGCTGGCGCTCTCGCCGGTCGTCATTGTCAATGGCGGCGGCGGGCTGGGCAAGCTCGTGCTGCTGCGCATGGCAAAGCGCCTTGGCTTCGAGATAGGCGAGAATGCCGCGATCCGCCGCGTGCGCTTTCCGCTTCACGACCACTGCAAGAAAAATCTGCATTGGTCGAACGCGCAGGTCTTGATGCGCTTTATCCTGCTGCAGCTGGCGATAATGCCGATTCTTCTCGTCGTGCTTCTGAAGGTCCGGTGAAGAACTCCAGCAAGGCCCAAGTCCGCAGATTTCCAACCCCGAAAACAAACCCGCCGCCATGTACTACCTCA
>DEWI01000085.1:2136-9698 GCA_002363575.1 Verrucomicrobia bacterium UBA3214 | reverse complement strand
CGAGCGTGAAGACGATGAAGGAGGCGAAGGAAGTCATCAAGGACACCGGCTGCGCCGACTACAAGGAGCGCATGGCCGCCAAGCTCAAGGACATGCGCGACAGCGAAATGTGGCAGGCCGGCGCCGCGGTGCGCTCGCTTCGTCCGCACGAGAAGGCGAAGGGCAATGCGTCCAGCGCCGGTTGGGGCGGCAGGAAGTATTGATGCCGTCGAATCGGTGAACCGGCATTGCGGAGTCTCGCGCGGCGCCTTTGAGGCCCCGTGGATTCCGCAATGCCAGTTCCGGCGGTTCCGCGCTTCTGCAATTCAATCCATCACTATCCATGTCAAGCGGCTTGTCGAATCTGCGCAACATCGGTATCGTGGCCCACATTGATGCGGGCAAGACCACGACCACCGAGCGCATCCTTTTCTATACGCAGAAAATCCATCGCCACGGCGATGTCCATGACGGCAACACGACCACCGATTTCATGATCCAGGAGCGCGAGCGCGGCATAACCATCCAGTCCGCCGCGGTCTCTTGCGAATGGAACGGGACGTCGATCAACATCATCGACACTCCCGGACACGTCGATTTCACCATGGAGGTCGAGAGGTCGTTGCGCGTCCTCGACGGCGCGGTTTGCGTCTTTTGCGCCGTTGGGGGAGTGCAGCCGCAATCGGAGACGGTGTGGCGCCAGGCCGATCGCTACAACGTGCCGCGCCTGGCGTTCATCAACAAGATGGACCGCATGGGCGCGGATTTCTCGCGCGTCGTCGGGGAGCTGCGCGGGAAGCTGAAGGCGAACGCGGTGCCGCTGGAATTGCCGATCGGCAAAGAGGAAGGCTTCGCCGGCGTCGTCGATCTCCTCTCGATGAAGAGCATCGTCTATGACGAAGCCTCCGACGGCAAGAAGTTCACCGTAGGCGAAATCCCCGCCGCGCTCAAGGAAGATGCCGAGCTGGCGCGCGCGGAGCTTGTCGAGAAAGTCGCGGATCTCGATGAAGGCGTAATGGAGGCGTTCCTCGAAAACGGAGATTTGACGGACGCCGAACTCGTGCCGGCGCTGCGCCGTCAAGTCGTGGCGGGCCGCATCGTGCCCGTGCTTTGCGGCTCTTCGCTGCGCGACAAGGGCGTGCAGCCGCTTCTCGATGCCATCGTCGCGTTTCTGCCGTCGCCGGAGGATCGCCCGCCCGTCGAGGCGACCGACCTCAAGAGCGGCGGCAAGGTGGAGCGCAGGCAGAGCGAAGACGAACTCCTCACGGCGCTCGTCTTCAAGATCGCGACCGATCCATACGTCGGCAAGCTCTTCTTCGTCCGCATCTACGGAGGCGTCTTGAAGAAGGGCGCCAATGCCTACAACCCGCGCACGAAAAAGCGCGAGCGCATAATGAAGATCGTGCGGCTTTTCGCCGACTCCCAGCAGGAAGTGGACGAATTGCGCGCGGGCGACATCGGCGCCGTCGTCGGCTTGAAGGAATGCACGACGGGCGACACGCTTTGCAGCGAGATGAAGCCTTGCTATCTCGAGAGGATCACCGCGCCGCAGCCGGTCATGTTCATGGCGATCGAGCCGAAGTCGTCCGCCGACAAGGACAAGCTCGTCGCGTCCATGCAGGCGCTCGCCGCCGAAGACCCCACCTGCCAGTTCCGCGAAGACGAGGAAACCGGCCAGACAATCCTTTCGGGCATGGGCGAGCTGCATCTCGAAATCCTCGTGGATCGCCTGAAGCGCGAATTCAAGTGCGCCGCGAATACCGGCAAGCCGATGGTTTCCTATGCCGAGACGATCACCAAGAGCGCGACCACCGCGTTCATGTTCGATCGCGAACTCGGCGGCAAGCGCCACGCCGTCGGCCTCACGATCGCCCTCAAGCCGCTTGGCCGCGGCGAGGGCGTGAAGATCGGGCTTTCGCGCGAATTCCGCAATGCCGTCGGCGACAAGCACATTCTCGAATGCGTAGAGCAGGGGCTTGCCGACGGCATCGCTACCGGCGTGCTGGCGCGCTTCCAGATGGTGGATATCGCCGCGGAAGCCGTCGCGGCCGAGATAATCGACCCTGAAGTTTCCGACGAAGTCGCGTTCCGCTCCGCCGCGATGATGGGCTTCCGCGAAGCCGCGGAGAAAGCGGCGCCGGATTTCCTCGAGCCTATCATGAAGCTGGAGATAACCACGCCGCCCGAATCCGTCGGCGAAGTCTTGGGCGATCTGAATTCGCGGCGCGGCACCGTTCTCGACATGGAGCAGCGCGGCGATATGCAGGTCGTGCACGCCCGCGTCCCGCTCGCAAAGCTCTTCGGATACTCCACGTCCATACGTTCGCTCACGAAAGGCCGCGCGTCTTATTCGATGGAGCCGGACATGTTCGAGCTGGTCCCGAAGGCGGTGCGCGACGAAATCCTCTCCAGATAGCGAGCCTGCGAACCGCAAAGCGCCATGACCGATCACGAATGGTACGAGCTTGTGAAGGCCGGCGACGAAGCCGGCTGGAAACTCGTCTGGGAGCGCGTCGTCGAGCCCGAGGCGAGTTCGGTGCGTTCCGCGGAGATGATGCGCCGCTATTCCCTTGCCGCCGGCGACTTGATGGGGATGCTCTACGACGAGATGATCGGCAGGGGGAAGATCGCGCTATACCGCGACGATGGCGGGAGTTTCGAGGGATGGCTGCGGCGGTATGCGCGCGGCTTCGTGCTGGCCGCCGATCCTGCGGCGCATGGCGAAATCTCCATCGACGCTCCCGCCGGCGGGCAGGATTGCGAAGCGGCCGAACCGCTCGCTTTGCCGGATTCCGACAAGGGCGTGGAGCGCGCGGAGGCGTGGCGCATGACCCACTTGTGCTTTCGCGATCTCTGGAACGAAGACCCGGAGCGCGCGTACATCCATCTTCTGAAGACGCGCTTCTTCCTCTCGAGCGAGGAAATCGCCGCCTTCCTGGATGTCTCGTCCAGCGCGAATGTCGATCAGATATTCTCGCGCTCCGTGAAATTCATGCGCGAGGCCTGGGTTTCGCACGACCGCAACGGCATCCCGGAAGTCAAAGGCTAGCCCTGCGAAGCGGCGGCGTCACGGCGCTGCGCGCCTGGCGCCTTCGATAGAATCTCCACGCTCACGGGGCCGTCGTTCACAAGCGCGACTTTCATATCCGCGCCGAAGCGCCCGGTGCCGACGCGCGTTTCGCCGAGGCGGCTGCGCAGCGCGGCGGCGACGCGCTCGTAAAGAGGCTCGGCTTTCCAGCCGGGCGCGGCGGCCGAGAAGCACGGGCGCCGCCCGTGCGAAGTGTCTGCGTAGAGCGTGAATTGCGAGACGACGATGACGTCGCCCCCGACATCCTCCAGCGAGAGATTCATCTTCCCTTCCCGGTCCTCGAAGAGCCGTATGCCGGAAATGCGCTCGGCGATGTAATCGGCGTCTTCCGGAGTGTCCGTGTGCGTCACGCCGAGCAGCACGAGATACCCGCGCGCGATCTTCGCGACGCATTCTCCGGCTATCGCCACCGACGCCTCGCTCACTCTCTGTATCCAGGCTTTCATCTTGAATTCCTTCTTTGCCGCGATCGGCGCCGCATCGTGGGGGCGCAGCCCTGTCAGTCGCCCGGCGTCCAGTTCTCCATGTCGCCGGCGAGGTTTTCCACTCTTTGCTGGTACGTCGTCGCTTCCGCGCCGGCTATCGTGTCGCTGGAATTCTTCAGGCGCTCCAGCTTCGTCGCGTTCGCCTTGTAGAAAGCCGCGGCTTTCTTCGCTTCCGACGCTTTCGCCACTGGACGGGCGGCCATCTTTTCGCATGCGGCGTAGATCTTCGCGACCTTTTCGCGGTCCGGATTCTTCTTCAGGAGCATATGCATTCTCGCGACGGTTTTCGAGTTTTTCAAGTCCGGCCACATCGCAAGCAGCGTCTCGAGTTCCCACATCGCCTGCGCAGGCTTCGACATGAACTCCTTGTAGAGCATCTTCAAGCGCATGTCGCGCTTCTGCTCGATCGCCATGGCGAGGTGGCGCGCCTCTTTCGCCGTCTCCGGATCCTTGTTCGCGGACATCTTGCGCAGCCATGACATCCCCGGGCGCATCAGCCTGCCTTCAGCGAAATGGTTTGTGACGGCTCCTGCGAGCTTGACCGGCTCCGCGATGCCGAATATCGGGTGTTCCTTGGGGAGTTTGGCAAGCGCTGCGCCGGCCGCCTTCTTCGCCGCCGTCGCGTCGCTCCCGGAGTATTTCAGATTTCCGTCGATGCCGACGACGTGGAATGCGGGGCGCTTTTTCGCCGCCGGCAGGTTTGTCGTCGCGATCCCCACGCCTTGATAGAAGCTGGCAGACTTGGGAAAGTCCTCGATATTGGCGTCCGCGAGCATACGTGAGAACTCCGCGGCGTCCATGCGTTTTTTATCCGGCGTGAAGATGGCGAAGAGGCGCTCCGACTTCTTGTCCCTGATCCACTTGTCGAACTGCGTGAACGGGAATGCTTTTAGATTGGAGCTGTCGAACTCGCAAATGACGACGATTTTGTCCATCAACTCCTCCGGCTCCACCGCCGGACCGCGGAGTTTGTTTTTCGGCTCCAGGCCTTTCCACAGCGAATCGTGCGCGGCCCCGTGGGCGAGCGCGGCGAAAACGGCGAACACCGCGAAAACGAAATGTTTCTTCATGCCGCTATTATAGCAAAAGGCGGCGTGCGGCGTCAAACGCCCGCCGCCGGAAGCGCGAGCGTGAAGACGCAGCCGCGCGGCGTGTTCGGCGCGAGCGTAAGCGCGCCGCCCATCGCGCGCGCCGCGTCGCGCGAGACGCCAAGCCCGATGCCGAAGCCGCCTTTTCCGGATTCCAGCACGCTCTTCGCGCGCCAAAAGCGCTCGAAGGCGTGGCGGCGCTGCGTGAAATCCATCCCCGGCCCGTCGTCGAAGAACGAAAGCGCTGCCATGCCGTCCGCTGAAGAGAAGTGAACGGCGACGCGCCCGTACGGCGCGGCGTATTTGAGGTCGTTGCCGAGGATGTTCCAGATGATCTGCACCGTGGCGAGTTCGTCGGCGGCGGCGAGGCATGGCGCGCCGTCGTCTTGCAGGATCGCGACGTCTTCGCCGTCGAAGAGGTCGCGGTAGTCCGCGGCGAAGAGACGGTATGCTTCCTCGTACGCGGCGCGCAGGTCGAAGACCTCTTTCTTGTAGCGCCGCCGCCCTCCGAGGCGCAGAAAGTCGCAGATGTTGCCCACCATGCGCACCATGCGCTCGGCGAGGATTTTCGCTTCTTCGTCGTCCGTGCCGATCAAAAGGCGCATCGCCGCCAGCGGCGTGGTCAAGTCGTGCGCCGTGGCGGCGAGGAAATCTTCGCGCGACTTTGCGTATGCGACGAGGCTGTGGACCGCGAGGGCGGCCGCGCACGCCAGCGCGGCGAGGAGCGACGGCGCGAATATCCAGAAGAGCATTCTGTAGTCCGTGGCCTCGATTCCGGGGAATCCGCCGTGGATTTTATCGCCGACGCGCACCCAGACCAGTATTTCGCCGTCCATCTTTTCCCAGGAGTGCTTCGTGCGCGAGTTTCTGAGTTTCCAGTCTTTCCATTTCATCTTCGCGGGGAAGCGCTCGCGCCAGCGCCAGTTCCCGTCCACCACGCCTTTGCCGTATTGCCAGATGAATGCGCGCGCCGCGTCGTTCTCCTTTAGCTCGGCGGCGAAATTCTTCGCTTCGTTCTCCAGCCAGCGGCGCTCGCGCTCTTCGATGCGCGGCAGGGCTCTTGCGTAGAACCAGACGGAGAAGCCGAGCAACGCTGCGAACGGCAGCGAGATGAAGATGCAATGCCAGACTATGCGCAGTTTCGTCAAAGCGGCCGGCGGCGCACGCTTCCTTGCGCCTTGCGGAGTTATGCGAGCAGCGCCTTCGCACGCGCGAAGGCTTCGGAGAGATCGACTTTTCTCGCTCCGCCGATGTAGCCGCCGGCGGCGAGAGAATCGATGAAGCGCCGGAATTTGTGGCGCCCCGGCGCCAGATTGTCGAGCGCGATTACTTCGGCGGAGCCGCGCGAGCAGGCCTCCGAGAGCATCCCCGTGGATTCCGCGGTCACGTAGAGGCGCGAAGCCAGCATGACGAATGCGGGGATGGGGTTGAACTGGTCGCGCGAATAGATCAGCTTGTAGTCGAACGGGAAGGAGTCGATAACGTCTTCGACGTCTTTTGGCGTGCGGCGCGAAGTCGTCACCCAGCGCTCGCGCCCCTCCGTGGCCGCAAACGCCTCGGCGAGGCGCTCGCGCATCCACTCCGCCGTCAGCGTGGAGCATTTGTTAGGGCCGCCGATGATGAACGCGACGGGCGCTTTCGCCGTCGCTGCCGACGGATGGCGCGCGCGGAACGCCGCCACTCCGCAAGCGTAGAACTCTTCGTCGCTCGCCACCAGATTCACGGGTATCTCGATCGTGTTCGGGCGGCGCGGCGCGCGGTCGAAAGCCGGCGAAAGTATGCAGTCGAACGAGCCCGCGCGGTAGCCCGCAGGCGTGAGCACGGCGGCCGCTTTCGCGCCGAGCTTCTTCGCCAGCGCCTTCACCGCGTAGAACGTCCCGGAGCCGGCGCCGGCGACGATGGCGGCTTCGCCGCGCGCAAAGCCTTCTGGAAGCTTGAAAGGCTTGAAGAGCCGGAGCGTCCGCACCCCGATGAAGTCCAGCGCGTACGAGAGCGCCTTCGCGAAGCGCGAACGGAATTCCACGCGGACTACGGCCGCTTCGCAGCCGATGCCGCGCGCGAACGCCTTGGTCTGGTTTTCATGGCCGGCCTTGCCGTCCGTGAGAATGATGCATTTCTTTTGCATGGCGCGTATTTGTCTGTGCGGCGCGTGCTTGCCCCCGCATGCGGATGGCGGGCGCGAGGCGCGCGTCAGGCTTTCGCCATCATGTCTTTGACGGCTTTCCTCATCTGGCGCTTGGCTACGCCGAGCGGCGCCTTGATAGTGCAGCCGGCCGCCTTCAAATGCCCGCCGCCGCCGAATTTTGCCGCCAGTGCCGTGGCGTCCCAGTCGCCGCGCGTGCGAATCGAGCAGCGCGTCTCGCTCGTGCGGTCGGGAATCTGGTAGAAGAAGAGCGCGATTTCGTTGTGCGCGACCGAGCGGGGAATTTCTATCGCGTCTTCGGCGTCGGCCTTGCTGCCGCGCACTTTGCGGAAATCGTCGCGCGTGAGCGTGACTTCCGCGACGCGCCTGTTTTTCCAGATGTGCAGGCTGCGCCACGCTATGCGTTTCAGCTCGATCGCCTTGCGCGTGAACGTCCCATAGACGATGTCGTTGATAAGCGCAGTGCGCACGCCGTGCTTGAGCAGATCCGCCGCCGTGCGCATGGTGCCCGGGCGAGTGGAGTCGTAGGCGAAGCGCCCCGTGTCCGTCACCATCCCCACCCAAAGGGCTTCCGCGGCCACGTTGTCAAGCGGCCACTCCATCCATTTCGAAAGCCGCCAGACGAGTTCCGCGGCGCTGGATGCGGCGGGATCGACGAATTGCGCGTCTCCGAAGGTGCCGTCGTTCGTGACGTGGTGGTCGATGCAGATTTTCGGCAGGCGCTCCGCGAACGGCCGCACTTCCGGCGGCATGCGGTCTGTCGAAGAGCAATCGACGGC
>DEWI01000085.1:0-1970 GCA_002363575.1 Verrucomicrobia bacterium UBA3214 | reverse complement strand
GCGAAGGCTTCCTTGCCGGCCACCGTAAGCATGCGCGCCATGGCGATCATCGAACCGAGCGAATCGCCGTCGGGACTGAGATGGCCGCTGACGAGGATGCGCTGCGCCCCCGCCAGGAGCTCGCGCGCCTTTGCGCATTGGACTTTGTCGAGCGCGTTCAAGTTTTTTCCTCGCTTTCGAACCTGTCGGCGCGGGGAGCGCGGGCGGCGGCGCCGCCCCTATCGCGCCTTGGCGTTGTCTTTCTATCGCTCATCGTGCGGCGTATTATACCATAAATCGCGGCGACCGTGAGGCCGGCCGCGCGCCGCCGGCAAGGCGGTGAGAAGACACAAGGGGGGCACCCCATTGACGGGCAGGGTAAAGTATGGTAAAATGCACACCGTGAACCACGAGAGGCTGGCTGACGTGATGCGCGGTCTTGTGGCGGGCGAACTGAAACATCCGCGCTTCACGAAAGAAGAGGTCGCCGCCTCGAAAGGAACAGAACATGAACGACTCTGGAGCTACATCCTATCATTGGGATCCGCCGGTGCTGACGCCGGAAGAAGAGAAGGAAGCACAGCACGCACGGGCGCAAATGTTGCGCAAATCCGTGGAGGGCTTGATCGGCTGGGGAGCCTGGCTACTCGCTATGGGCGTGACCCCGGAGATGTAATCGCCGAAAAGGGACGGTTCTTCGATCGCGGCGCCGAAAGCCGGGTCTATCTCGAAGGCAACGGCGGCAAGGTCGTAAAAGTCCGCAGGCTCAACGCCATTGACGACGACGGGGCGGTCGATGTCCTCGCCAGCATCGTATATCACAACTATCTCTTCCCGAACGACGCCTATTCATTGCGCGATATAGCCGTCTGGGACGACAACGGCCACGACCAGTTCGATTTGATACTCGAACAGCCGTTCGTCACGCCGAAAACCGACGCGAACGGCTATGTCATTGCGCCGAGCGAAGAACAGATTTTCGCCGCCTTGCGCAAAACGCCGCAACGTTTCTCCATGTGGGACGAGGCGTGGAACAGAGAGGATTACGACGAAGATTCGGACGGCGATTTCTCCAGCGCGGATTTCGCGCCGTCTGCACGCAAGATTGCCTACAACGGCGATTTCATGGTGTACGATTTCAAGCCGGGGCGCAACACGTTCATAGATGCCGCCACCGGCGAAGTGAGATTCATAGATCCCCGTGTGGCGATAAACGATCCCGGCATGGGATTGTCCGTTTCCCGTTTCGGCAAACGCCGGATAGACCGACGGGGTTTTGACTTGCCGCCGTCCCGCACGGAGGACGGCACTCGCTTCAAATCCGCTTCAAGTCCGCGGCGGCGATGTTCATGAAGGCCGTTGCCGAGCTGTTCCGCGACGACGACGATCCACCGAACGAAATGGAATTCGATCCGCGATCGTCCGATTTCCTCAAAGTGCGCTTCGGCAATGTGCGCATGGACTTGACGCTCCGTTTCGCGTCATAAAACCGCCCCAAATGTCAATTGCTCTTTTAGGCTTATCGCAACATAACCGCATATATATCGTATAATTCCATAGAATACACCCACTTTGCACGCTTATCGGTTTTTTGGTATAATATCCTCATGCAAGGAGGAAAGGAAAATGGAAGAAAAGATTAAGGCGAAACTCGACGAGCTGCGCGGCGGTCTGCAGGCGGATGGCGGCGACCTCGAACTCGTGAAGATCGAAGGCAAGGTCGTGTATCTCAAGCTCGTAGGGCATTGCGGATCGTGCCCGTTCGCCATGATGACGCTCAAGCAGGGCATCGAGGCGGCTTTGCAGGAAATCGATCCTGAGATTACCGTAGAGAGGGTGATGTAGGCGATGAACGGCAAGACAACAAACGTTTCTCTCGTCGGCGTCGGCGGCCAAGGCACGCTGCTCACCAGCGAATTGCTCGCGAAGACCGCGGCCCGCGCAGGCTTCGACGTCAAGAAAAGCGAAATCCACGGCATGGCGCAGCGCGG
>DEWI01000049.1 GCA_002363575.1 Verrucomicrobia bacterium UBA3214 | reverse complement strand
GAATAGAGCGCAGGCGCGCCGGGCGTGGCCGGTTCCGTCTGACCGGCGTGCGGCGTCTCCACCTGCGGCATCCCCGGAAGGAGGACGGCGCCGTCGCAGCGCAGGCGCGCCACGGTTATGCGGCCGCCGACGATCTCGACAGGGTCGGAGGTGAACTCCGGAGTGGTCTGCGACGCCCTCGCGGTGAGGTCGTACGAGCCGGCGGGCAGCGTGCCGAAGGCCAGCTCCACGCCAAGCTTTTGCGACTCGGTGTCGCCTTCGCCATGCTCGAGGTAGTCGGCTATGACGCGCACATTTCTGTCGCGGTTCCAGAAGGTGTGCACGAGGTAGGCGTCGGACGAATTGAAGACGGCGGGCGCGTTCGTTTCATCGACTATCTGGTAGAAAAGCCCGCCCTTGGAGGTGATGGCATCTGGCAGCGTGGCGTACGAGAGCGACGACTGGTCGCGGACGGTGCCGTCCTTCAAAAAGTCCCTCACGAGCACGTAAACATCGTCATTGGCGCCGCCGGAACACTGGTATAGAGCGTCGGAGGCTTCGTCGTTGCCCGCGACGCCTCCCAGCGCGCCGCCTATCAATGCGCCGAGTATGCCGCCGATAAGCTCGCCGATGAGTCCGCCAATTCCCGCGCCGCTCTTTGTGGAGGCCGAAAGAACGGGCGAATGGCATTTCTTGACGTATCTGCACGGCGCGTCGGCGAGCGCGGCGGACCACGTGTGGATCAGCCCGTCCCAGCGCGAACCGTTCTTGGTGTCGTATGACCCTGCCACGCAGAGCGTATTGGATATTGCCAGGCCCTTGAACTGCCAGGCGTCTGCGAGTTCCCATAGGAACGGGGAGCCGTATTTCATCTGGCTCGTCTGGTAGCCGACGACGCTGCCGAGGATGGAGTCATCCACGTTCTGCCCGTAGTGCGGGGTGCCGAGGGTGACGAACGAGCCGATGCATTTGGCGTCGATCAAGTCGTATGCGAGCATCGCCCTGACGATCAGACCGCCCATGCTGTGCGCGACGATATCGACCGGCCTTTCCCCGGAGTCGTAATAGACTTCCGAGATTTCCCGCGCCACGCCCTCTGCGACAGTCTGGATGGGAGTGGATTTGCTGTAGCCGAACGCGCTGGAGTAGTAGCTCACAGCATGGAGGTCGCCGGCCGCGCAGCCGGCGTCCGACTGGAGGAGCGAGCGCATCGTCCCCCAAATGTCTCCATCGCTGTTCCAGCCGTGCAGAAACATGACGGGGTTGGAAGCGGAGGCGGCGGCGGCCAGCATTGCGGCGGTGGCGAGTATGAGGTATCTCGATCTCATTGGTTGCCTTTCGTTGTCGTTGTCCGGCTATTGGCGGGAGGCGTCGAGCAGTTCCGCGGCTTGCCGGCGCACTTGCGGCATCATCGCCTCGCGGCAGAGATATTCGAGCGTGTCCCTGTCGGCGGCGGAAAGCCCGTCGCGCCGGAAATTCACGGTGCACCGCAAGAGCGCGGCGTCCTCGCGCCGGTAGCGTTTGTCTGCCAGTTCCTCCAGACGCCGCACCACGGCATCGTCGAGGTGCGCGCCGGGGGTGGCGATGATGAACTTCGCCGCGCGGAAAAGCTGTCCGAAGGAGGCGTTTGCGTCGTGCGCGACGCTTTGCGCGAACTCCTCGCGCATCGCCGGCCATGCTTCGTTGTCCGCTATTTCGGCTGCTTCCAGCGGGTGCGCCCATTCGTTGGCGAGCTGGCGGAAGTTCTCCGCATCGCGCCGCTGCGCGTAGATGGCCAGCACATCGGCGGCGACGATGTCGTTTTCGTGTCCGGCGAGGTATTCCCTTGCGGCGTGCAGGTATGCGTTGGTATCTCCCGCCCGGCGCAGTCCGCCGATCGCCTCCAGCGTCATCGCGCCGCGCGCGGCTTGCCGGGCCGCCGGCGGCGCCGCGAAGCTTGCGCCGGCTGATTCGATGTTCCTTGCGGACGGCGCTTCAGGCTCCGCCGGCGCAATGGAGCGCTCGCCGCACCCGGCGAGCGAGAGCGCGAGCAAAACCGATGCGAATATCTTCATCTTGCGCATTGCGTGAAATCCCGTTCCCTTTGTTCCCTATATCCTATATATATAATATACCCCAACACCCCCTGAAGCGGCTTGAAAATCGTTGGAAAGCATAATCTCATATTTTATTCCGCTTGTCAAGGGCGAAAAGGGGAAGAAACGTGCGAAAATGCCACGGGGGGGATTGACGCGGCAAGGCGAAATTTGGTACAATACCGCCGTTTTTCGCGTGTTCGTGGAGGGTACGCGAAATTCGTCTTGGATCTTTAGACAAAAGGAGCGAAACGATGGCGATGAACAACCCTCTGCTGGAGGTGGTTCAGCAGATTGAAAGCGAGCGCGGAGTCAGCCGCGAAATCGTGCTTACCGCGATTGAGCAGGCGCTCAGCCAGGCGGCTCGCCGCAGTCGCGATGTCACGAGCGACATAAAAGTCGCCATCGACCGCAAAGACCTTTCGCTCCATATCTTCGATACGCTCGTGGCGAGCGACGAAGAGACGGGAACGGGCTTCATATCGCTCGCCAGAGCGCGGCGCATCAAGCCCGACGTGCAGCCGGGCGACGCGATCGAAATCGAAATGCCGGCTTCGCGCCTCGGGAGAATCGCCGCGCAGACGTCGCGCCAGATGATAATGCAGAAGATACGCGACGCCGAGCGCACGAACACCTTCTCCGAATACCGCGACAGGCAGGGCGACATCGTCTCCGGCACCGTCTCCTCCGTGACGCATCGCGATACGTACATAACCGTCGGCAAGACGGAGATGGTGCTGCCGAACAAGGAGCGCATCCCCACGGAGAACTACCAGGTGGGCGACATCGTGCGCGCGATCATTTTGAAGGTCGATCAGGATGCGAAGGGGCCGGGCGTCATACTCAGCAGGTCGCACCCGAAATTCCTCGAAGCCCTCTTCCGCCTCGAAGTCTCCGAAATCGCCGACGGCGTGGTCGAAATCATGGCGATCAGCCGCGATCCCGGCTTCCGCGCGAAGGTCGCCGTGAGAACCTCGAACGAGAACATCGATCCCGTCGGCGCTTGCGTCGGTCAGAAGGGCATCCGCGTGCGCGCCATGGTCAACGAACTCGGCGGCGAGAAGATCGACATTGTGCGCTGGAACGAGGATATCTGCCAGTACGTGGCGCAAGCGCTCGCGCCTGCGCGGCTCGAGAGCGTGACGGTGGATCCCGTGGTCCCCAACACCGTGCACGTGCTTGTCGCGCCAGACCAGTATTCGCTCTGCCTCGGCAAGCGCGGCCAGAACGTCCGCCTGACTTCCAAGCTCGTCGGCTGGAATGTCGATGTCAAGAAGTCCATGGCGTCGGCTTCGTTCGAAGACCAGAAGGCGGAGGCGATCAAGGAACTCGCCGAGACTTTCTCGGTGTCCACTGCGGTGGCCACGCAGATCGCGGAAGCCGGCTTCCTCTCCGTCGAAGGCATAATCGGCGAAGACGAGGCGACGTTCATGGCGATGACCGGCCTCGACGAAGTGACGGCGAAAGGCCTGTACGCGGCGGCGCACGCCGTCGCGGAGCTTACCGGCGTGAAGAACCCGGAAGATGGCGACGCGCAGGACGACGAAGCCGAATGGTCCGGCGAGGAGGCCGAGACGCAGGACGCCACGGAAGAATGATAGGCGGCGAACGGCGGCTGCCGGACGGGGCGCGACGCCGGCGCGAGAGCGCCGGCCGCGCCATCCGGGAGCGATAGCCCGCCCGGCGACGGGAAGCAGGCAGCCGCCAGTTGTCATTTAACAATTCAGCATCCACAATCCATCATCCATCGTTTTTCTATGCGCGTATATGAACTAGCGAGGCGGGCCGGCGTTACCAGCGCTGACGTTCTCAAGGCGGCGCAGGCCGGCGGCATCGAAGTCAACAGCGCGATCAGCGTGATCGGGAAGTACGATCTCCCGCATTTGAACGAAGCGTTGGGCGCCATCAAGCGCGGCGATCTCGCGGAGAAGCGTGCGGCGAAGAACCGTCGCGCCGCCGAACTCGCTCGCGAGACAGTGGAGAATTCTCGCGCGGCGCTCGCGAAGATTTCCGCGGCAGGCGCAGCCGCCGCGGAGAGCTGGGCGAAGGATGCGCGGCGCGCCACGCTCGCGATCGATCCCGGAATGAAGCTCGCGCCCGTTCCGCCGACGCCGAAGATTTTCAATACTCCGAGCGTGCACGACAAGCCGAAGGCCGCACCCGCCGCGGAAGCCCCGCAGCCGGCGCCATCCGCACCCGCGCCGGCGGCACCGGCGGCGGAGAAGCCGGCCGCGGCAGGCGCCGCGCCGAAATTCGCGCCTCTGCACATCAACCCGAAGAAGCCGGCGCGTCCCGCCGCGCCGCCTCCGAAGATTTCGATAAGCGTATCCAGCGCGCGTCCCGCGATAGCGGTTTCTCCGGCGCGGCCAGGCGCCGCGGCGCAGCAGGCCGGCGCGGTGCGCCCGGGAATCCGCATGGCGCCCGGCTACAAGCCGAAGGCGCCGGCGGGCGCGTTCCAGCCCGCGCCCGCCGCGCATCCCGGTTTCAAGCCGCTTCAGAAGGCCGTGCCGGCCGGCGCGGCAGCGATCAAAATCACCGTCGCCGCGCAGCCGAAAGTGCGCGCGCCGAAGGCTGTCGGGGATTACGACGACGAGGAGAAGGCGAGCCGCAAGGGCAAGAAGGGCAAGGACGCGCTGAGGGCTTTCGAGAAGCAGCGCGTGCCCGGCAAGGGCGCGGCGACGGGCGAGCGCGCTTCGCTCGCTCCCGAAGACCGCGAGATTTCGATACGCGGCGCGGTCGTCGTGAAGGATCTGGCGGCGAAGCTGGGCATCAAGCCCAACCGCCTCATCGCCGATCTCATGGCGCTGAAGATTCTCGCGTCGATCAACCAGCGCGTCGAGCCTGACGTCGCCATCAAGGTGGCCGAACGCTACGGCTTCAAGGTGACCGTCGAAAAGGCGCGCGACAAGCTCGCCGCCAAGCCGGTCCTGAAGGCTATCGACGCCGACGATCTCATCCCCGAGGATCCGCAGGAGTCTTTGAAGCCGCGCGCGCCCGTCGTCACGTTCCTCGGGCACGTCGATCACGGCAAGACGACTTTGATGGACTGGATACGCAAGGCGCACGTGGCCGCGGGCGAAGCCGGCGGCATCACGCAGCAGATTTCCGCCTACCAGGTTGAGATCGCCGGGCGCAAGATCACGTTCCTCGACACGCCCGGACACGCCGCATTCTCGGCGATGCGCGCGCGCGGCGCCCAGCTCACGGATATCGCCGTCTTGATCATCGCCGCGGACGACGGCATCATGCCGCAGACGGAGGAGTGCATTAAGGTCGCGCGCCAGACGGGCGTGCAGATCATGGTCGCCATCACCAAGGCGGACAAGCCGACGGCGAACGTGGATCGCGTCAAGCAGCAGCTGCAGAAGCGCGGCCTAACCCCGGAAGACTGGGGAGGCGACATCATCTGCTGCCCGGTGTCCGGCGTGACCGGCATGGGGGTGGATTCGCTGCTCGAGAACATTCTCGTGCAGGCGGAAGTCCTCGAACTCCAGGCCAACCCGAACAGGCGCGCGAACGGCTATGTCATCGAGGCGGAGCTTCAGCAGGGCCTCGGACCGTGCGCCACGCTGCTCGTCACGGGCGGCACGCTCAAAGTCGGCGATGCGATATTGATCGGCGAGCACTTCGGCAAAGTGCGCGCGCTGATAGACGACCACGGAAGGCGCATCAAGGAAGCCGCGCCTTCCACGCCGGTCAAGGCGACCGGCCTTTCCGGAGTGCCGGAAGCCGGCGCAGAGTTCCGCGTGATGCTCGACGAAAAGCGCGCGCGCACGCTTGCCGAGCAGACTGCGCAGGAGCGCAAGGAGCAGGAGCTTTCCATGTCGAAGGCGGCGACGCTCGACGCGCTCATGAGCCGCATGGCCGCCGAGGGCAGGAAAGAGCTGAACGTGATCGTGAAGTCCGACACGCAAGGCTCGCTCGAGGCGATCGTGGAATCTCTGCGTTCCATCAAGTCCGAGAAGGTGGGGCTGAACGTGATCGGCGAAGGCACCGGAAACGTCTCGCTCACCGACGTGAAGAGCGCGGCGGCCGGCAAGGCGATCGTCGTGGGCTTCGATATCGGCAACGATTCCGGAGTCCTCCAGCAGGCGCGCCACGACGGCGTGAGGATAAACTCGTTCCGCATCATATATGAATTGATCGACCACGTCAAGCAGTCGATGCTCGATCTGCTGCCGCCTGAATACAAGGAGGTCGTGAAGGGGCACGCGGAAATCAAGGCCATCTACGACATCGGCAAGCTCGGCAAGATCGCCGGTTCGCAGATGCTCGACGGCTCCCTGCTCGCCAAGGAAAGCTTCCGCATATTGCGCTCGCGCACGAAAGTCTGGGAGGGCAAAGTCCAGACTTTGCGGCACTTCAAGGACGAAGTCAAGGAAGTCACCGGCCAGCAGGAGTGCGGCGTGTGCTTCGCGAACTTCGAGGATTTCCAGGTCGGCGACACGATCGAGTGCTTCTCCCTCGAGGAGCTTCCGAGGACGCTGTGACGGCGCGAATCCGCGCCGCCGCGTCCGCAGCACCGCAAACCGCACAATACCGCAACCGCCAATGTCCGTCGATAGATTGCAAAGAGTGGATTCCCTCTTGAAGCGCGTGATAGCCGAGGGAATGTACCAGATCATGCAGGGCGACAGCATCGCGCCGGGCTTGATCACCGTCACGGGCGTGCACTGCGGCAAGGATCTTCGCGACGCCACGGTGAGCGTCTCCGTATTCGGCGACGACGCCACGAAGCAGCTGGCGCTCCAGCATCTCAAGCACAACGCCAAGCGCTTCCAGGCGCTTATCAACCGCGAAGTCCGCCTGAAGTTCACGCCGCGCCTGCTTTTCAAGCTCGATCTTTCGATCGAGAAGGGCGACGAAGTCCTTGCGATTCTCGACAGCCTCGGCTGAGGCGCGCGCGGCGGCCGCGTCGCCGGGCGCCGGCGCAAGCCCCGCGAAATTCCCATGATTGCGATTATCGATTACAAGGCCGGGAATCTGACCAGCGTAAAATACGCCTTCGACGCACTCGGCGCGGATTCGGTCGTGACGAGCGATCCCCGCGTGCTGGAAAGCGCCGGGCGCATTGTCTTTCCCGGCGTCGGCGCGGCGAAGAGCGCGATGGAGAATCTTTCTCGTCTCGGGCTTGCGGAGGCCGTGAAGCGCCTGGCGCCGACGCGGCCGTTTCTCGGCATCTGCCTCGGCATGCAGATACTGTTCGAGCGCACGGAGGAAGACGGCGGCGTGGATTGCCTCGGCCTCCTCCCGGGCGTCGTAAAGCGTTTCCCTTCCGCGCCAGGCTGCAAGATCCCGCAGATCGGCTGGAACGATTGCGCTCCCGCCGGCGGCGCGGACGGCGCGGCGCCGTACTATTACTTCGTGCATTCCTACTACGTGCCGCTCGGCGAGTGGACGGCCGGCGTGACGGAATACGCCGGCGTGCGTTTCACTTCGATGGCGCGCAAAGGCTCGATACTCGCCTGCCAGTTCCATCCGGAGAAATCCGGGGAAGCCGGCCTCGCGCTGCTGAAAGGATGGCTGGAATGCTGACAAAGCGCGTGATCCCCTGCCTCGACGTCCGCAAAGGGCGCGTCACAAAAGGCGTGAAGTTCCAGAACAACGTCGATCTCGGCGATCCCGTCGAGATGGCGCTGGAGTATTCGCGCGGCGGCGCCGACGAGCTGGTCTTCTACGACATCACGGCGTCCGCGGAGCGCAGGCCGATAGATATCGGCATGGTGGAGGCGGTGGCGCGCGCAATCCGCATTCCGTTCGCCGTTGGCGGCGGGATTTCGTGCGTCGCGGATATGGAAAGGGTGATTCTCGCAGGCGCGGAGAAAGTCTCGGTCAATTCTCTCGCCGTGAAGAACCCCGGCATAATCGCGGAGGGCGCGAAGGCGTTCGGGCGCCAGTGCATCGTGCTTGGCATGGATCCCGTGAAGAGCGCGAACCCTTCCTGCCCGTCCGGCTACGAAATCACGACGCGCGGCTTCCGCGAGTTTACCGG
>DEWI01000095.1 GCA_002363575.1 Verrucomicrobia bacterium UBA3214 | reverse complement strand
GCGGACTTTGAAAGACGATATACAAACCGGGAATGCGACAAATGAAAAACAGATTGATTCTCTTCGCGCGGCGTCTTGCCGCCGCCGCCTGCCTGTGCGCGTTCGGAGCGCTTTTCCTCGGCTTGGGAGGAGCGCTCTCGCGGCATATCGCCGTCTTGGCGAAATGGGAGTTCGCGCCTTCGCTCCTCGCGGGCAACTTCGCGGTCGCCGCCGCGGCGGTCGTAGTCACCGCGCTGTTCGGGCGCGTGTACTGCGGGGTGTGCTGTCCGCTCGGAGTATTGCAGGATGCGGCATACGCGCTGAATCGCCGCAAGGCGCAAGGCACAGGCTGCAAGCGTTTGCAGACTGTCGTGCGCTATGTCGCGATGGCGGCGTTCATCGCCGCCGGCTTCGCCGGTCTCGGGTTTTCGTGGATCGAGCCGTACGGAATCTTCGGGCGCGGCGTCGCCGCCGCGACGCTTGACATGCCGCTGTGGGCGAAGGCGGCGCAGATCGGTCTGCTCGCCGCGATTTTCGTTTTGGCTGTTTGGAAAGGCCGCGCGTGGTGCAATTGGATCTGCCCCGTCGGCACGTTCCTCGGCGGGCTTTCAAGGCATGCGCTCTTCACGCCGAAAATCGATGCTTCGAAGTGCGTCGGATGCCGCAAGTGCGAGCGCGCGTGCCGCGCGGGCGCGATCGAAATCTCCGCCGTGCGCGGCGAAGGCGGCGCGATCGACAGGACGAGATGCGTGCAGTGCCGCGACTGCACCGTCCTCTGCCCGAAGGGCGCGATATATTCCCGCCCCTTCGCGGCGAATGGCGCCGCTGCGCCGGCGCCAGCCCCCGCGGACGACGCGGACGGCGCCGGCAAAGCGAACGGCGACGGCGTGACGCGCCGCGGATTCATCGTCGGCACCGCGGCGCTCGGCGCCGCTTTCGCCGCCGATGCGGCCGAGGAGAAGATCCACGACGGCGGGCTTGCGCCCGTGACGGCGCCGGGGATAGACAAGCGCGAAATCTCCCTCAAGCCCGCCGGCTCGCACAGCCTGAAGAATTTTCGCACGCGCTGCGTTGGCTGCCAGCTCTGCGTCAAGCGCTGCCCCAACAAAGTCTTGCGGCCGTCGATGCGACTTTCCGATTTCATGCAGCCGGAGATGGCGTTCGACAAGGGGTTCTGCACGCTGGACTGCACGGAGTGTTCGCGCGTCTGCCCGGCGGGCGCGATCGAGCCCGTGCCTGTCGCGATGAAGCCGAACATTCATCTCGGCGCGGCGGTCTGGCACGCGGAGCGCTGCCTTGCTTCGACGCAAGGCGTGAAGTGCAAGGCGTGCTTCAGGCACTGCCCTGTCAAGGCGATCGTGCGCATTGCGGATTCCAACGGCAATCTCGTGCCGGTGGTCGATCAGGACAAGTGCATCGGCTGCGGCGCGTGCGAACACGTCTGCCCCGTGCGCCCGTATCCTGCGATGACCGTGAAGGCGTTCGAGCGCCATCGCGAAGTCTGGCCGGCGGGCGGCGATGCCGCCGCGGACGAGGCGCGGCGCTTGATAGAGCGCGAGGGCTATGCGTGCGTCGTCATCAAGGACGGCGCGATAGTCGAGCGCGTGCGCGGGCGCGGCGTCATGCCGCTGCTGTCGCTCTACGACGAAAAGCCGGAGGTGCTGCGCGGCGCGGTCGTCGTCGATAAGGTCGTGGGGCGTGCGGCTGCGGCGATCGCCGCAGCGGGGGGCGCGAGCGGCGTAATCGGCTTGACCGTGAGCGAAGAAGCGCAGGCGCTGCTCGTCGCGTGCAAAATCGAATGCACGGCGATCGCGAAAGTCCCGCGGATTCTCGATCGCGAGCGCGCAGGGCTGTGCCCGCTGGAAAATGCGTGCCTCGACGCGAGCGCGCCTGCCGAAATCGTGGAACGCCTGCGCGCCTTTGTCGCGAAGTAGCCGCGAGCCGCCGTCCCTGCGGGATTCGAGAGACGGAGGCGATTGAAGCGATCGACTGAATGAACGGGAGCGGAATGCGATGAAGCCGTTTGGAATTTGCGCGACTGTGGGAATGCTCGTCGCCAGCAATCTTTTCATGACGCTTGCGTGGTACTGGCACCTGCGGCTGCAGAAGCCGGGCGCCGCGCATTGGCCGGTCGCCGCGATTGTCGTGGTGAGCTGGCTGATCGCGCTTGTCGAATATTCCATCGCGGTGCCCGCGAACAGGCTTGGCGCGGCGTCGGGGCTGAATGTCGCGCAGCTGAAGATCATACAAGAGGTCGTCACTGTCGCGGTGTTCATCCCGTTCATGCTGGTCTTCATGGGCGAGAAGTGGCGGTGGGATTATCTCTGGGCGCTGCTTTGCATGGTCGGCGCCGTCTATTTCGTGAATCGCAATGCATTGTGACGGCGGCGCGAAGGGAATTCGAACAGGAGAAAAGGAAATATGACGGATTTCAATTTCTGGTCGCCGACGTACTTCGCGTTCGGCAAGGGCAAAGAAGCGCAGACGGGGGAGCTGGTCAAGCGTTTCGGCGGCAGGAAGGCGCTTGTGCACTACGGCGGCAAAAGCGCCGTAGCGAGCGGCTTGATCGAGCGCGTAAAGGCGTCGCTCGCCGCATCCGGCGTGGAGTTCGCGCTGCTGGGCGGCGTGCAGCCGAATCCGCGCAGCACGCTTGTCGATGAGGGCGTGCGCATCGCGCTTTCGGAGGGGGTGGATTTCCTGCTCGCAGTCGGCGGCGGCAGCGCGATAGATTCCGCGAAGGCGATAGCGATCGGCGCGGCGAACGGCGGCGAGTGGCGCAGGTTCTACGCCGGCCGCGAGGTCAAGGTGCGCCCGGCGATACCCGCGGCGCTCCCGGTAGGCGTGGTGCTGACGATCGCCGCGGCGGGCAGCGAAGGCTCGACGAACAGCGTCATCAACCTCGAGCCGCAGAATCTGAAGCGCGCGGCGGGCGGCGATATTCTACGCCCGCGTTTCGCCGTGTTGAACCCGGAATTGACGGCCAGCCTTCCGCCGTTCCAGACGGCGTGCGGACTGGCGGACATGTTCGCGCATCTTTGCGAGAGGTATTTCTCGCCCACGAAAGACGTGTCGCTGACCGACAACCTCTGCGAGGCGGTCATGAAAACCGTGATCGAGGAAAGCGCAAAGGTGATGGCCGATCCTCGCGACTACCAGGCGCGCGCGAACATAATGTGGGCCGGCACGCTCGCGCACAACGACATATGCGGAGCGGGACGCGTCCAGGATTGGGCGAGCCACGGAATCGAACACGAGCTTTCCGCGCTGTACGATTGCGCGCATGGCGCCGGCCTCGCCGTCGTCATGCCCGCGTGGATGGCCTACGTCCACAAGAAGGACGATGCGCGCTTCGCGCGCTTTGCGCGCAATGTCTTCGGCGTCGGGCGCGACGATTCCGACGAGGCCGCCGCGCTCGCGGGCATAGCGGCGTTCCGTAAATGGCTCAAGGGGATCGGCCTGCCGCTGACGTTCGCGGAGCTAGGGGCGCGCGAAGAGGATATCCCGCTTCTCGTCAAGACGCTCAATCTCTCCGGCAACACGCTGGGCGGTTTCATGCCGCTGACGGACAAGGACGTCGAGGCGATATACCGCCTCTGCCTCTGACGCGGCGCGCCTTCCGCGGGGAAGCATATGGCAAGCGGCATTCAGGATTTTTCGCTCGTTCTCCTCCGTCCCGGGATTCCGCACAATACCGGGGCGATAGGGCGGCTGTGCGTCGGGCTTGGTGTGCCGTTGCATCTCGTCAGGCCGCTTGGATTCGCGCTTGACGATCGCTCGATCGCGCGCGCCGGCCTCGACTACTGGCCGCATCTCGAACTGGCGCTGCACGATACCTGGGAGGAATATCTCGCGGCGGCGAAACCGCGCCGCCTCCATTTCCTCTCCACGCGCGGCGCGCGCTCGCTATACGAATGCCGTTTCGAGCGCGGCGACGCGCTCGTCTTCGGCAATGAATCCTCCGGGCTTCCCGAGGAGTTCTACGCGCGCTACAGGGATTCGCTGCTTTCCATCCCGATGCCGGGTGGACACGCGCGCAGCATAAATCTCGCCAACGCCGCATCCATCGCCGCATACGAGTGCTACAGGCAGCTGGCGGGGTGATCGCCCGCCGCGCTTCCACGGGACTGCGCAGGAGCCGATTCCTATGTCGATTTCAACTCGCCAGAATGCCGGAGGCGCGCATGGCGCCAAGGCGCGCGTTTCTGGCGCGGTGGCGGCCGGTTTCCCGTCGCCCGCCGAACAGTACCAGGAGCCGCCGCTCGATTTGAACGAGCTGCTCGTAAAGCGCCCGGCCGCGACGTTTTTCGTGCGCGTGCAGGGAGATTCGATGATCGGCGCGGGCATTCACGACGGCGATCTGCTGGTCGTCGATCGCTCGCTGCGCCCGGCGTCCGGCGATGTCGTCATCGCGTGCGTAAATGGAGATTTCACCGTCAAGACGTACCGGTGCGACAAGGACGGCGTGCGTCTCGAGCCGGCGAATCCTGCTTTCCCCGCAATAAGGCTCAGGCAGGGCGACGAACTCGACTATTTCGGCAAGGTGACCGCCTGCATACACAGGTTCGCGGGGAAATGATCGGGCTTGTCGATGTAAACAACTGCTTCGTTTCGTGCGAGAGGGTCTTCAACCGCTCGCTCGTCGGGCGGCCTGTCGCCGTGCTTTCCAACAACGACGGCTGCTGCATCGCGCGCTCGAACGAGTTCAAGGCGCTCGGAATCGAGATGGGCACGCCGTATTTCCAGCTGAAGCACCGCGAAAGCTCGGGCGAACTGGTCTTCTGCTCGTCCAACTACGAACTCTACGGCGATATGTCGCGCCGCCTCATATCGATCCTTCGCGACGAGGCTTTGGAAGTCGAGCAATATTCCATCGACGAGGCGTTCATACTGCCGCCGTCGCCGCCGCCGAGCGCCGCCGCCGCGGAGCGCGAGCGCTGCCTCGCGTACGGCCGCAGGCTGCGAAGCAAGATTCTCCGCTGGATCGGCCTCCCCTGCGGGATAGGCTTCGCGCCGACCAGGACGCTCGCGAAGATCGCCGACCATATCGCCAAGAAGCGCCCGGATGGCGTGTATGCGCTGCCGGACGATCCGGCGGACATCCTCGCCGCGCTCCCGGCCGACGAAGTCTGGGGCGTCGGAAGACGGCTGGCGGTGAAGCTCCGCGCCGAGCGGATTTTCACGGCGAAAGATTTGCGCGACGCGGACAATGATGCGATCCGCTCCGTCGGCGGCGTGACGCTTCTGCGCACGGCGCAGGAACTGCGCGGAATCGACTGCGGCGGAAATTGGGGCTCCGGAGCCGATCCATGCAGCGTAAGCTGTTCGCGTTCCTTCGGCGCGCCGGCCACGACGCTGAATGAAATCGCGGAGTCGCTCGCTTCGTTCACCGCGCAGGCGGCGGTGAAACTCCGCAAACATTCCCTCCTGGCCGCGGGCTGCAATGCGTATGCGCAGATTTTCCGCTCCGGAGGCGGCGGAGATTTCTTGTGCCGGACGGTCGTGTTCCCTTCGCCGACCGACGCGACAAACACGATGCTCAAGGCGATTCGCCGCGAATTGGACGCGCTTTTCATTCCGGGAATGCGTTACCGCAAGACGGGTGTCGTGTTCTTCGGCCTCGAAAAGGCCGGCGCGCCGCGTCAGCTCGATTTGTTCTCCCC
>DEWI01000076.1:4362-5302 GCA_002363575.1 Verrucomicrobia bacterium UBA3214 | reverse complement strand
CTGGTCATGCCGCCGCGCACGGTGAGGATGCCCTCCGCGGCCTTCATGCCTTCAATGTCTTCGGGGCTGGTCTCGAGACGCACCAGCACGACCTTCTCGCCGCGCGCCTTCCACTCCTTGGCGTCTTCGGCGGTGAAGACGATGCGCCCGCACGCGGCGCCCGGGCTCGCGGCGAGTCCGCGGCCGACGGCTTTCGCCTTCTTGAGCGCGACAGCGTCGAACTGCGGGTGGAGCAGCGTATCGAGGTTGCGCGGGTCGATCATGAGGACCGCTTCTTCCTCGGTGCGCATGCCTTCATCGACGAGATCGCAGGCGATCTTGAGCGCGGCCTTCGCGGTGCGCTTGCCGTTGCGCGTCTGGAGCATGAAGAGCTTCTTGTTCTCGATCGTGAACTCCATGTCCTGCATATCGCGGTAGTGCGCTTCGAGCGTGGCGCAGATTTTCTTGAACTGCTCGAAGACGTCCGGCATGACTTCCGCCATCTTGGCGATCGGCATGGGCGTGCGCACGCCGGCGACCACATCCTCGCCCTGTGCATTCATGAGGAACTCGCCCATGAGCTTCTTCTCGCCCGTGGCGGGATCGCGCGTGAATGCGACGCCGGTGCCGGATTCGTCGTTGAGGTTGCCGAAGGCCATCATCTGCACGTTGACGGCGGTGCCCCACGAATACGGAATGTCGTTGTCGCGGCGGTAGATGTTGGCGCGCGGATTGTCCCACGAGCGGAAGACGGCCTTGATTGCTTCGAAGAGCTGCTCTTTGGCGTCGGAGGGGAAGTCCTTGCCGATCTTCGTCTTGTACTCGGCCTTGAACTGCGAGGCAAGCTCTTTGAGATCGTCGGCGGTGAGTTCGACGTCGAGCTTGACGCCCTTCTTCGCCTTCATGTCGTCGATGAGCTTCTCGAAATACTTCTTACCGACTTCCATGACGACGTCGGAGA
>DEWI01000076.1:0-4295 GCA_002363575.1 Verrucomicrobia bacterium UBA3214 | reverse complement strand
GGCGGTAGCAGTCCCACGCCCAGCGGGGATTCTTGGTCTGCGCGGCGAGCGATTCGACGACCGTCTCGTTCAGCCCGAGATTGAGGATCGTATCCATCATGCCCGGCATGGAAGCGCGCGCGCCGGAGCGCACGGATACGAGGAGAGGATTCTTCGCGTCGCCGAACTTCTTGCCGGCAGACTTTTCGAGCTTGTCGATGTACTCCATGACCTGCGCCTGGATGTCTTCGCCGATCACTTTGCCATCGTCGTAGTAGCGCGTACACGCCTCGGTGGAAATCGTAAAGCCCTGGGGAACGGGGAGGCCGAGGCCTGCCATCTCCGCGAGGTTGGCGCCCTTGCCGCCGAGCAACTCGCGCATGTTCGCGTTGCCTTCGGTCTTGCCCGCGCCAAAGAAATACACGTACTTCTTCTGTTCGCTCATCGTTTTGTTCTTTCTTGTTGTTTTGTCTGCGGTGGAATATTATACCATATTTCCCGGCAAACGGGGCGACAGGAGAGCAGAACGTGGAAATTATGCAATTATAGGATTGAATGGCTGCAACTCGCCGGAACCCCATTTTGGCTGAAACCGATAGCGCGGCGGACGGCGCAAAAGAAACGCGGAGCGCGGCGACAAGTCGCCACGCTCCGCCAGCGCCGGAACTTGCCGGCGGAGACGCCGCTATTTGAAGAGTATTATAAAGCCGCCGCCTGCATAGACGCCGTCCGAATCCCTGCGCCCGGCGGCGGCCATGAGCGCGACGGAGCGTCCGTACTCGAAATGCAGCTGCGGACGCTCCCAGATGCTTGACCTGTTCCGTGCGGCCGTCCGCCCAGTCGATCGAGCATCCGGTTACGAACGGACACGCCTCTAGTTTCCAGCCAAGCCCGTCCTCGGACATCTTTGCCGTCTATGGGGACAGGACGCAAGCACGCGGCAAGATCCTATTTGTCCGACACAGCGCCGCGCGCGCGAATCTCGTACATCTTCGCGCCGATTTCCCGCACTGCCTCGACAGTCTCCCAGTATGGCGTGTCGCAGACGTCCGTCCAGCCGACCTGCATATTCTCTCCGTCGAAGCGCCCGGACGTCGCCTGGTCGGAAAACTGGTGCCAGTGCACGCCGACGCACCACGGGCTTTCGAGAGCCGAGCGCACGTAGTCCTTGTACGTCGCGGCGCGCTCTTGCTGATCCTTGAGAAGAATAAGCCCCGGGCAGAACGGGCCGCGATCGAGCGCGCCGAAATGGAATTCGCCGATCAAAACAGGCATGTCCACGCCGTCGGGAAGCTTGAAAGAACGGAGATTCTTCGCGTAGATATTGTAGCTGACGACATCGCAGTATTTCGCCGCCGCCCTTACGACGAACTCCGGGGCCGTCTGCGCCCAGCGGCAGCCGAGATACATTTTGCATGGATTCGCCCTTTTCAATTCCTCGCGAATCACGCGAAAGTAGGTTTCGGCGATTTCCGAGGAAAACGCCTCGAGATCCGGCAATGCGCCGGCGAGAGATTTTGGCGGTTTCGTATCGGCGAGGAAGGCGTCCCAGCCGGCATACGACGAATTCCACGCCTTGTTCAGCTTTTCAATCTCGCCGTATTTCTCTCGCAGGCGGTCGCGGAACACCGCCTTGCACAGCTGGCCGGCCGGGGATTTCAGCGTCGAGAGCGCGAGCGCGTGCTTCTCGCCCCAATAATGCTCGTTATCGACGAAGAAGCCTACGCACCACGGATCGTCGATTTCGGCGCGGTAGAGTTCCGTCATGCGCCGCGCCTCTGCGCGGAAGGAAGGATCGAAAGGATCGCAAAACTCCCACCATCCCCCTTTGTGGCCGGCTATGGGGCGGGCGTGGATTTCAAAGCGCTCGGTGTAAGGCGTCCTGTCCATCATGCAGATGCGCTTGTCGGAGGAATTGGCGATGGTGTTGCAACTCCAGCTTCTGAGGCGGCGATGCGCGAGGTCCGCCCATGTTTCGAACCAATTCTCGCCGTACTTGCGCCGGATGTTCGCGGCGGAGAAATCGTAAACCTTGTCGATGCCGCGCTTGCCGTAATACGGCCACAGCAATGCGTCGCGCGTCTCGTAGAATGCGCCGAACACGGGATCGTCCCTTGCGGGAAGCTCCGCGAACCATCCGGCGCGATTCGCGCCCGGCACGGCGAGAGGAGTCATGGCGCTCGACGGCAGAACGCGCACGGGGCCGTGGCTCCACCATAGATGCCCTTCCGGATCGACGATCCACCACTTGCCTTCCCATTTCGTGGTGTAGAAGCCGCCGCGCTTCTCGAGCTGCGGGCCGTCGGCCCACCCGCCCCATTTGTCCCAGCCCTGCGGACCGGGGTGCGCGGCGAGATCCTTCGCCTCCTTTTCGCGCTGGACGGCGAAATCGGCGTCGCTGTGAATCTTGTCCGGCCAGTCCTTGTGAAGGAACTGGCCGTACTTGTCGATGAAAGGGAAGAAGTCGTCCGCGTCCATCGCCGTCCACGGCTGCGGCGCGGCGGTCGGCGCGGCGCGCGGCGGCTCGTGGCGCGAGACGAATGCTTCGGCAGGCACGCCGGCGGCATACGGCAGCGCCCATGTCCTGAGCGGTTTGAGACGCGGCGCGAGCGCTTTGACGGCCGCAAGAGGCGAGGCGGCTTTCGCGGGCTTCGCCAGGCGCTTGGCGAGCATCTCGACGGCTTCGTCGCCGTTCTTGGCGCGGTCGAAGGGTATTGCGGACTTTTCGAGGTGCGCCGCGCCGCGTCCCCAGGCGAGAATCTTGCCGCCGCGCGCGACAAAGTCCCTGAGCTTGGCGGAGTTCGCGTCAATATATTTAATAGCATCCCTGTCGCGGTTTTCAGAGCCGATGCCGTCCGGGAACATCACGACGGAGACGCCATCGAGGGAAGTCCCGGCGATCTTGGAAACCGCAAGAGGAATGACGGAGAACTCCCGGTGGCGCGCCAACACTAGAATCGTTTTCGCGCCGCCGACGCCAAAGCCGTCGTATGTCACGAACATCGCCTTGGGAACGCCGGGCGCAAACACGTCCGGAAGCTTGATCGCGACATCGCGGCCCGTCACGTACTTGAACGCGCCTTTCAAGATCGGCGTCTTGTCGTTGAAGACGCTCTCGGGATGCAACGCGCACGCGAACACGCGCCCTTTGCCGACGGAGCCAACGGCGATTGCGACCTTGCCGGCGTCTTGCGCCGTGACGTCGGTGCCGGCGGCCGGCTTCTCGTTCGCGCCGTAGAATGCGATCGGCTCGAAGCGCACGTCGTCGGGAGGGACGCGCTTCACGGCCTCCATGACAGGCCCGCCGTGGTAAAACACGCCGCACGCGCCGGGCGCTATGCCGCAAAGCTCTTTCGCCCGCTCGCAAAACTCGATGCGACGCGAGAGCATTTCGCCGGGATCGCCCTTCGCGACGCTGCGATACGGCGCCAAGCCCATGTACGGATATTGATTGTGCGGGTGGATGCAGAGATAACAGCCCGCGCAAGTCCCGATGTAGCCGCCGCCGCCGCGTATGAAAGCCTCTATCTTCTTGCGTCCCTCGGGGCCGAGTTCGCGCGCCTGGAGATGCGCGGAGCCGCCAGGCATCACTAGGACGTCGGCGCCGGCGAGCGCGCCTGCGCGAATCGCCGCGCCATCCACCGGCACGGGCACGGCGTTGTCCATGTAAAGCGGCATCTGCAACCAGCGCATGGCGCCGCCGCCGAATGCGCCGTCGCCGCAATACACGGCGACGCGCAGCGGACGCGAGAGCGCGTCTTTGGCCGGCTTCGGCGGCGGCGGCGCGGCATGCGCGGCGGGCTCGCGCATTGTGCGCGAAGCCGCCTTGAGGAGGCTGCGGCCGAGTCCTCTGCCGCCGTCGGGCGTGAACACGCCGCCGCAGAGAGAGTAGCCGAATTCGCAGCAGATGCTGACAAAGCAATTGGGGAGTTCCTCCACCCAGCCGCGGGAGGTCGAAAGCCCCTTCGCTATGTCGCCGTAATGCTTCTTCTTGTTCTCCGCCGCGCTCTTGACAATATCGAAAGCGCCGTCGTAAACGAGCGCGCCGCCCTTCTGCGCCTCCGCCCAATTGCGCCGGAACTCCATGATGCGCTTGTCCTTTTCCGGCACGAAGGTGTTGAAAGTGAACGCATGGTCTTGCTCTGGGCAATGCTTGAAGCTTCGCACGTGCGGAGAATGGAGATCGAAAAACACGATCTGCCGGCCGTTCGACTCCGCGACGAGCAGATTCTTCAGCGCCCGCACGGAAGTGTAAACGCCTTGGATGTAATCGCGGTTGTGGTCGTGCGGGCGGCGGTTCTTCCCCTGGTCGCCGT
>DEWI01000081.1:1307-3948 GCA_002363575.1 Verrucomicrobia bacterium UBA3214 | reverse complement strand
GCATACAGCACTTTGGGGCTGGCGAGTTTCTTGACGGCCGGCCCGAAGGAAGTGCGCGCCTGGACGTTCCGGAGGGGATGGAAGGCGCCGCGCTGCGCAGGCGTCATCCATACGGATTTCGAAAAGGGTTTCATACGCGCGCAGGTCGTGGCGTATGCCGACTATGTGAAGTGCGGCGGGGAATCCGGCGCGCGCGCGGCCGGTCTTTTGCGTCCCGAAGGCAAGGAATACGAGATGCAGGACGGCGATGTTGTCGAGTTCATGTTCAATAATTGATGTATCGCGCGCCATGCGAGCGGCGCTGTCGCGCTTACGCGGCGGCGCGCGCGATGGCCGAACGGCAATCCATCCGTCCGCAGCGCGAAGGATGCCGCAAGATCGAGTGCGCGCGATCAATCTGATTCATAGAAAGGAAAGAACCGATGCTTCCAGATCTTAAATTCGTTTCCACCCGGAAGGGGTTGACCGCGGATGCGGTCGAGACGGTCTTCCGCGGGCTCGCCCCCGATGGCGGACTCTACGTCCCCGAAAGAATCGTCGCCGGACGTCACGACCTTCCGCTCTGCGAGCTCGCGGATGCCGAGCGGTACGTGGCGGAGTGTTTCTTCGGCGCATTCTCCAAGCGCGTCCGCGAAGAGGCCGTGGAGCGCGTTGTTTCGCGTTTCCCGTCGCCGGATCCCATGCCGCTCGTTCGTACCGGCAGGGGGCGGGAATGCTACGTCTTCGAGCTTTTCCACGGCAGGACCGGCGCTTTCAAGGATGTCGCGCTTTCGATGCTTCCGGTGTTCATGCGCCATGCCGCCAAAGGTCGCCGCGTGCTCGTGCTCGCGGCGACGAGCGGCGATACAGGCTCGGCGGCGATGGAAGGTTTCTCCGGCGTCGAAGGCACGGAAGTCGCGGTCCTTTATCCCGAGACGGGGATTTCGCAGATCCAGCGCCTGCAAATGACCACGCAGAGCGCCCCTAACGTCCATGCAATCGCGATTCGCGGCAACTTCGACGACGCGCAGGCGGCCGTCAAGAGGATATTCGCCGACAAGGCTTTCAACGCGGAGGCGAACGCGCACGGCGTCGCGCTGACATCGGCGAATTCTATCAACACCGGGCGTCTCATCCCGCAGATCGGGTACTTCGTCATGCTCGCCGAGAGGATGGCGATGATCTACGGCAATCAATATCTTTCGCAGGCGCGCCAGAATATCGTCTTGGCCGTGCCGTCGGGGAATTTCGGCAACATCCTCGCCGCGTACTACGCGAAGAAGATGGGCATGCTCTACGGCAAGCTTGTGTGCGCCTCGAATGTCAACGACGTCCTTGCGCGCTTTATCGCCACCGGCATCTACGAGCCAGGAAACAGGTTCACGGTGACGAATTCGCCTTCGATGGACATACGCAATTCCTCCAACGTCGAGCGCCTCGTCTGGCTTTTGAACGATGGCGACTGCGACGAAGTTTCGCGTTTGATGAACGATCTAGCGACGAAAGGGCGCTACGAGCTTAACGACAAGGCGAAAGAGCGGCTTTTCGAGGATTTCGCAGGCGGCGTCGCCACTCCCGAAGAAACCGAACAGGAGATGCGGGAGATCGCGTCGCACGGGTATATAATGGATCCTCATACGGCGGTGGCGTCTTGCGTGGCGCACAAGCTCGGCTATCCCAAGGGGCGCGAGCCGCTCGTGATCGCCGCGACAGCCACGCCCTACAAGTTCCCGGATACGTGCATGCATGCGTTCGGACGCGATTTGCTTCTCGACCCGCCGCAGTGGCGCGCGGAGCTGGAGAAGCGCCCGGTCTGCCAGAAGAAAGTTGTCGATGTCGCCGGCATAGATGATGCCGTCATGGAAATCGTCAAGCGCGGCTAGCCGCGCAGCCCGCACATCCCCGCACCCTACGCAATCCGCAATCGCCATGAGACTCTACGTCGCAACGCACAACAAACACAAGATACGCGAAATCTCCGGGATTCTCCCGGAGTTCGAAATCGTCGCCGACAATCCTGCCGGCGTCGTCGAGGATGCTCCGGATTTCGCAGGCAACGCGCTTCTCAAGGTGGAAGCGATCGCCGCGCGACACCCCGGAGAATGGTGCATGGCGGATGATTCTGGCCTCGAAGTCGATGCTCTCGGCGGCGCGCCGGGCGTGCGCAGCGCGCGCTATGCCGGCGAGCCTTCGGATACCGAGGCGAACAACGCGCTGCTCCTTAAAAACCTTGAAGGCGTAGATGACCGCCGCGCGCATTTCACATGCGCGATCGCTCTTGCCGCCCCCGACGGCACGCGGCATACCGCGGTAGGGCGCTGCATGGGCAGCATCGCGCTCGCGCCATGCGGAAACGCCGGCTTCGGCTACGATCCGCTTTTCATTCCCGATGGCTGCACGGAGACTTTCGCCGGCCTAGGAGCCGAAGTCAAAAACAGGATTTCGCACCGCGCGCGCGCCCTAGCCGCCGCCGCGGAAATCATCGCTTCGCCTTCCGGCGGAGCCGCCGCCGTTGACGGCTTTTGAGTTTTGGAGAAAACGAAATGGCTACTACGCTACAAGACTCCGCAAAGGGATCGATGCACGACAGGCAAAGCCGCGCTCCACTCGCCGACGCGCTCGACGCACAGCGCATCAACAGGCTTGCGCATTTCGACGTGCC
>DEWI01000081.1:0-1193 GCA_002363575.1 Verrucomicrobia bacterium UBA3214 | reverse complement strand
GACGTCAATTCCATGAAGTCGCTGGACAATCTCGGGCACCCTGTCAGCGTGATCAAGGAGGCGCAGGAACTCGCGGCGCAGGCGTTCGGCGCGAAGAACGCCTTCTTCATGGTGAACGGCACGACGTCCGCTGTGCAAGTCATGATATGGTGCACATGCCGGCGCGGCGAGAAGATCATCATGCCGCGCAACGTCCACCGCAGCGCGATCAACGCGCTCGTCGTGAACGGCGCGATTCCCGTATATATCAATCCCGGAAGGGATTCTCGTCTCGGGATACCGCTCGGCATGGGCGTGGCCGACGTCCAGAGGGCGATCGAGGAACACCCGGACGCAAAGGCCGTGCTCGTCAACAATCCGACGTACTACGGCGTCTGCTCCGATCTTGAGACGATCGTCTCCATGGCGCATGCCGCGGGCATGAAAGTGCTTGCGGACGAGGCGCACGGCACGCATTTCTATTTCCACGAGAAGCTTCCCGTATCGGGAATGGCGGCCGGCTGCGACATGGCGGCGGCGTCGCTGCACAAGACCGGAGGCAGTCTCACGCAGAGTTCCATCCTCCTCTGCGGGGAATCGATCAATCCAGACTGGGTGCGCCAGATCATCACGCTGACGCAATCGACGAGCGCGAATTATCTTCTGCTCAGTTCGCTCGATCTGGCGCGGCGCCATCTCTTTTTCCACGGCCGCGAGGCTTACGCGAAGACGATCGCGTTCGCCGAATACGCGCGCGACGAGATCAACCGTCTCGGCGGGTACTACGCATTCGGCCCTGAAGTCGCGAACGGGGACACGGCGTTCGCCTTCGACCTGACGAAGCTCTCCGTGCATACGCGCGACATCGGCCTCGCCGGCATCGAAGTTTACGATCTCCTGCGCGACGACTACGGAATACAGATCGAGTTCGGCGATATCGGAAACGTCCTCGCCATTCTTTCCGCCGGCGACAGGAGAATGGATATCGAGCGCCTCATTTCCGCGCTCGCGGAAATCAAGCGCCTGCACAGCAAGGACCCCGTCGGACTTTTCGACCATGAATACATCGATCCGGACGTCGCTATGACTCCGGAGGCGGCGTTCTACGCCGAGAAGACTTCCGTGCCGCTGCAGAAATCCCTCGGCCGCATCGCCGGCGAGTTCGTGATGAGCTACCCGCCCGGAATCCCGATCCTCGCGCCGGGCGAGCGCGT
>DEWI01000077.1 GCA_002363575.1 Verrucomicrobia bacterium UBA3214 | reverse complement strand
GTACGCCGAAGCGCTGCGCGCGACGGCGCGCAGCTTCGCGCCGGCGAGATAGAAGCCTATCGCGAGCATCGCGAGCGGCGTGTTCAGCGAGGCCAGCAGCTCCACCGGCGTGGCCAGCGCGTCCGGCAACTGCGTGCGCGAAAGGAAGAGCGCCAGACCGCACGCAAGCCCCACCGTGCCGGGATTCACGAAAATCTCCAGGCTGCGCACGCCGCCGGCGGCGCGCGGGCGCATCTGCCCGATCCCCCAGCTCCACATGAAGAGATTGAACATGACGACGTATGCTATCCCGAAAAAGACGCCGCGCTCGCCGAGGATCGCCTGCTCCAGCGGTATTCCCATGAAGCCGGCGTTGGAGAATGCGATCGCCAGGCGCAGCACTGGACGCCGCGCCTCCCCGCCGCCGCGCACGCACCACGTCGTCGCGCATGCTAGCGCCATGTGTATGACGGCCGCGACAGCGAATGCGAGGGCGAGCTGGCCTAGCATGGCGCCGTCGAAAGGCCGCTGGAACACATCGACGATGAGGCAGGGCGTTACGACCATCACAAGGAGATTGACAATCCCCTTCACCGCCGCCTCGTCCAGGAGGCGCGCCCATCTGCACGCCGCCCCCGCGCCGATCAGCGCGAAGAGTATCCAGACCTGCCCCGCTACCGTCAAAAGTTCTTTCATGGCTAGAAATCGGCACCGCGCGAAGCGCACGCCGCATGGCGGATTGCCGGCGGGTCATGCGGGGCGCAGACGCCGCCGGGCGCGCGCGCCGAAGCGGCATGCGCCCGGCTTCTTCACTCCCATTCTATCGTCGCCGGGGGTTTGGACGATATATCGTAAACGACGCGGTTTATCCCGCGGACCTCGTTTATTATCCTGTTCGAAATCGTCGCTAGGGTATCGTAGGGTATGCGCGTCCAGTCCGCCGTCATCGCATCGACGGAATCGACGGAGCGCACTGCGCACGTCCATTCGTAGGTGCGCTGGTCGCCCATCACGCCGACGGAGCGCACGGGCAGCAATACCGCGAAAGTCTGCCATATCGACTTGTAGTCCGGGAGCTTGCGTATCTCCTCCTGCACGCGCAGATCGGCCTGCTGGAGGAGCTTCACTTTCTCTTCGGTGACTTCGCCAAGCACGCGCACGCCAAGCCCGGGGCCGGGGAACGGCTGGCGGTCGAGAAGCTCGGCGGCCATGCCGAGCGCGCGCCCCACCGCGCGGACTTCGTCCTTGAAAAGGTCACGAAGCGGCTCCACAAGCTCGAACTTGAGATCCGGAGGGAGGCCGCCGACGTTGTGGTGGCTCTTGATTGTCTGGCTGGGGCCTTTCTTCGCACTCGAGCTTTCGATCACGTCGGGATATATCGTGCCCTGCGCGAGAAACCGGCAGGAGCGGAATTTGCGCGCCTCTTCCGCAAAGACGTTGATGAACTCGCGCCCGATGATCTTGCGCTTTTCTTCCGGTTCTTCCACGCCGCGGAGCGCCGCGTAGAAGCGCTGCGCCGCCCTCGCGACATGCAGATCCAGGCCAAGGCGCTTGCTGAACATCTCCTCGACTTCGCGCGCTTCGCCGTGGCGCAGCAGGCCGTTATCGACGAAGATGCAGTGCAACCGCCTGCCGATCGCCTTGTGGAGCAGCACGGCCACGACGGAGGAATCCACGCCTCCGGAGAGGCCGAGGACGACTTCGTCGCCGCCTATCGTCTTGCGGAGGTTTTCGACAGTGGCGGCTATCCAATCCTCCATCTTCCAGCTTCCGGCGCATCCGCAGACCTTGAAAAGGAAGTTGGAGATGATTTGGCTGCCGAACTGCGTGTGCGCGACTTCCGGATGGAATTGCAACGCGTAGAAGCGCCGCGCCTCGTCGCGTATCGCCGCGTACGGGCAGTTTGCGCTGGTGGCGGAAACCTTGAAGCCGGCGGGGATTCGCTCGACTCTGTCGCCGTGCGACATCCAGACGGTGAAGCGCGCGGGCATGCCCGTGAAGAGGTCGTTCCCCGGCTGCGCCTCGATCTCCGTCTTGCCGTATTCGCGCGTCTCGCCCTTGGCGACTTCGCCGCCGAGCGTGCGGCTCATGAGCTGCATGCCGTAGCATATGCCCAGCACGGGCACGCCAAGCGAGAATATCCCTTCGTCGATGCCGGGCGCGCCCGGCTCGAAAACGCTGTCCGGTCCGCCGGAAAGTATTATGCCCGCCGGGAGATCGGCGCGCAACTTCTCAGCCGCCGTCCCGAACGGCAGGATTTCGCTGTAAACATTCTGCTCGCGTATTCTGCGCGCTATCAATTGGGTATATTGACTGCCGTAGTCGAGAATCGCTATGCGCTCGATTGCCATATGAAACCGGTTTACTGATTATTCGTTGTGTGCTTACGGCGAGGGATCGCGGGGGGGCGATCAGAACACTTCGCGCTTGACGAGAGGACGGTCGAGCATCTTCTCGTACAGCTCGATGTACTGGCGCGCGACTTCCTTGTGAGAGAAACGGCCGAGCGCATCGACCATGATGCGGGAAATCTCGCGCTCGCGCACTTCGGCCGGCTGCATGTAGAACTGCATCGCCTGCTCCATGGCCCACATCAGTCCGGCAGAGTCGTAATTGTCGAAAACGAAGCCGTTGCCGCGCGAGTTGTTCCAGTCGAGCGGGAAGACGGTGTCGTGGAGGCCGCCGGTGTTGTGCGCGATCGCAAGCGACCCGTAGATGGGCGCCTGCATCTGCGGAAGCCCGCACGGCTCGAAAAGACTCGGCATGAGCGTGAAGTCGGACGCCGCGAAACCGAGCTGCGAAAGGCGGCCGTCGAAATCATGCACTGCGAGGCGGTTGGAAATGCCGTGGAACGACTGTATGTCCCAGAACGGCTGCTGGTACGGGCCGTTGGCGATGATCGCCAGCTGCGCGCCTTGCGCGTGGTACTTGTCGAGGAAGCGGTAGGTGATGTCCGTAAGCAGCTGCGGGCCCTTCTGCACGGGGTCGAGACGCGACGGCCAGAAGAACAGCGGCGCATCGGGATTCTCCTCGAGGCCGAGAGCGTGCTGGAGCGCGAGCTTGTTCTGGCGCTTCATTTCGCGATGGTTGCCGGGCCCGTACTTGAACGGGATCTTGTCGTCCGTCTCCGGGTTGTCGGAGGGGTCCGGGGCGTTCAGGATGCCGGCAGCGCAGCCGGCGTTGAACTTGCCGCGCATCTCGTTGCGTATGGAGTCCGGCACGAAAGAATGCCAGCCATTGACGATTTCCTGGAGGAAAGTCGGGGAGACGGTGTTGATGAAGTGCGACGCGAACACGCCGGAAGCCTGCAAATCGACCTGGTTGTGGTCGCGGCTCTCTTCGTAGGAGTACGGCGGATAGGAGTAGTATAGATTCATCCAGAACTCCGCCGCGTCGATGCCTGCGTCTTCGACCTGCGCGAGCGTGAGCTTCTGCGTGTGGATGTTGTGGACGGTGAACAGCGCCGGTATGCCCTCGCGGCGGCACGCCGCCGGCACGAGTCCGGTCATCCAGTCGTTGCAATGCACGAGATCCGGCTGGACGTGCGGAATTATGTTGTTGATCACTTCGCGCTGGAACGCGAGCGCGAGCTTGATATTGCCGTCGCCGCGCGAATACACCGTGTCGCGGTAGTAGAAGCACCTGTCCTCGGCGAGGTGGATGTGCTCGTCGGGAAGGTGGCTCTTGTACTTGCGCAGTTCGGAGGCGACGAGCTGCGCGGTCTCGACGTGGAACATGCGGCGGTAGTGCGGCAGCGCGACATGCACGTCCGCGCCAAGTTCGTAAAGCGCCTGCACGAGGGAAGCGGAGACGTCGGCCATGCCGCCTGCCTTCGCCGACATTTTTCCCGCAAGGTTGCCCATACCCTCCGGAAGATACGTGATCTCCGGCGTAACAATCAATATCCGCGGTTTGTCCTTCGACATTTTTGCCTCCTAGCAGTAGAGTGTTGATTTTCGCAGGCTTTGTTCTATGGATGATTCAAGCTTTCTGGCGGAGCGGCGCGCCGGCGCGCGACGTTTACGCGACGACCGCGAGCGTCTGCCCCTTCGAAACGCCCTTGCCATGCTCGACAAGGAATGTGATCTTGCCGGCGCACGGCGCCTTGATCGGGTTGAAGAGCTTCATCGCTTCGACTACGCAGACCGCGTCGCCGGCGGCGACGTCCGCGCCATCGGCCGCCATCTGCGGCTTGCCGGGCGCGTCGGAGCGGTAGAACGTGCCGTTGAGCGGCGCCAGCACCGGAGTGCCGGATGCGGCGGGCGCCGCGGCCGCTGCGGGTGCAGAAGCCGCGGCGGGAGCGGCGGCGGCGGCGGACGCGGCCGCCTTGCCCGCTTCCTCGACATCTGCGGGGATGGGCTCGCGCTTCGCCGGATCGGCGTTGCGCCACTTGAAATAGCCGAGCGCGACTTCAGGGAAAAGCGCGTAGGAGAGAATGTCTTCTTCCGCGCGAATCGTATTCGGAGGCAGTTCTTCGGCCGCTTTCACAAGGCCGGGCTTGAGCAGATCGGCAGGGCGGCATTTGATCGGCGCCAAATCCCCGCAGAGCCGCTTGCGCAGCGCAGGCTTGATCGGCGCGGGCGTGCGCCCGTAGTAGCCGGCGGCGTAGCGCCGCGTCTCGTCGGTGACCATGGAATAGCGCTCGCCCGAGAGCACGTTCAAGACGCTCTGCACGCCGACGATCTGCGAGGTCGGCGTCACAAGCGGCGGATACCCCATGTCCGCGCGCGTCTTCGGCAGCTCCGCCAGCACGTCGTCGAGACGGTCCAGCGCATCCTGCTGCGCGAGCTGCGAGCGGAGATTGGAAATCATGCCGCCGGGGATCGCATGCACCAGCACGCCAGCATCGACCGGCTCTACGCGCGCCGCGCTCGCCGGCTCGCGCTTCGCTTTCAAAGCCTTGAAGTAGGCGTTTATCTCGCCGAGCAGTTTGCGATCGAGCCCGCAATCGAAGCCGACGGATTCCAGAATCGAGACCACGCTTTCCGTCGGCGGCTGCGAAGAGAACGACGAGAGCGTGGAGATCGCGCAATCGACGCAACCGGCGCCGGCCTCCACCGCCGCGAGATACATCGCGGC
>DEWI01000103.1:395-10546 GCA_002363575.1 Verrucomicrobia bacterium UBA3214 | reverse complement strand
AGCATGAGCGCGAGAAAGAGGATGGTGCAGAGTTTCGCAATCTCGCTTGGCTGGAAGAACCACAGCCATCTCTTGCCGCCGTAAACGGTATCGCCGGCCAAAAGCACGATGACGAGCAAGACGAGCGAAAGCGCATACGCCGGCGGCGCGACGATGCGCAGCGTCTGGCGGTAATCGGCAAGCGCGAGCGCGAAATATATCGCAAGCCCCGCGAAAGCGCCGGCGAGATGGCTTTTCCACATGCCGTGGAAATACGTCTCGCGCGCCGCGCCCGCGCTCCAGATCGCCATCGTGCCGAGCGCGATCAGCGCCAGCATGGCAGCGAAGAGCAGCCAGTTCATCCTACGCAGTCTGGCCGCCATCCGCCCCTCCTTCCTTGACCGCCGGCGCCGGGGGCGCCGGGAGTTCCGCGCCACCGAAGCGCGCGCGCAGAATCTCGCGCGCCCGCGGTGCGGCGGTCGAGCCGCCCGTCTCGCCGTCTTCCACTATAATCGCAAGCGCGACCGTAGGGTTTCCGGCCGGCGCGTAGCACACAAACCACGTGTTCTTGCGGCGCGTCGCGCCAGCGCCGACTTCCGCAGTGCCCGTCTTGCCGGCGATTTCGACCGGCAGGCCAGCGGAGGCACGCCGCCCTGTGCCGCCGCGCATGTTGCATACGCGATACAACCCGTCGCGCACGGCGGCGGTCTGCCAATCAGGATACGGTAGCGCGCGGCGCGGCGTACGCTCGCCCGCCTTGAAATGCGGCACGATAAATTCTCCGGAGCCAATGGCGGCGGCAAGGCGCGCCATCTGCAACGGCGTGACGAGCAGCATGCCTTGGCCTATCGCCATCTGCGGGACATCGCCGGGGTACCATCTCTCCTGCCAATGCTCGCGCTTCCATTCCGCATCGGGGACGACGCCACGCGCCTCCGCGGGAAGATCGACGCCGGTGCGCTCGCCAAGCCCCAGCGCGCGGGCGGCGCTGATCAGCGCGTTCGTGCCCGCGCGCACGCCCATATCGCAGAAATACGGATTGCAGCTCTCCTTGAGCGCGTCGGCGAGATCCAGACTGCCGCTCGCATGCCCCCACGCATGCGAACAGCGAATGCGCATGCGCCCGAGACGATACGCGCCAAGGCAATCGAAGCGTTCGTGCGGGCTTATGCCTGCTGACATGCCGGCGTATGCGGTGACCGGCTTGAAGGTCGAGCCGGGCGCGTACATCCCTTGCGCCGCGCGATTCAGGAGCGGCTTCGACGGATCGCGCGAAACGCTCTGCCAAAGCGACGCTGGAAGCACCGGTACGAATGCGTTGGGATCGAAAGACGGGGAGCTGGCCATGACCAGCACCGCGCCATCGCGCGGATCGAGCGCGACGCACGCCCCTTTGCACCCCGCGAGCTGGCGCTCCGCCTCGCGCTGCATCGCGACATCGAGCGCAAGCACGAGATCCGGCCCCTTCTGCGACTCGGCGACCGTCTGCTCGCGGCATGCGAAACCGCGCGCGTCCACAACGACTTTCTTCTCGCCCGGGACGCCGCGAAGGAAAGCGTCGTAGCGCTCTTCGAGGCCGGCGCGCCCGCGCATCTCCATGCCGATGAAATTCATTTTTTCATCGCCATCGCTGGCCTGCACGCGATCGCGTCCGACGTAGCCCAGGATATGCGCGGCGAGCGTCCCCTGCGGATAGACGCGCTCGCTCGTCTCCGCGCACATGAAGCCCGGAAGCTCCAGCTGGTTTTCGCAGAATCTCGCCAGTTCATCGTCCGTAACGTCTTTCCACGCGACAAGCGGCATGGCGAGATTGCGTTTTATGTGGCGCTGCACGTCTTCGCGCGCCAGTCCCGAAGGGCGGCCTACGAAAACGGACGCGCGCTCCACCGCCGCGAGAATGTTCGAGGCAGTAGCATCCCACGTGCGCCGCTGGAAGAATTCCGCCGCGAGCAGTATAGAGCGCGTGGGCGCGTTCGCCGCGAGCACCGTGCCGTCCGCCGCCACGATCCTGCCGCGCTCGCCGGGCGTGCGCACGCGCCGCACGCTTTGGCGCGCGCCATCGTATGTGAGCGCCGCAACGTTTTCTATCTGCACGGCGTGGAGGCGGACGGCCAGCGCCACGAGGCCGCCCATGTACAGCGCGGCGGCGACGAAACACGTGAAATCGCCCGTGCGGTGGAGCTGCCCATCACGCTTCATACACAGCCCCTTTCCTTTCCACGGCCCGCAGGAGACAAAAGACCGCGGCAGCCGTCACCGCGCCTGCGGGAATGGCGACAAGGAAACGCGCGAACACCCCGCCCTGCGGATTCGCCATCCACATCCCGAGCCAGATTTCATACAGCGGATAAGCGAAGGCGTATGCACACCATTCATCGGCCGCGACGCGCGCAAACGCCGCCGCCAGACAGAAGAACGAAATACTCGTCGCGAATGGCAGCGCCGACAGCGCGTCCTCCGCGGCGCCGGCGGCCGCCGCGAACATGAACGCGGCGGCGATGGCGCGGCGGCGCGCGAAATACACGGCCGACATCATCAACACGGGGAAGCCGGCGCCGCAGAACTTCGGCAACAACTCCTCCGCGGCGCCGCCGAATACGAGCGCGCCGAGTCCAATAGCCAGTTCTATCAACTCTTTCTTCAATTCTGGAATTGCGGACTTGTGGAAACGTACAACTTGCAAAAGCGGACGATGCATGAAGCCAGAAGATGGCGGAAGACGCACGAACGATGCGGCGGATTGGCGGAAATGGATATCATACGGACTAATCCCGCGGCTCGACAACGACAAATACATCTTCAATGGCCGCGAAGTCCACCATTGGCTCGACTTCGCACTCACGGACGCCTTCTCCGCCTTCGCGCATCGTCACCGCGCGCACCCTCCCGATCTCGAGACCGCTCGGAAACACGCCGCCGAGTCCGGACGTGAAAACGCGCGCACCGGGCGTCACGCCCGCGCCGGCCGAGAAGAAACGCATCGCCAGAAGATCGTCTGTGCCGCCGGAGAGGATGGCGCGCGTGCCGCGCTCCCCTTCCACTATGCACGCGACATTGAGCGATGGATCGACGATCGTCAAGACTTCCGCCGTGTGCGGCGTCGCCTCCACGACTCTCCCGACCAAACCCTCCGGAACGGCGACAACGGCACCCTTGCGCACCCCCGCCAGCGTCCCCTTGTCGATGCGAAGAGTGCGCCGCGTCCCTGCTGCGCCGCCGCCCTCAGAAAGCACGCTCGCGAGCTTCCAGCTCCCGCGCGTCCTCGCCGTGTAGTCGAGCGCCGCGCGCAGGCGCTCGTTCTCCGCCTCTAGGCGGAAAAACTCGCCGCGCGCCATTGCCAGCGCCGCCAGCTCTCTGCGCAGGCGCACATTCTCCGCCTCCGCGGCGGCGCCGCGCCACATGCCTTCAAAGCGGGATGCGACACGCGAGACGAAAGACTTCTTCGCCCTCTCCACGGGATACACGGCCTCGATGCAGGCGGAACGGAAAAGGCAAAACGCGCACACGATCGCCGCGCCTAACGCGGCAATCGCAATTTTCGCGTTGCTGGCATTATTCTTCAAACGACCCTGCCGCTCCTTTACCGGGGGTGGCGGGGGCTTCCGGGACTTTAAATCAGCGCGCTTTGTGCATCGAGAGGAAATCCAGCTCGCTCATCACGACGCCGGTGCCTTCGGCGACCGCGGAAAGCGGATCGTCCGCAACGACGACGGGCAACCCCGTCTCCTTCGAAAGCAGCCTGTCCAGCCCGCGCAACTGCGAACTGCCGCCGGAAAGCACTATGCCGCGATCTATCAAATCCACGGCAAGCTCCGGCTCGCACTTGTCAAGCGTCGATCTGACCGTATCAACGATAAGCGAGACAGGATCCTTCAGCGCCGCCCTCACCTCTTCGGAGGTTATGGTCAAAGTCTTCGGCAACCCCGTAACCACATCCATTCCGCATACATCCAGCGTGCTTTCCTCGCCCGTCGGGTATGCGCTGCCAATCTTTATCTTCACGTCTTCCGCGGTTCTTTCGCCGATATGGAGGTTGTAAACGCGCTTGATGTAGCTGCGGATGCAATCATCCATCGCGTCGCCGCCCGCGGCCCTTGCGCTGTTGGAATGCACGATTCCCGCCAGCGATATGATCGCCACTTCGCACGTACCGCCGCCGATATCGACGATCATCGAGCCGGCCGGCTCGGCCACCGGAAGCCCCACGCCGATCGCCGCGGCCATCGGCTCTTCTATCAGTATCACGTCCCTGGCGCCAGCGTTTTCCGCGGCATCCTGGACGGCCCTCTTTTCAACTTCGGTTATGCCGCTCGGCACTGCAATCACCATGCGCGGGCGCATCCACTTCATGTTTTTCGACCACCAGCGCTTCGGGCAGACCTTGTTGATGAAATACGCTATCATCGCCTCGGTAATGTCGAAATCGGCGATGACGCCGGACTTCATCGGTCTGATGGCGATGATATTTCCCGGCGTGCGGCCCAGCATCTGCTTGGCCTCCTCGCCGACGGCAAGGGGATGCTTGGAGCCGGCCTGTATGGCCACGACGGAAGGTTCGCGGAGAACGATGCCGCGGTCTTTTACATACACAAGCGAGTTCGCCGTGCCGAGATCGATACCGATATCGGTTGAAAACAGGCTCTTCAATTTGCCGAACATTGCCGTCCTTTTCGCTTCTCCAAGGTTTACACCAGCATATTTTACGCTATTTCCCCCGACTTTGTCAAGGGGCAGGCGAATTATGAATCGTCCCCCGCCGGGAGGGAGACGGGGAAGCAAGAGCGTGAAAACCTCGCATCCTCCGTCTTCCTGCGGCGATTCCGGGGATTGCCTCAGCCGAGATCTCTGGCGGCTTTGAGGACGTTTTCGACGGTGAAACCGAATTCCTCCGCGAGCTTTCCGCAAGGCGCGGACGCCCCGAAATGGTCGAGCGTCAGGAATTTCGTGTTCTTCCAATCCAGCCTGAAGCGATCCCACCCGAAACGGCTGCCGGCCTCTACAATGACGCGGCGCTTCATGAATTCAGGCAGCACGGCATCGCGATACTCCCGCTTCTGCGAAAGGAAAAGCTCTTGCGAAGGCATGGAGACGACGCGGACGGCGCGCTCTTCGGCGGCAAGCGTCTTCGCCGCTTCCAGGCAGAGCGCGACTTCGCTGCCGCTGGCGATGAAGAGAATGGTGTCCACGCCCTGCGCGCCGCTCTGATAGAGTATGTAAGCGCCCTTGGAGACGCCTTCATGGCTGACGCCAGGCAGGACGGGGACGTTCTGGCGGGTTGTGAGAATGCAGCTCGGGCCCTGCGTGCGCAGGAGCATTTCCGTCCAGGCGTACGCCGTCTCTGTGGCGTCGGCAGGCCGGAAAGTGACTAGGCCGGGGATGGCGCGCAGCGCGGACAGCTGCTCGACCGGCTGGTGCGTCGGGCCGTCCTCGCCGACATAGAAGGAGTCGTGCGAAAACACCCAGATCGTCGGCAGCTCCATAATCGCGGCAAGGCGTATTGCCGGCTTGCAGTAGTCGCTGAAGACGAAAAACGTCGCCCCGAAACCGCGCAGGCCGCCGAAGGCGGTTATGCCGTTGGCGATGGCGCTCATCGCGAGTTCGCGGATGCCATAATGGATATTGCGGCCCGAGAAATCGCCGGGCGCGATGAAGCCCGCGTTCTTCAGCTCTGTCTTGTTGCTTGGGCCGAGATCCGCGGAACCGCCGACCAGTTCCGTCGCGACAGGCGCGAGCGCATTCATGACTTCCCCGCTCACATTGCGCGTGGCGAGCGCCTTGCCTGGCTCGTATTTCGGCAGCGCCTCCATCATCTTCATGTAGTCCGGGGCTTTCGTCTCGCAGGAGATCGCGGGATTCTGGCGCCGCCAGCGCCTCGCTACGCGGTTCATTCTGGCCGCGCGCTCCGCGAACATCCCGTAAACATCCTCCGGGACGAAGAACGACGCGGCGGGATCGAAGCCGAACGCCTCTTTCATCGCGGCGGTCTCGGCCTTGCCGAGCGGCGCGCCGTGGCAAGCCGGGGAGTCGTGGAGGGTGGGAGCGCCAAAGCCGATATGCGTGCGCGCGATCACGAGAACGGGCTGGCCCTGCGTCTTGAGTGCGCGGCGGCAGGCCTTGTCGATCGCCTCGAAATCATGGCCGTCGCACTCGAAAACCTTCCAGCCGTAGGCCTCGAAGCGCTTCTTGGTATCGTCGGCCATCGCGAGAGTCGCGTTGCCTTCGATTGTTATGTCGTTCGAATCGTAAACGGCGATGAGGTCGTCGAGCTTCAGCGTGCCGGCCAGCGAGCAGGCCTCGTGCGAAATGCCTTCCTCCATGTCGCCATCGCCGCAAAACACCCACGTCTTGTTGCCGGTGCCCATCTTTTTGGCGGCGAGCGCGAGGCCCACAGCCATGGCGAGCCCCTGTCCGAGCGGCCCCGTGGTGACTTCGACGCCAGGCGAGACGCCGCGTTCCGGGTGGCCGGCGCAGCGGCTCGAGTACTGCCGGAAAGACTTGAGTTCATCCAGCGAGAGGCCGCCCGTCCCGGCGAGATGATGCAGCGCATAGACGAGGCTGGATGCATGGCCGCCGGAGAACACCAGGCGGTCGCGACCAGGCCAGCGCGGATCCGCCGGCGCGTAGTTAAGATGGTTTATCCACAGCGACACCGCGAAATCCGCCATTCCGAGCGGCGCGCCGGGATGCCCGGAATTCGCCGTGTCTATCATATCCGCGCAAAGGCAGCGCACCGTATTCGCCGCCTTCTTCAATTTTTCGATATCGAATGCCATTGCCTTGTCCTTCTCCTTTATCCCGATGTACGAGCGTTGCTTATTATACCATAATTCCGCCGCGAGCGGCAAAACGGCCTTCGCCGGCTTTGCATCCGGTTTGCCGGAGCAGGGGCGAGGCAGGGGCGTTCGCGCGGAGGCGCGCACTCAAAGAAAATCGCCTGGCGGAGGCGCGCCGAAGACCATCTTCCTGCCATCGGCGGGATGCGGAAACTCCAGCACGGCGGCATGGAGAAGCGGGCGCTGCGGGCGCCGCGCCATGCGGCAATCCGCTTTCGCGTCGCCATATAACGCATCGCCGGCGACAGGCGCGCCGAGGTGCGCGGCCGTCACGCGAATCTGGTGGGTCCGCCCGGTCTCGATCTTGAATTCAACGAGGCTCAAGCCCCCGCGGCGCGCCAGCGTGCGCCAGCTCGTCACCGCGCGCTTGCCGCCGCTCGCCGCGATCGCCATGCGCCGCGCATCCCAGCTCTTGCGCCCGATCGTCGTCACCAGCCGGCCTTCGCGAGGTGTCGGCGCGCCATGCACGATCGCCAAATACGTCTTTCGCACGGCCGTGTGCGCCTCGAATGCGCGGCGCAACGCGAGATACGCGCGCTGCGTCCGCGCGAAAACCATCACGCCGCTCGTGCCGGCATCCAGACGATGCACCACGCCGGGACGCTCCGCGCTGCCGACAGCAGCCATTTCCGGGTATTTGCGGGCGAGTTCATCGGCTATCGCCCCGTCCTCGTGGCCCGGCGAAGCATGCACATAGCGCCCGGCGGGCTTGTTTACAACGACTATCTCGCCATCCTCGTAGAGTATCTCCACGGGAGACGGCGAAACGTCTGTGCGCGGCGCGCGCATCCCGTCCGCTGCCGGGCCGGCGGAAGGGTTTCCCGCGCCATGCCGCCCGGCGAACGCTTTGCGCGGTGCCCTGCGCATAGCGCCTAGCGGACCAGCCAGCCGCGACGCGCCGCCACGGAATCGCGGCATTTCGCGATTTCCGCGCGGGCTTTCTCGCACTTGGCGTCCAGCTCCTCCTGCGTTGCGGCGGCGTCGAGGAAGATGTACAGCGCCTTGCTGAGGCTGTCGTCCCGCGATGCGCGGCCGCGTTCGCGCCCGGCGCCGCCGGTGCGCATATCTTCCTCTTGCGAAAAGATCAGACGCTTGAGAAGATAGGAAGTCTGCGAGATGACAGTCAGCATCACATTGCAAAGCGTTATGTCGTCACGCGACTCGAACACGGGCTTCCAATCCTCCCACTCGTCGTGCCGGCGCGACCAGTCGCGCATCGCCTGCGCTTTCGCGCTGGACGGCTCGAGAGCCTCCTCGCCTTTCAGGCGCAGATATTCGAAAACCTGCCCCTTCAGCTCGTCGAGCGCGTCGCGCGCCGCGCTCGTGTACTCGAGCTCGCGCGCCGCGCTTGTCGATGCCGCATTGCTGCCGTCGATGATGCTCTGCTTGCAACGCAATGCGTTCGCCACCATCCCTTCCGCAAGCATCCCGCCATCCTCGCTCAAAAAGCGACGGCAGAATATCTCGGTCCCCTGCTGTATCACTTCGCTCTTCTTGTACGCGACAAGACTGCGATAGCCGCTCTGGGGCGCCGAACGCACTGCTGACTGCATCAAATCAATCCTCCTCTTTCTCCTGAATACGATAAACTTCTATCAAGAAAATATGCACCATTATACCACATTCTTCTTGGAAATGTCAAGTAGGGCAAAGGTGTGAAATTTGCATTTTTCCTGTGTTTATGACGCAGCATTATTACGGATAACGAGGATGCACCGGACAAGAGGAGCGTATGGGCGGCGGCAATGCGCGGCGCGAAAACGCGCAAAAATTCGCGGTGCGCGGCCTTTGAGCGGCGAATTGTGGTATAATGTGCGGCGGAACATGAAGCAGGAAGAGCGCTCGACGCATTGGCAAAGCGAGATCGCACGAAGCGGCAACCTGGCGGGCGAAGCGAATCTCGATTGCCTGAGAGGGGGAATGGAGACGATGGAACTTGAACACAACGGGAAAAAAATAATCGGCGCGGTCGCGCAAATGCCGTTTGCAAACGGCGGGAATGTATTTTGCAAACTTATTCCTCTTTTCGACCACACGCAAAGGGAGCCGGTGCAGCTGGACGCCGCGGATTTCCCGAACGACGGCCAGATATGGTGGCGCCTCAGCCAGAACACGAATCCAAAAACCATCGTGCCCGGGATGATGATGGAGACCACGCTGGAGCCTGCGCAGGAATCCTCCCCGGAGAAATCCATCTACCAGGCGCGCTTTATTTCGCGCGAAGAGCCTATCGACGCCTCCGCGGGCGCGGAGATATTCCGCCTTCCGAAAGAATCCGAGCGCTCGCTTATGCGCCTGCGCGCGCCCGGCGCGACGCTCACGCTCCCGCACATGCCGTCGAGAATGATATTCCTCGATATCGGCAACTTCATATACGGCCCGTTTCTCGCTTCCGCCGAACCTTGCGAAGACGCCATACCGCTGGCGAAAACAACATTGCGGCCATTCTTCGCGAGCAGCGGCAAGCACGAAATCGGCAAGATCGCGCGCGCCGCGTTCTCCGGCAAATACTACACTCTGCAATGCGACATCGACGTCGCGCTGGAAGAAAAGCCCACGCAGCTTGCTTCGCTCACCGCGCGCATCAAATACGAATTCATCCCGCCCGGCGAAGCGGCGAAAATCCTGCGCACGCTGAACTCCGATTGGGAGAAGTGGGACTGGGAGCAGCTTAGCGCGAAGTTCTCGCGCATGGCAGCCGCCGTCAAGACTTTCGCGCGCGGAGACCGCCAGCAGCTCAAGGAACTTGTAAAACGTCTCGAAAGCTCGCAGGAGACAGCGCCTTTCGCCGCCGAATTGACAGCCGCCGCGGCAAGCGTGAAACGCCTGGGGGAAGAAGAAGAGGCGGCGTTGCGCGATCTCGCCACGGCGTTGATGAACTGCGGCCTGCTGACCGACGAACGCCTGGAAAGCGCGAAAAAGGAATATTTCGAAAGCTATCTAGAGGCGGAGAAGGAGTACATAAAGAAGGAGACTGCCGCGCTGGCCGCAGACCGCGACGCCGCCGCCGAGAGACTCTCCGAACTCGAAGCGCAGATCAAGCGCGAAAAAGAGCGCCGCCGCGATGCGCAGAAGGCCGACGAACAACGCCTGCGCCAGAGCCTGGACAAGATAAGAGAAAAAGCGGAAAAGGAAATCGAAGAGCAGCGCAAAGCGGCGGAAGCTGCGACAGCCGCCGCGGCGGCGGCGCTAGACGCCAAAGCGAAACATATCGATTCCGCGCTTCTCGAAATCAGGGAGCGGACCGGAAAAAACGCTGCGGACATTCTCGCGATCTTCCCGTTCCTCGAACGTCTTGCCGAGCCAAAGCAGCAGCCCCGGCAAATGCCGCCGCCGCAA
>DEWI01000103.1:0-330 GCA_002363575.1 Verrucomicrobia bacterium UBA3214 | reverse complement strand
GCAGCAGCCTCAAAGCGCCGCGCAGCGCGCCATACGCCCGGCGCCGTTCAAGATTCCCGACTCGCTCGCGATTCCTTCGCAGGCGGCAAAAACCGCGACTTCGCAGACGGCCTTCCTGCAGCGCCTGCGCGACTACGCATGGTCGCAAGGGCTTTCCTACGATCTTGACGATCTGCGGCGCTTCCACACCAGCGTCCTCTGCGAAGACTTGACGATCCTCGAAGGCCCTTCCGGCGTGGGGAAATCCTCGCTCGCCAGAATCTATGGCGACGTGCTGGCGGGCGCTAAAGGCGCGTGGCCGCGCAACGGCACGCATATCGTCAATGTAAG
>DEWI01000096.1 GCA_002363575.1 Verrucomicrobia bacterium UBA3214 | reverse complement strand
TACGGCGGAATTATATCAAAACAACAGCGATGCCGTCAATGCACGCGCACGGAAATCGTGCGCCCGGAGCGCTCCGAGCCGATCCGCGACCAGTCGCGAAGAAGCGCCGAATATCCGCGCGGCAGGAAGGCGTACGGCGACTTGTGGCGCACGCGGCGGATTTCCGCGACGAGGCGCTGCGTCTTCTTGCCGTCGGGACCGGCGATTTCTTCGCGCGACGTCTCGACGGTGTGGCTGTACCATTTGTCGCCGGCGACGGGATCTGCGAATTCGTAGCCTTCGGGGACATGCTCGAACTGCGTGTAGCCCTCCGGGAAGACTACGCGGACGGTCGTTACGGCGTCATTCGCCGCGTCGATCCCTACGGGGTTGGCGCGATTCGCGCCGACGATCGGGAAAAGCTGCTCGTAGAACGCCGGAAGCGAGATCGTCAGCATGTCGCCGGCGACGATGGCGTAATCCGGCACGAAAGCGCTGAAGCGCAGCGTCGCCGGGTAGCCCTCCGTGTCGGTCTGGAGAGGCTGCGTAGCCGTCGCGCCCTGCGAAATGCCGCCAAGCAGCTCCTGGTAGTGGCGCGAGCGCTCCTCCGGAAGCATCTCGGCGTATTCCTTGCGGAACGCGGCGACGCCGCCGCCGCGCACGATGCGCTCGCAGTCGATATCGATCGCGCCGTTTTCGCGCACGTATATTGTGGAGTGCGATTCCGAAGAAGAGGCCAGCTCCGGGCCGGCCGGCTCCACGACGCCGAAGGATTCTTCGAAAGCATCGAAGAAATGCGAACCTTCGTAGCCGCTCGTGCCCGGCTGGGAATATTCGTTTTCCGTCCCGTAGTAGAATACGCGGTCTTCGCCCCACCAGAGAAAACCGCATATGCGCTGGCGAACGCGGCAAAGCGGCTGCGAGAACGCCCGCACGTTCGGCTTTTCGTACATATCGCGGCGGCGCAGCGCGCTCGCTTCGCCGGCGTCCAGAGAAGCGAAGACGATATCCGCGTCCAGCCCGGCGCCTTTCATCAGCGCGCACATGGTCCTTATATAGTCGAGGCGGCATGCGTAGCGCTCCTTCAGGATCGTCTCCACCGGCGTGAGCTGCGCGGCGAGCGGCGCTTCGTACAGCGAAGGGCCGGCGAGACGCACGTTCTTCGCCATCCAGTCGCGGATGGAGCGCGCCGTCGCGCCCCATGGCGCCGCGCCCTCGCCGCGCCATTCGTAGCCTTCCACGCCGGCGGCGACGCGAAGAGAGCGCGCTGCCACGCTGAAATCGTTGGAGCTGACGACGAGGCGGTCGCGCCAGAGGTCGCCGTCGGCCGTGAGCGGCTCGGAAGGCACGACGTGTGGATATTCGACCGTCTTCTCTTCGCCATTCAGCACGAGCGTGATTTTGTCCGTCGGCTCGAGCGCGTCGAAATCCCATTTGCCGTAGAACGCGGCCGGGGCGTTCGTTATCGTCGTCGCGACGACGTATTCGATCACGCTGCCGACTTCAACGCCCGGGAGATTGACTATGAGGCTCTTCGAGGCGGGATAGCGCGGCGCCGCCGCCGCCCACGTGCAGTCGAAGACGTTGATTTCGTGCGGGGAGATGCGCGAAACCTTCCCGCTACGATTCGATACCACGGCCGAGACCAGCTCCACGTTCTTCCATGTCGGGTTGTAGGAGAACTTAAGCTCGGCGAGCTTCTTCTTGCCGTCGTAGGTGAGGACTTGCTCGCGCACCGTGTTCGTCACCACCCAGTCGAACGGCGAGGCCACCCACACCTCCTCCTTGTCGAGATAGACGCGCGCGTTCGCGCCGGCGAAGCGGTTCTTCGCGAATACCGCGCGCCTGCGCTCGGCCGCCTCCACTTCCTTGATGCGTTCGCGCGTCTCGCGGTACGCCTCGGGCGAGAACTCCACCGCGTTCACCGCAAGTCGCCTGCGCATCGTCAGCTCCCCTTCTCCGGCGCTGCACGCGCGCTCGTACGAATACGGCCCCGCGATCGCTATGTCCGGCGGCAGGGAAAGCGCCTTGCCGAGCGTATCTCCGGACTTGACGCGCAGCTCCTCTTCCACCATCGCCGTCGAATCCACGACGAGGGGATATTTGCGCGTATCGAGAGACGTCTTGCCGTCGAGCAGCCAGTTCGCCGCTCCGAAGACCCGCGAAAGCAGCGGAGCGAGAAGCTCGCTGCGCGTCTCCCCCTTCACGAGCGCTTCGGGAAGACGCGCGGAAAGACGGATTTCCAGCGGCTTTGCCGTATCCTGGAGATTCTCCGGGGTTATTTCGAGATCGAGAAGCTCCGCGCCGCTCGCCAGAAGCGAGAGCTGGCGCTCGAAAAGCTTGCGCCGCGCCTCCGGCTTGCGCCGCAGCAGCACCTGGCGGTATATGTTGTCGTTGATGCCGCTCATCGAAAGCCGGCTTTGCAGCAGCATCACGCCGGCGGCGTCGAGCGTCGCTTCGCTGGAAATCTTCACGGCGTTGCCGGCGGCCGGCGGCGTCGGCGACGTCAGGAGCGTCTCGCCGTCGGCGCGCGCCACGAGATACGACCTGTCGCTGAGATACGCAGGCAGCAGATCGCGGCTGGATTCGTTAGTCGGATCCATGAGAATGTACTTTTCTGCGCCCTGCGCGTTCGCCAGCCCTTCGGCGGAGACCGCGGCGATGGCATGGTTGAAATACGGCATCGGCACGTCGGGATCCATCTTCGCGCCGGCGTGGATCAGCACCGGGAAGGCCTCGAAACCGGCTATCCTGAGCATCGCGACGAGCAGCGCCGCCTTGTCGCGGCAGACCCCGTAGCGGTTCTCGAAGGTTATATCGACGTCGTGGGGGGCGTAGCCGGGCGACGAGTCTTCCATCGTAAGGCCCATGTAGCGGATTTCCTGCGCGACCCACTTGTAGATCGCGCCGAGCAGTTCCTCGCGCGTCGCCTCGCGCCCTTCGCGGGCCGCGGCGGCGTGCGCGGCGGCCCGTATTTCCTCGACTTTGTTGGTTATCGCGGCGTTCGTCTTCTCCAGATGCGGCAGCGAAACCTCCCAATACCAGCGGGAAATCTCCTTCCAGTCCGACGCCGTCGATACGCGCAGATTCTGGACTTGCGTGTGCGTCGGCGGCATATCGGGCTCCGGGAACATCTGCGGAGAATCCAGCATCGTCCAGACGCGCTCGACGCCGCCGTCGGCAAGCGGCGTCTCTTTGTACGCGACATTGCCGAGGGGATTGCGCAGCGCCATCGATTTCAGCGGCCGCCCTGCGGGCGATTTTATTTTCACCACGCTCTTGAGGATGGGGCAGGTCCATTCCAGCACGAAGAGATCCGCCCACTGGTCCTTGATGCGCGACGCGAAGTTCTCCCGGCGCGTCTTGTAAACGAGCGTGTCGCCGACTTTCACGCCAGGTATCGCGCAGACCACGCGCTTCATCATCGGGTCGTAGATGTTCTCGCTCTCGGACGAATTGTCCGTCATCTCCTTCGTCGTCGCGGCGACATCGACCGTCCGCACCGACCCGTCCTCGCCAAGCACTTTGACTTCGACCACGCCGGCTTTGCCGTACCGCGCGGAATAGCGCATCTCGATCGACGACTCTTCGCGCCTGCCCTTCTCGGTCAGTATCTTTATCGTCTGGGTGTTCGTGCTTACATACGTTCCGTCGGGATTGTACGCCACATCGTCGAAACTGTCCACCAGCACCATGTCGGCATCGGGGAATCGTTCGCGCGTCACCTCGGGAAACGGAGATGCGCCGCTTGCCGCCACCGCTATGGCGGCGAATATCGCGAATATGGCTGCCTCTTCTTTTCTCTTCTTTTCCATGGCGGTATATTATACCAAAAAACCGTGCGCGCTGTCGGTTGGCGGGGAAGCGGCCGCGCTCTCAGGAGCCATTCGCCATATCGGCAAGTTCCTTGCGGCGGAAGCAGAAACGCGCGTGGTCGTTGACAAGCCCGACGGACTGCATGAACGCATATACCGTCACCGAACCGAGAAACTTGAAGCCGCGCGCCTTGAGTCCGGCGGCGATGCGGTCGGAAAGCTCCGTGCGCGCGGGCGGGGTCCAGTCGTCGGCCTTCGCGATGTCGGGGTTGTGGAGCGTCTTTCCGTCCGTAAAAGCCCACAGCCACTTCGAGAAGGTGCCGCATTCGCGACGGAGCGCGATGAAGCGCTGCGCGTCGTGGATGATGGCCTCGACCTTTCTCCTCGAACGGATCATGCCCGGCACGGCAAGAACGCGCGCGATGTCGCGATCCCCGTAACGGGCGATCTTCTCGAAGTCGAACCGCTCGAACGCGGCGCGTATCGCCGCGCGCTTCCGGATGATAGTGTCCCAGCTCAGGCCGCACTGCAGCACCTCGTACATCAGGTACTCGAAGAGCTTGCGGTCGTTCCGGCACGGCGTCCCCCACTCCTTGTCGTGGTACGCGCGCTCCAGGTCGTTCAGCTCGAAGTACGAGCAGCGTATCTTCTTTTTCATGGTCTTATGTTTCTTTAGCCGCAAAGAATGCAAAGAGCGCAAAGGATCAAAGCCGTTTCACAACTTTCTTGCACTGAAACTTCTCCGAGCCAAAGTTTATGAGCATACCATGCTCCAATTTCATTGCTTTCAGATAATTAAGAAGCTGAGCAACATGAATTGGCAGGAGTGTCGAAACCGCCTTAAGCTCGACAACTATCCCTTCTACAATCAAATCGGCAACATACTCGCCAATCACAAAGCCATCTTCATCTACGACTTGAATCGGCACTTGAGATTGCACCCTCATTCCGGCTTTGGACAATCTGTGCGCCAAACCATTTTCGTACACTTTTTCAAGATACCCGACACCAAGATAAACATGCAAGTCATATGCTATCTGTCGGAGTTTGTCTCAAATCATGTTTGCATCAAAATCTGTCATCATCGACTCCTTTAATTCTTTGCGTCCTTTGCGTTCTTTGCGGCTAAACAGCATCTACCAAGCAGGCCGAGCCACTTTCAGCCTCTCCACTTCCTTGATGAAATCTTTCCTGTTCATTGTCTTTTTCTTTTTTTGTTTTTGCCGCAAAGAACGCAAAGGACGCAAAGCTCTCACAAGTACCGCCCGGTTACGCTTTGGGCGCAGGATTTGATTTCGGATGGCGTGCCGGCGGCGACGATGCGGCCGCCGTCTTTGCCGCCGCCGGGGCCCATATCCACAATCCAGTCGGCGGAGCGGATGACGTCAAGATCGTGTTCGATCACGATCACGGTGGCGCCGTTGCCGATCAGGTGGCGGAACACGTCCATCAGCGTGCGCACGTCGAGCGGATGAAGCCCTATCGTCGGTTCGTCGAAGACGAAAACCGTGTCGCCCTGTCCGCGCCCCATCTCGCTCGCGAGCTTGAGCCGCTGCGCCTCGCCGCCGGAAAGCCCCGGCGTCTCCTCGCCCAGCGTGAGATAGCCGAGTCCGATGTCGTGGAGCGTCTGAAGACGGCTCTTGACGATGGGCAAGTCCGCGCAGGCCACAAGCGCCTCGTCGACGCTCATCGCCATCAGCTCGGGGAGCGATACGCCCTTGCGCTTGACGGCAAACGCCGCCTTCGCGTAGCGCACACCGCGGCAGTCGGGGCAGGGAATATCGACATCCGGCAGGAACTGGACGTCGAGGTTGATCTCGCCCGTGCCGTCGCAGGTCGGGCAGCGCAGCGCGCCCGTGTTGTACGAGAAATCGCCCGCCTTGTAGCCGCGCTCCTTTGCGTCCGTCGTGCGGGCATAGATCTTGCGCAGCTCGTCATGGACGTTCGCGTATGTCGCAACGGTCGAGCGGATGTTGATGCCGATCGGCGTCGCGTCGATGAGCTTCGCCTGCGCGATGCCGGGCGCAGAAAGCGCGCGGACGTGCGTGGGGAGCGCGTGTTTCCCGATCTGCGCGGCAAGTCCCGGCACGAGGCTTTCAAGAATCAGCGTGGTCTTGCCGCTTCCCGAAACGCCCGTCACGACCGAAAGCTTGCCCTTCGGGAACGACACCTCAAGGGGTTGCACGGTGTGAATCGCCGAAGTGGAGAGATTGATTTCTGTATCTTTTTGCCGCAAAGAACGCAGAGGACGCAGAGATTCCTCCTTTGCGCTCTTTGTGTTCTTTGTGGCTAAAAATGGTCCTATCTGCGATTTGGGATTCTTCGCGATCTCTTTCACCGTTCCCTCCGCGACAAGGCGTCCGCCCTTCGCGCCGGCACCAGGACCGAGCTCCACGATCCAGTCGGCATGGGAAAGAACCTGCGTGTCGTGATCGACGAGCA
>DEWI01000102.1 GCA_002363575.1 Verrucomicrobia bacterium UBA3214 | reverse complement strand
AGAATCGTGCCTGGCTGGAGAACGAGCGTTGCGCCGCTCGCCACCGTCACAGAGTTGGAGACGATATACGTGCGATAGCCCCTGAGACGCGTATCGGAGGTTATATTGCTCTGGAGCGTCTGCGGCGGCATGTAGCGGTATTCGGTGGAATCGTCATCTTCGATAACGCCCGTAAGCGTATAATCTCCCATCGCCGGCTGCGACGCATCGCCATCGCCGAGCGTGTCGCCGCCGGCCGTATCGTCGTTCACATGCGTGAAGATCGCGCCGCGCGCGCTGCAAGACGCTCCGGCGGCGACATCGAGCGACGCGCCGGGCATGAATTTCACCACCGCGCCCTCTGCGATCGTCAACCGCGCAGGGGCCGCTACGCCGACGCTTCCCCTGACGACATGCACCACCCCGGAGCTCCAGAGCGTGGCGTCTTGAATCATCCCGCCATCGTGCAGGAGCGTTCCATCGCCGAGGACGCTGACGAACGCAGCGGCTTCATCGCGCATTGCGACAGTCTCGCCATTCGTTTGGAAAGTGTATTCGGCGATATGGCGCAATTCCCGCAATCCGGGCACGGAAGGAATCCATTCTGCGGCGCATTCTTCGCCATACGCCCCGATTTCCGCGCCGTCGCATTCGATGACGGCGTTTTTCTCCGGGGTCGCGCCGCTCGTCCATCCTGTCGGACTCGCACGCAACTCGAGATTTTGTCCGCAGACCGCGACGATAGGCGTTTGCGTATCGAGACGCGCGCTCTCGCTTTCGCACCCCGCCACGAAGACCGCCCCGCCGTCGCCGAGTTGCGCGTCATATACGGAGACGGTCGCCTCGCCGGTTCTGGCGTTTGCGCCGCGAAGGCGCGTGATGCGGACGGCGAAATTCTCCCAGCCTTCCGCCGAAGCATCGGCGGCGAGAGGGACTTCGATCCATTTCGTCCCGTCGGAAGTGCCGTTCCATTTCAACGTTCCCGACGACGCCGCGTAATCCGTACCGGACATCGCCGTGCCGTCAGCCGTCGCCCAATCGAGCGAGAACGGGATGTTCCTCGTCCCCTCAAGCGTGACGGGGATGTACGCCTTTCCGGCGCCTTCCGATACGACGACGTCATGCACCGTCACCCACGGAAGGCAGGCGAAATTCGCGTCCACGTTCGCGGTGTAGCCCGTATCGGCGAGCGCGCCTCCCGTCTGCACTTCCATGTCGTAGGTCCCGGCAACGATCTCGGCTTCGCGCAAATCCGTGTCTCCGCCTTCCGCATCGTTCGCCGCCGCCGCCATCACCACTTCCGCGGCGGCCGTGCCGTTTGACGAAAGCTTCCCTCCGCCTTGCACGAGGATTCCCGTGCCTTCGCAGAATTTCACTATCGTCCCGGCCGCTATCGTCAGCGTCACGCCATCCGGCACGACGACCCAATGCCGCACGAGATGGACTTTGTCCGCCCCCCATGTCGTATTCGCGGCGAGCCGCCCTCCCTCCACGGCGACAGTGCCGTCGTTGCGCACGAGTATGTCCGCAGATACGCCATCTTGCGAAAGTCTCTGCCAGCCTTCCGCAAGTTCCGTCGTATCGCGCATGACGGCCCCGGAGCCATCAGGCGCGCCGAACATCTCCGTGCCGGAGACGAGCGCGCGCCCGGTTTCGCCTTCTCCGCGCAAATCGAGACGGAACGCGCCCGCTTCCGCGACAGCCGCATCAACCGGTGTATCATATACCGAAACGGTAGCCTCGCCGGTTCTGGCGTTTGCGCCGCGAAGACGCGTGATGCGGACGGCGAAATTCTCCCAGTCTTCCGCCGACGCATCGGCGACGAGAGGGACTTCGATCCATTTCGTCCCGTCGGAAGTGCCGTTCCATTTCAGCGTTCCCGACGACGCCGCGTAATCCGTCCCGGACATCGCCGTGCCGTCAGCCGTCGCCCAATCGAGAGAAAACGGGATGTTCCTCGTTCCCTCCAGCGTGACGGGGATGTATGCCTTTCCGGCGTCTTCCGATACGACGACGTCATGCACCGTCACCCACGGAAGAATGGTGAAATTCGCGTCCACGTTCGCGGTGTAGCCCGTATCGGCGAGCGCGCCTCCCGCCTGCACTACCATGTCGTAAGTCCCGGCAACGATCACGGCTTGGCGCAAATCCGTGTCTCCGCCTTCCGCATCGTTCGCCGCCGCCGCCAACACCACTTCCGCGGCGGCCGTGCCGTTTGACGAAAGCTTCCCTCCGCCTTGCACGAGGATTCCCGTGCCTTCGCAGAATTTCACTATCGTCCCGGCCGCTATCGTCAGCGTCACGCCGTTTGGCACGACGACCCAATGCCGCACGAGATGGACTTTGTCCGCCCCCCATGTCGTATTCGCGGCGAGCCGCCCTCCCTCCACGGCGACAGTGCCGTCGTTGCGCACGAGTATGTCCGCAGATGCGCCATCTTGCGAAAGCCTATGCCAGCCTTCCGCAAGTTCCGTCGTATCGCGCATGACGGCTCCGGAGCCATCAGGCGCGCCGAACATCTCCGTGCCGGAGACGAGCGCGCGCCCGGTTTCGCCTTCTCCGCGCAAATCGAGACGGAACGCGCCCGACATGGCGGTCGCGCTATGAAACGCCTGCACATCGACCGCCGGCGACTCCGCAAATGCCGCGAACGCAGACAGCAACGCCGCCATAAGCGCCAAATTCGTTCTACCCATCGCTATTCTCCTTGTGGTTTGCGTGTAAATCCGGGGCTGCGGCAAAACCCTCGCCCGTGAAACTTTCTTTTAGATTGGCCGGCGTCCTGCCTGGAAGCCTAGCGCTTCCGCGCTCTAGAAGCCCGGCGCGCGGCCTGCCGGGAGCCTGCTCGGCAATCGATTGCTGTCGATCACATTCGAAAGATCCCCCTGGAGCCTTGCAACAAGCGCAGACTTTATGGTACAATGCCGGGCGTCCGGCCGCATGCGGCCGTATGCGAAAACCGCGCCCCGACGAAATCCCCGCGCCATGCAAACGCAACTTTTCAGAAACTCCACAGGATACAAGCGCCTCGACGCCTATATCCTCATGAACATCATCCAGCTCGAGACGCTCGTCTTCTGCCGGCGTTTCCTCTCGCGCGACAACGACCCCTGCGGACGCCAGTTCGACCAGATGACGCAAGCCGCGCGCGTCGAAGAAAAGCGCGCCGCCCTCCGGCCCGTCGAAGCCGACGCCCCTTCCTGCCCGCTCTGCGGAGACGATATGCGCCTTCGCCACGGCAAGACCGGCGACTTCTGGGGCTGCACCGCCTACCCCTCCTGCCGCGGCACGCGGAACATCGAAAATGCCCGTTAGCATTCGCACGCCTTCGCTTGCTTTCGCCAGAGCGCTTTCGATTGCCGGAGGCAGCTCGCTTTCGATTGCACTCGATTGCATTCGCCGCAAGGAACTCCGCGCGCTTTCACGCCTGCTCTTTCCGCCTTGCCGGAGGATTCGGAGCTATTGCAGTCCTGCGGGACAGCAAAGGCGCAAGCCGATCTCGGTGCTCGAAGACGACGGGCTGTAGGCGCTGCTGCGGTACGCGGAACGGCAGGTGCTGGCGCCGGGGGTGACGCCATAGCAGCCGCCGCGTATAATACGGGAGGACCCCGAGGCAGAGCCTACAGGATCGGTGACAGCCGCGGTGCCAAGATTGCTATACCACCAATCCAAGCACGGTTCCCATACATTGCCGTGCATATCATAAAGCCCCCAGGTGTTCGGCGCATATGAGCCTACCTTGGTATGGCCGGAAGCATACCCTCCCTTGCCGTCGTTTTGGTTGTAATGATAGCGCCCGACTTCTGCCATATTCGCATCGTTATCCGTGCCTGTCAAATTCTTTCCGCTGTTGAGTGCTGTTGTCGTGCCTGCGCGGCAGGCGTATTCCCACTGCGCTTCCGTCGGCAAATCGAATGTCAGCGCAGTCTTGGCGCGCAGCTTTCCGAGGAAAGAATCGGCATCCACCTGGCCGTGGCTTGGCCACATTGCGCCGTTCAATGTTCCGCGGATATCGTTCCACGAAACCTTTTCCACCGGGCGAGTATCACCCTTGAGATACGACAACGGCGTCGCGCCGGTGACGAGCTGCCACTGCTTTTGCGTCACTTCGAACACGCCGATATAGAACGGCCGCGTCAAAGTGACTTCATGCTGCGCTTCACAATTGCTTCTCCCCAGTTCCGTTTCCGGGCTGCCCATCATGAAAGTCCCTGGAGGAATGATACGCAGCCATAGTTCCGTGGTCCTGCATGTATCGCTGGATATATCCGGGCCAGAAGCGGAAGCGCGCACGGGATATGCCGCAGCATCCGGGCCGCCGCTCAAATCCACGACGATATACATCGAAGCGCCGCCGACGGCTGTCATGGCGACTTTGAAATTCCGGGTGTTGTAGCCCGGCGCGTCTTTCGCGGCGTCCCATGTCATGCGATGGCGCCCGGGTTTGACGGGAGCGCCCGCGCCTTCGCCGGAAAGCGTCAGCATGGGGATGGTTTTTCCGCGGTCGGCATCCACGCCGTTCGGGAATACCCATATGTCCGTATCGGCGGAATCGCCTGCGGCGACCGTATAGTCGATATCGACCAAGCCGTTCCAAGGATAGCGCTGGACCGCCGTCACGTTCGTCACGGTGACGGCGGCAGCGCATGCGTACGCCGCAAATAGCGATGCCGCCGCGATTATGTTCCGTATTTTCATCTTTCGTTCCTTTCGGTTTTGATGTGCAAAAGCATCCCTCGCCCCTTGCTGCAAGCAAGGAGCGCCCAAGTGCGATATGACGCACCATGTATTATTTGTTTTATGCGGAGGGGGGAGGGGGGTAAAATTGACAAACCGGCGCGAAGGAAAACGTGTGGAATTGAGAAATTCCACGGTATAACGGCCATTTTCTCCGCAAGGCCTGTCTTCCTCACCCCTGCCATGATGCGCGCATTATAGCATATTTCTTTGCGCCTGTGCGCATAGTATTTAGACTTTTTCGCAATGCACGCGAAAAGCATTGCAAATCCTTGCCCCCAAGAGACGTTTTTTCGAGTCCTCGGCGCAATCATCCCGTTTCCGCCTGACTCACGCCTCTCCACCACTCTGCGCGAAACTTCCACAAGCAAAGCCGGGAATCATCACGACTCCAGTCGAGAAAGATGGCGACTCCAGTCGCGAGGAGAAGCGACTCCAGTCGCGAGGACAGGCGACCCCAGTCGCGAAAGAAGGCGACTCCGGTCGCGAGGAAAGGCGACTCCAGTCGCAAAGACAGGCGACTCCAGTCGCGAAAGTAGGCGACGAGAAGCCCCGAACGGGGCTTCTTTGCAGATGCGGGGTTTGCGTGAGGGGCGCGCGGTGCGGGAGCAAAAAAGGAACAGCGCCGCGGCGCAAAGGCGTCGCGGCGCTGTTTTGGGCATCTATCCTGGATGTCAATCCTCGGAAATGGCGCGGACCTTGCCTTCTTTCACGCGCTTTTCGATAACCGTCTTCGCGATAGAAGCCGGGACGGCCTCATACTGCTTGAAGATCATCGTGAACGCGCCGCGGCCCTGCGTGACAGTACGGATCGCGTTGGAATAGCCGAACATCTCGCCGAGCGGGACGGTGGCCTTGATGAGCTTGACGCCTGCACGATCCTCCATGCCTTCGACACGGCCGCGGCGCTGGTTGATCGAGCCGTTGGCCGCGCCCATGTACTGTTCGGGGACGGCGACCTCGACATCCATCATCGGCTCGAGGAGCTGCGGCTTGCCCTTCATGAAGCCCTGCTTGAAGCACTGCATCGCGCAGGTGATGAACGCGAATTCGTTCGAATCGACTTCGTGGTAGGAGCCGAAGTACACCGTGACCTTGACATCGACGACGGGGAAGCCGCCCAGCGGGCCGGACTCCAGAGCCTTCTTGACGCCCTTCTCGACCGCCGGAATGTACTCCGTGGGGATGACGCCGCCCTTGACTTCGTTCACGAACTCGAAGCCCTTGCCAGGCTCCTGCGGCTCGATCTTCAGGCAGACGTGCGCGTACTGGCCGCGGCCGCCGGACTGCTTGACGTGCTTGTACTCGTTATCGACAGGCGCGGTGATCGTCTCGCGATACGCGACCTGCGGAGCGCCGACGTCGCAATCGACGTTGAATTCGCGCTTCAGGCGATCGACGATGACTTCGAGGTAAAGCTCGCCCATGCCGGCGA
>DEWI01000061.1:898-10720 GCA_002363575.1 Verrucomicrobia bacterium UBA3214 | reverse complement strand
AGGCCGCCATCGGAGCGATCGTGGTAGGCCAGCGCGAGGCCCTTGCGAACGATGCGCTGCGTGGCGTTGAAGAACATCTTCAGCCTGGCGGGATCGGAATCGGCATGGTTGTCGCCGAGCTGTCCATAGACTTGCGCGAGGGCGGTGGCGCCGAGCGGCTGCGAGCCGTCGCCGGCATCCACATAGACGAGGAAACTCGCTTCGCCCTCGGGATCTGGCTTCAAGTCCGGAGTGAGCGTTTTGCGGACGTCGGAGACGGGCGCGAACGACGAGACGACCAGCGAAAGCGGCGCATACTGCCTGCGCTCGACGCCCTGCGAATCCTTCCAGACCGTGTGCATCGAGCAGGAGTCCTTGCCGACAGGAATTGAGACGCCGAGCGCGGGGCAGAAATCGAGGCCGAGCGCGGCGACGGTATCGTAGAGCCGCGCGTCCTCGCCATCTTCTCCGCATGGCGCCATCCAGTTTGCGGAAAGGCGAATCTGCGAAATATCGCCGACATCCGCGGCGGCGATGTTTGTGATGGCTTCGGCGACGGCGAGGCGCCCGGAGGCCGGGCCATCGAGAATCGCGACCGGCGAGCGCTCGCCGGTGGCCATCGCCTGGCCTTCATAGGTGGTGTAGCCCATCGTGGCGACGCCGCAGTCGCTGACAGGGAGCTGGAAGCGTCCAGCCATCTGGTCGCGCGCGACGCGCCCCGTGACGGTGCGATCGGCGATCGTCACGAGGAACGTCTTGTCGGCTACGGCGGGGAGATGCAAGACTCTCGTCAAGGCGTCCTGCACGCCGACGCCGGAGAAATCGACGGGCTTTGTCTCGCGCTTGACGTGCCTGACGTCGCGAACCATGCGCGGGGGCTTGCCAAGCAGGACTTTGATATCCATGTCGATCGGGAAATCCTTGAAATACCCGTCTTCGAGGACGAGGCGGCCGTCTCCCGTTGCAATGCCGATAAACGCGACGGGGCAGCGCTCGCGCTCGCAGAGGCGCTCGAAAAACTCGCCGGCCTGCGGATCGAGCGCCAGCACATATCTCTCCTGCGCCTCGCAGCACCAAATCTCCATCGGGCTCATCGAGCGCTCTTCATTGTGGACATCGCGGAGTTTGAAGCGCCCGCCAGTGGCCTCGACGAGTTCCGGGCAGCCATTGGAAAGCCCGCCCGCGCCAATATCGTGGATCGATAGGATCGGGTTCTTCGGGCCGAGGAAGGCGCAGGCGTCGATGACGCCCTGGCAACGCCGCTGCATTTCCGCGTTTGCGCGCTGCACGGAATTGAAATCCAGGGCTTCGGAATTCGTGCCGGTCATCATCGACGACGCGGCGCCGCCGCCCAGCCCGATTCTCATTGCCGGGCCGCCGATCTGCACTATAAGCGCGCCGACGGTGACGTTTTTCTTCAAGTCGTTGGCGCGGCGTATCACGCCCATGCCGCCGGCGAGCATGACCGGCTTGTGGTAGCCGCGGAGTTCGCCGGCGATTTCGCCTTCGTAGGTCCTGAAGAAGCCGCAGAGCTGCGGGCGCCCGAATTCATTGCCGAAAGCCGCGCCGCCTATCGGCCCCTCGGTCATGATCTGGAGAGGCGTGGCGAGGCGCGACGGGAAGTCCGCGAACACCCGTTCCCACGGCTGCGGGAAGCCGGGGATGTGGAGATCGGAGACCATGAAGCCGCAGATGCCGGCGATCGTGCGCGAGCCCGTGCCCGTCGCGGCCTCGTCGCGGATTTCGCCGCCCACGCCGGTGGCGGCGCCCGGGTACGGGGAGATGGCTGTCGGGTGGTTGTGGGTCTCCACCTTCATAAGCTGGTCGAGCTGCTCGCGCTTGAATGAATATTTGTTCGTGCGCGGATCGATGGCGAAGACATCCGTAGCGAAGCCCTTGACGACGGCGGAGTTGTCCTTGTATGCAGAGAGCGTGTCTTTCGGGCGCTTTGCATGGGTATTCTTGATCATCCCGAAGAGGGAATCGGGCATTTCGCGGCCATCTATGATGAACTTCGCGCCAAAGATTTTATGACGGCAGTGCTCGGAGTTCACCTGGCCGAACATCACGAGTTCCGTGTCGGTGGGGTTGCGGCCGGCCGTCGCGAAAGCCTTGGCCAGATACTCCATCTCCGGATCGGAAATCGCAAGCCCGAGCTCCTCGTTCGCTTCGCGTATCGCATCCACGCCGCGCGCGAGCACGTCGAAAACGCGGCCGCGCTGCGGCTCGCCCTGCTCGAAAATATCCTCGATATTCTCATAGACGCCCTCTGTCATCTTGTCGTAGAGCGCGGCCTGGCAGGCGGGCGGCAGCGGGGCCGTCTCGGGGAGAGCATCATGCGCGAAGCCCATCGCGCGCCCGGGCGCGTCGGTGCGCGCAACGCGAATTTCGTAGCGGATGCCGCGCTCGACGCGCTTTATCGCCGTGAGCGAGCAGTTGCGGAAGATGTCCGTCGCCTTTGACGACCAAGGGGAGATGGTGCCCTTTCGCGGCGTCACGTAGAAGATCGAAGAATCCGGGATGCGGCGCGCCGGCACGCCGCCGTTGTACCGCCTGTCGCGGAGTTCGTCGTCGCCGTAGCCTTCGCGCGCCCCGAAATTCTCGGCGCTGGCGAACCCGGTTTCATCGAACTGGGCATTCAAGAGGGATGCGGCACGCTGGAGATCGACGAGAGTAAAAGGCTCGTCGGCCATTTGCAGCGCATATACCCAGCGAGCGTCGATGTCGATCTGTCCCAGCCCCGGCTCGATACGCCTGATGGCGTCCTTGAGAGCGTCGAGACGGAAAGGCGAAAAGGCGTTTTCTCCTGTCAGTAGTATCATGGCGGGATGTTTTGCTGATAATTGTTGTCGGGGAATGGTCGGGGAATGGGAAACAGCTTTGGCGCCGGGTGTTCGCGGCTACTTTCCGGGGGTGGAGCGCGCGGCGGGCCTGCCGCGGGAAAGCGCGGCGGCCGCCAGCAGCATGGCAAGCCCCGGCACGAGGAAGAACTGGTAGCGCTCTGCAAGGCTGGACTCTTCCTCGTTCAATTCGGCCGCCGCGACTTCGCGGAGGTAGTTGCGGTAGATCGAGCCTAGCGTCGTCTCCGCCGTGCTCAGCGTCGCGAGCGGGACATAGCGCGCGCCGCTCGCCTCGGCTATTTTGCGCAGCGTGGCTTCTTCGAGCTTCACCATGACCTGGGAGCCTTTGTAGGTTTGATAGCCCTTGCCGTTCTCTGCGGGAATGGGCGCGCCTTTCACGGGATCGCCTATGCCGACGGTGAAAATCGGCACGCGGCGGCGCTTTGCCAGCTCCGCCATCTTCAAAGCGTCGCCTTTCAAATCGCCGCCGTCAGAAATCAGGATTATGGCATTGTGGCTGCCATCGGCGGCCGGCCTGTCGTCGTCTTCCGCGGCATCGGAATCGAGGACGTTCAAACACTCGCGAATCGCGCTACCGATATCCGTCTCGCCCTTCGCGGCGGAGTCGGGCGAGAGCGATTCAAGCGCGCTGCGCAGAAACGAGTGGTCGGTCGTGAGAGGGGAAACCGCCACGCCATTGTGGCGGAACGCGACAAGCCCGCAGCGGTCCGGCCCGAGGGAATCGATCAAATCCGCGACATCCGCCTTGACGCGCCCAAGCCTGTTCGGGCGCAAATCCTCCGCGAGCATCGAACGCGACACATCGATCGCAACGACGATATTGCGGCTGCGCGAAACAGTCTTCTGCGTCGTCCGTCCCCAGCGGGGACGCGCCGCCGCGAAAAACACCAGCGCCAGGCCTAGCGCGACAAGCGCAAGCTGAACGCCGCCCGCGCCGGACGGCGGCACGCTCAACGAAATGCGCCCGAGCGCCTTCTCGCGCCTGGCCCGCATAAACGCCCACGCGAATGCCGCGACGGGCAGGAGCGCCACGAAAAGCAGCATCTCGGGATATGCAAAGAACCTCATGGCGCATATTATAGCATATTCCGCCGCCCCCGCTTGCATCGAGGGCGATTATTGTTCCCGTGCCGTAACGGCGGGCGGCCGGGAATGCATAGCGCGCGGGCTACTTGTGCGGCACGCCTTTGCGGCGGAAAAGCCGCCATTCCGCGCCCAATCCGCCGGGAATCTTGCAAACAAAATCAAAGTTCGACGTATCCGGGGCGGCCACGCCGCCGTAGCCCGTGCCGACGCGGAAGAAGAGGTAGTCGCATTCATACGGGCACATGCCATAGCCTTGCAGCGCCCCTTCGCTCTGCCCGCGGACGAACCATGCGGCCGCGGCAAAATCGCCAAATACGACCGGACGGCGCGTCGTGATATATTCGCTGTGCGCCGGGATCGTCCGCTCTTGCCTCGCAGGGCCGGCGTAGTCCCAGCGTATAACTCTGGCGGCACGGCGCGCCGCGCCGACCGCGTCCTTCCGCGCGCCGCCGTTGTAATATTTTTCGAGCGGCAGGATGTTCTGCATTGCGAGAATCCAGCCGAGAGCGGCGAGCACGGCGATGCGCACGGCGACGCCCCGCACGCCCTTGAAGCGCCCCCAGAGAACGGCGAGCAGATGCGCCGTCCACAGCCACAGAAGAGGCGCGAAGACGCCGAAATAGCGCGGCAGTCCCCATGTCGCGCCGCGCTTGCCGAACTCGAAACCTTCTGCGGCGAGTTGCGCCGCCTCCATAGCCAGCGCGCCTAGGAAAATCGCAAGGACGGCGATTTCGCGCCGCGAGAAGCGCAAGCGCGCGCATCTCCACGCCACCACGGCCCACGCGGGGAGGGAATAGACGATGTAATGCGCGGAGACGACCGCCACCCACGCGGGAGACGTCGTCATCAACTTCCACAACAATGCGGAAACATCTGGAAAAGATTCAAACACTGCGAAATCTTCTGTAGGTTGAGAACTCTTCTGCCTCCAGCCGCGGGCGTCCAATGCGTCAAGAGAGCCCGAAGATGGCGACGTAATGTGGCGCGGGGAGCCACACCCCCGTCCATTTCCATACGAGCGCGCACGCCGGCTGCAGAGCCGCGAACGCCACCGCGGCCAGTATCCAGGTGCGGCGGCGAAAGCGATCCAGCACGGCGTATGCAAAGCTGAATACGGCGCCGGGCAGAATCGCGTCGCACTTGAAAAGCAGCAACAGCGCTACGCCGGCGCACGCGGCGAAAATGCTCTGCCTTGGATGCGACGCATGGCGCAGGAGCGCGAGCGCCATGAGCAGGAAGCCGAGGAGTTTGAAGCTTTCGCGAAAGCCTTTCAAGCCCCAAAGGACGGTTTGCGGGCAGATGAGATATAGGATGAAAGCGAACCACGCCGTGCGCCGGTCGAACACGCTGGAGGCGATTGCGAAAAGGCACGGCGCGCCCAGCGCCCATGCGAGAGTAGAGACGGCGGAGCAAGCGGCATAGCCGTCGAGACCAGTGGCGAAACACACGATGCCGGAAAGAACGCTGAGGCCGACGCAAAAGCGCGGATGGAACGCCTCCGCCCAATTCCCGGCGGCGAACGCCTCCGCCATCGGCGCGTATCTGGCGGCAGTATCGGTGGCGAACAGCGGGAAAGCCGCGGCGAACACCGTAGCCGCGATAGCGGCGATCGCCGTGACTATCCACGGCAGCGCGACGGCAACACGCTCCTGCAAGAAGCGCGTACCTACCGCGCCAGACTCATCCTGCTCAACTTTCATCGTGCGGGGAATTATATCATATTTCCCGCGATGTGCGCGGCGGCGGCGCAAAATCCGCGATGGCGGCTGCCGCTCCGCCGGGTGCGCGCGCAGGAATTATGGTATAATATCGGGGCTTTGGAAAAACTTTGCACTAGACTGGCGGACAAACTCTGCCTCTTCATCGCGACAGGCTGCGGACTCGGCCTCGTCGCGCCGTTCGCGCCCGGCACCTTCGGCAGTCTTCCGGGATTCGCGCTCGCGTTTGCTCTTGCCAGGCTCGGGATCGGCTGGCAAATCGCCGCGGCGCTGGCGCTGGCCGCGCTCGCCATCCCAATATGCACGCGCGCCGAAAAGCTTCTCGGTCTGCGCGACGACGGCAGAATCGCGGCTGACGAATGGATGCTCGTGCCGCTGGGAGTGATCGGACTGCCGCTGGCGGGGCCTGGCGCGCTTCCTCTTTGGGAAGTCGCCATCTTCTTTGGCGTAATCCGTCTCGTCGATATAATAAAGCCGCCGCCCGCGTATGCGCTCCAGCGCTTGAAAGGCGGCTGGGGCGTAGTGGCCGACGATTTCGCCGCCAACCTTTACTCGCTGGGCGTCAACTGGGCGCTGTATCTATTGATCTGACCGGCCAGGCGCGCGCATGCGGCATGCCGCGGCGCGACGCCCGGACACCTTCAACACCCCGCAAATGAAACTCGAAATCCTGCCTTCACTTCTCGGCGCATACTTCGGCGCGCTGGAATCTGAAATCAAGCGCGCGGCCGCTGCCGGCGCCGATGCTTTGCACATAGATATAATGGATCCCCATTTCGTCCCGAATATCTCGTTCGGGCCTGATTTCGTGGCGCTCGCGCGCCACGTGGCGCCCGCCTTGCACAGAAACGTCCACTTGATGATGTCGCGCCCCGATCTTTTTCTCGAGAGCTTCGCGAAGGCAGGCGCGCAGACGCTGCAAATCCACGTGGAAGCCGATTGCGACATAAGCGAAACGATCGGGAGAATCGCGGCACTGGGCATGCGTCCCGCGCTCGTCGTGAATCCAGATACCGGCGTGGAAGCGCTCGAGCCGTACCTGGACAGCGTCGATGAGATACTCGTCATGACCGTGCGGCCGGGCTACGGCGGCCAGAAATTCATCTCCGGATGCCTGGAAAAGGCGAAATGGCTGCGCGCGCGCCGCCCTTCCATGGATATCATGGTCGATGGCGGAATCAACGGCGGGACGGCAAGCCAGGCGATCGCCGCAGGCGTGAACCAGCTCGTCTCCGGCAGCTATCTCTTTGCGCAGGCCGACATGGCGGCGGAAATCGCGCGCCTCAAGGCGCTGGCAGCCGCCGCGCCATCGCTTTCGCAGCCATGAAAACGCTCTCGCGAGTACGCCACCCCCTCGTAGCCTTCTCAGATACATTCACAGGCCATGCGCCATCTGCGCAAGGCGCCCCCGTGCGTGACGCACCTCGACCGAGAGGGGCGCGACCGTCCCTCCGGGGGTGCGGCGGAGCGGTGATGGGCGCGCGAAACGCCAGCACTCCCAACGCAGGCGCTGGCGACTCTGGTCGCTTGCCACGGCGACTCTAGTCGGTTGCAAAGGCGACTCTAGTCGCTTGCCACGGCGACTCTAGTCGCTTGCAAAGGCGACTCTAGTCGCTTGCCACGGCGACTCTAGTCGCTTGCCACGGCGACTCTAGTCGCTTGCAAAGGCGACTCTAGTCGCTTGCCACGGCGACTCTAGTCGCTTGCAAAGGCGACTCTAGTCGGTTGCAAAGGCGACTCTAGTCGGTTGCAAAGGCGACTCTAGTCGCTTGCCACGGCGACTTCAAGCCCCGAATGTGGCGGCACATACATAGCCGGGGATGGAGCATGCGGAGCAAGCACACCCCCCGGTATCGGCGCAACATTGAACCGAACCCCGAAGGGGTGGCACAATGGCTGACGGGGCATTGTGCCACCCCTTCGGGAGTTTTGCCGAACGGTAACGTATTATAGGAACAGCGCGCGCGTTGCATGCGCAACATCCGGAACACGGGAAAATCCATTCACGCGTCATGTTTGGAGAGATCTGGTGCCGCTGAATGGACGCTCTTGTGGACTGGGACTCCGTTCTCTGACCATCAGGCTGGCAGGGCGGCAAAAGTTTCAACGAGATTCTATGCTGGAATCGGGTAGAAGCCGTCGGCTAAATTAAAACACCATCCCACCCCCCTTGCGGGGAATAAAGGGAAATGGTATAATTTGCGCCAATGTTTTCTTTTTTGAGGAAAAAGAAGAGCGGCGAGCCTGTGGTGTACAAGCGCCAGGAGCATTGCATCTCGCGCAAGAACATCGATCAGGATGCTCTGCGCGTGCTGTATCGCTTGTCTTCGCTTGGATATACGGCGTATCTGGTCGGCGGAGGCGTGCGCGATCTTCTGCTCGGGCGCACGCCGAAGGATTTCGATGTCGGCACCAGCGCCAGCCCCAGCGAAGTCAAGCGCGCTTTTCGCAATTGCTTTTTGATCGGGCGGCGCTTCCGCCTCGCGCACATCAAGTTTGGCGACAAGATTATCGAGACGGCGACATTCCGCCAGAACTCCCAGACGATCGGCGAGATAATCGAGCATGCCGCCGAAGGCCCCTTCGAGGACAACACCTTCGGAACGCCGCAGACGGACGCCTACCGCCGCGACTTCACGGTGAACGGTCTCTTCTACAATATCAAGGATTTCAGCGTCATCGACTGGGTCGGCGGCATGGACGACCTGAAGAAAGGCATAATCCGCGCGATCGGCGACCCTGACATCAGATTCCAGGAAGACCCCGTGAGGATGATGAGGGCGGTGAAATTCTCCTCCCGCCTCGGCTTCAAGATCGAGCGCAAAACGTGGGCGGCGATCCTGCGGCGCCATGCATGCATAAAGACGGCGGCCGTGCCGCGCGTCTGCGAAGAAGTCTTCCGGCTGTTCGCATTCGGAGCATCGTCCGCGGCATTCAAGCTTCTCTGGCAATGCGGCCTGATGGGCGATCTCATGCCGGAAATAGCCAAAGCGATAGACGAAGGCGGCGGCGCGAAGAGTCCGCTGTGGAAATTGCTGGAGACGCTGGACGGCTACGAGAAGATGATGGCTTCCAAGGGTCTGGAAGTCTCCAACGCATTGCGCGCGGCGATACTCGCAACGCCGCTTTTGCAGGCCGGCAAGGCGCACGGCATGACCGGACGGCGCGCCATGGCCGCGATGCAAGACTCTCTCAAGATGCCGAAGATGGTGTATTTCACGGCTTCGCTCCTGCTGGAAAGCCCGCGGAGGCTGATGGTCTCGCCAAAGAAAGGGAAAAGCCGCTTTGTCGGCAACCGCGACTTCCTGGACGCGCTCGACTACAACAGAATAGTCGCGCGCGCTTCCGGAAGCGATGAAACGCCGCTCGACGAATGGGCGGATTTGTACGACTCGATGAACGCCGGGTGATACGCCGCGCGCCAAACGCCCGACGCAACCGCTCGATATCCGAAGACGTTATAGCCATACGGCGCGAAACGCGCGAATCACCGTCCAAACGCGAACAACACGCGGCAACCAAGAAACCTCACAAAACTTTTTGCAAGAAAGGATACTGGATATGACTATACCCGAAGAACTTCTGCCTGTAATCGAATGGTGGGAGAAAGACGGCAAGAGAACGCTTGCCATCGCCGCAGCCGCAGTGGTCGTAGTGGCCGGATACTACGGCGTCAAGAATTGGAGAGAGTCGCAGCGCGTCGCGGCAGGCTCCGCGCTCATGAACGTATCGATGGGCGGCGACAGCGTCGAGGAACTCGAAGCCGCCGTCGCTTCCTACGGCTCTTCGAAGTCCGGCGCGGCGCTCAAGCTTCGCCTCGCAAAGGCATATTACGACGCCGGCAGATTCGACGAACGCAACTACCACAACGCTCTCGAAATCTTCGCGCAACTCGCCGGCAACGCGCCGAAAGGCTTCGAGGAAGTGCCGGCACTCGGCACCGCCGCCTGTCTCGAGGGGCTTGGCAAGGCCGATGAAGCCATCAAGGCATACTCCGATTTCGTCGCGGCATATCCCGCCAGCTCCTACGCCGTGCTCGCGAAAATCGGCGCTGCGCGCTGCACCGCGCTCGCCGGCGACAAGGCCAAGGCGCTCGCCGATCTCGCCGCTCTCAAGGACGCGCTCAAGGATGACGATGCTTCGCTCGCGCTCGTCGAAACCGCCGAGGATGTCGTGAA
>DEWI01000061.1:0-791 GCA_002363575.1 Verrucomicrobia bacterium UBA3214 | reverse complement strand
ACCGCCCTTGAAGAAGTCAATGCAACTGCGAGTGAAGTCGCCGCCATGGTGGCCCCGGAACCCGCGGCGGCGCCGGCCGAGACGCCCGCACCGGCGGCCGAGCCTGTCCCCGCGCCTGCGGCTGAGCCCGTTCCCGCACCCGCAGCCGAACCCGTTCCCGCGCCCGCGGCCGAGCCTGTCCCGGCTCCTGCACCTGTAGCGGCGCCTGCGGCATAATTGCCGCCGAAGCATCGCCGGGCTTGCATGCGCGCGCAGCACCCGGCGACGCCACGCAAATGCGCACGCAAGGAACGAGACGAGAAAGCCGACAATGACAGTAGTCAGAGAACCGCTGTGGGACGACGCGCCTGCCACAAAACTGCAGGGCGTCTTTCGGCGTTTCATGACTATCCTCGTCGCATTCGGATGGCCCGTCAGGATATTTCTGAACAGCGTGCTGTACTTCCCTGCGGTGGCATGCCGGCGCGATTCGCGGCATGCTCTCGCCAACCAGCTCTACATAACCGGGATACGCACGCTTCCGGTAGTGACCGTAGTATCGCTCTTCACGGGAATGATACTCGCGCTGCAAGTCGGTCTCGAACTGCGGCGCTTCAATCAAGAGATTTATCTCGGCGCGGCGGTGATGATCTCGCTGATACGCGAGATGGGGCCGTTTTCTTGCGGCATGTGCCTGGCGGCATGCGTCGGCTCGGCGATCGCCGCGGAACTCGGCACGATGAAAGTAAACGACGAAATCGCGGCGCTGGAAATCATGTCGATTTCTCCGATCCGCTTCCTGGCGGCGCCGC
>DEWI01000166.1 GCA_002363575.1 Verrucomicrobia bacterium UBA3214 | reverse complement strand
TTTGAGCGTGGAAATGCGCCGCACCTGCATGGATAAAGGCTGAAGTGCGTTTCGGGATGTGGTTTTCGGCGTTTCGCGTCCAAAACGGCTATCCGTCGTCGGTGTCGAAGAGCTCGGCAAAGCCCGGCAGGAGCTGTATCGCCGGAACGTCTGGGGCTTTGGCGATGGTGTCCGCCGCTGTGCGCACCCACTTCCCGAAGCGGGTGAACGCGCGCCTGATGCCATCCGCGATGGCGTATGCCGCGAACTCCGGCATTTCGCCGAGCCGCTTTTTGAGGTGCAGTAGATGCTCCGCGAGGACTTCGCGCCTGATGCTGCGGCCTATCCATACCGTGGCGAAATACGCGCTGGCAAGGACAAGCGAGGCCATGTTGCGGATGCGCGTGTAGGTCATCACCCGGATGTTCTCAAAGCCGTACGACTGCTTGACGAATCTGATGGTTTCCTCGACCCTCCAGCGCGTGAGATAGCCCTCGACGACGCGCCACTGCGACTTGAATGTTCCGTCGACGGGAAGCGAAGTTAGGAGTATCATCGGATCCTGTCCGAAGCCTTTGACGACGACAAGGTGCAGTTCCTTTTCCGGATGCATCGGGAGCCGCGCCGGCATCGCGCCGAACGAGGTCGGCACGTTGCATTCCTTCCCGTGCGAATCGAACGTGACGTGGTGCGAATGACGCATCGTGCACTGTCTGGCGAGGTCGTGGACCTCGTGCATCCTTCTCCGTGTATATCGGCCTTGTGTCGTCGTCTATCGCACGGACTATAGATGAAAGTTTCGTGTCGCCCGAGGCCTGTATTCCGTAGATGCACTCCTCTATGAACTTCTTCGCAGGTTTCGAGAAATGGGTAAACACTTTGCCCATGAAATGGGCGAGCTGGGCTTTCGCTTTCGGCGCGATTTTGGTATCATTCACGGCGCGGCAACCTCCTTGTCTTGTTTGTTGTGCAAGTCGGTATTCCACCGAAAAACGGCAGGCGGTTGCCGCGCTTTTTTCGCCCACCTATCGAGCCGTGCCCAAAAATGGGTAAACTCCAGGAAGATGCGCGCCGCATTGACAGCGGAAAGCAATATTTGCTATACTATTGCGCAAATAGTGGATCGGATTTGCAGAGTGCAAGCCAAATGGAGGAGTAAAATGAATGCCGCTCTCGATTTTGGAAAGGTTGCGCGCAAGGCGAAAATGTTTGCGTTGGCGCTGTTTGCGGCGTGCGTGTCGCCTGCGATGGCAGACTGGAATGCAAGTACGAATGTCGCGGCGGAGATAACGTCCGTCGTATTCAAGAAGACGCTGCCTGTGGTCAATGGCACTTCGTCATTCTCGGTTTCGAGCGATGTATCGTGGGCGCACGGCGGCTTGTCTTCCCAGTCGGCGAATGGATACGTCGATGTCGAAGTGGCGATCAACATGGATGCGAACACATCCGGATCGGCGCGCACTGCAACATTCACGACGAAGGCGTACGGCAACAATATAACGCTGACGGCGACGCAGCGCGCCGCCGGCGCGTCCGCCGGCCCGGTGTGGACGATTGAGAGCGGCGTATTGACAGCCGTGCAGCTCAATGGCGCGACGGAGATAGAAATCCCGTCCGCGGTGGAGGAGATCGGGGAAAAAGTGTTTTCGCACGAGACCGGACTAGTCGCCGTCTCGATACCGTCCAGCGTAAAGCGGATAGGCGACGGCGCATTCGCGTGGTGCACGGCGCTGGAGGACGTGTCGCTGGAAGAAGGGCTTGTCGAAATATGCCAGACGGCGTTCGCGGGCTGCAAAAAACTCCAGCGAGTCGAATTCCCCGCCAGTCTGTCCAAGATCGGGATGATGGCTTTCTACAATAGCGGGCTGCTCAGGCTGGATATTCCGGCGAACGTCGCGGAAATCGGGCTTGATGCGTTCGGTGTCTGCCGGGACATGTGGATGATAATCGTCGATGACGCCAATCCAAGATACGCGCATGCGCTGGGCGGCGGCGCTATCGTCGATAGGCAGACCTCGACGCTTTTGCAGGTTTCGGCGTACAGCTCCGGGGAGGTCGCAATACCGGATGGCATCAAGGTCGTCGCGCCCGGCGCTTTTGATACGGCGGATGGCGTCACGTCGGCGATCGTCCCTTCGTCCGTCACGGAAATCGGCTCGATCGCGTTTTCCGGTTGCAGCAAACTGGCGGCGATCTATTTCGAGGGCAATGCGCCGCAGTGCGCCGACGATGCATTCGAAAACATCGCCGCCGCCGCTTCGATCTACGTGCGCAAGAGTTCGAGCGGCTGGGGCGTCTCGATCCCCGGCACGTGGAAGGGCGTGCCGATCCAATATGCCGCTGACGGCTGCCAAGTCTCGTTCAATGCAAACGGCGGGGCGGGCAATATGGCCGCGCAGGCGTTCCCGACGGGGAGCGCGCAGGCACTCGCGGCATGCACGTTCACGAAGCAGGGCTGCGTCTTCGCCGGTTGGGCGGCGAAACAGAATGGAGACGCGGTTTATACGGACAAGCAGACCGCGTCGTTCATGCACGACACGACGCTCTACGCCGTCTGGGCAGTCGCGACGCCCACCGGCTTTACAGCATCCACCGGCAGGACCGACGGCGTTTATCTCCAGTGGGACGAATCCAGCGTGGACGATGCGACTTATTTTATCTTCCGCTCGACATCGCCGGATCCTTCGACAATGGATAGACTGCCTTATACTTCCTGGTTGGACGAGCCGTGTTTTCTCGACACGACGGCGCAAGCGGGGGTTCAATATTATTATTGGGTATGCGCCGGAACTACATTGATGGACATGAGCGGCTATGCGGGCCCTGCGGCGGGCGCCAGGGCGGCAGGCGCGTCTTCGAGATTGTCGTACGCAAGCGCATATTCGCTGGCGGCGGATGAAGCTTCGCCGTTTATCGTGCCGGTCAATATAGTGAACGGCGGCTTTTCCGTGAACAGCGGGACGTTCTCGACGTCCGCATCGTGGATACGTTACAGCGGCTACTCTTGCAGCGGTTCGGACATGAAAATCAAGTTTGCGGTCGATGGCAACAGCGGGGCGACGGCGCGCACCGCCGTCTTCACCGGCACGATATGCGGCGAGGCCGTGTCTATCGCATTCACGCAGGCCGCAGGCAGGTCGCCAGCGCAAGGCGGCGGAGGAGGGCAGGGACAAGGCGGCGAGCAGGGGCAAAGCGGCGGCGAGACGCCGCAGGCGACCGCGCGGCTTGCGCTTTCCAAGTTCACTGCCGGCGACGGCGCGGCCGCGACGATTTCCGGTCTTGAAGGAATAACGTGGAGCGGCTTCTCTTCGAGCGACTATTTCGGCGCCGTCACGATGGTTCGCGCCGACATCCCGGACGCCGAGAAATCGCTTACCGGCTTCTCCATCGAGACGATGGGCGCGGAAGACGGGTGGTGCGGACCGCTTTCGGACATGGACGCGCTCTACTGGTCGGGGTGGGCGCAGGAGGCCGGCTCGCAATATGCAACGGTGGAAGACATGGCCGATTATTTCCGCGCGCAGCCTTCGCTTCTGAGGACGTGGAACTATGGGCCGGTCGAGGGGACGTACGGCTACGACGGGTTTTTCCGGTGGTTCCACGGCGCGACCGGCGTGGATCCCGCCGCGCATATTTCCAGCGGCGACGTCCAGAGCGCGGGATTCGCGCAAGCCGTCGAAACGCTGCTTGGCGATGGCAGCCACGTAATGCGGCTCGATCTCCTTTTCAGCCCGGTTGTGTCGAATCCGAAGTGGACGTGGGCGAATCCGGAAGGGACGCTGCACGCCGTCCTTTGCGTCGGTTTCGCCGTCGATGCTTCGAAGCCGGCCGGCGATCCTGCGCGCCTGACGGCGCTGTTCATCGTCGATCCAGACAACGATCAATCGACGGGAAGCGGCGGACGCGCCGCCCCGGATTCAATCGTATATTGCCCGGTGGTCTGGAATGGAAGCGAGTTCGCCGTCTCCGGCATCTGGGGGCAGAGCGCGACGATATACGGGCAATACAGTGCATTGGAGTGCCTGCCGCGCGTCCCTGCGGCGACGGAGCAGGCGCAGAATTCCTCCGGCGGTGCGGCGTCCGGCGGAAGCGCTGCCCCTGCCAGCGTCGCGGAAGTGGCGGCGCAGGTATTCGAGGCGGCGGCGAAAGTGGAAAGCGAAATCGCGCAATCCAGCTTCACGGCTTCGCCTGCGCAGAGGATTTACAATGGCGTTTTGCTGGCCGCCGACGGTATGCCGGCCGGCGCGATTTCCGTCACGGTAGGCAAGGTGAATGCAAAAAGCGGTTTGAGCAACGTGAAAGCCGCAATTACCTGGCTCGACGGCAAAAAGAGCAGGGCTAAGGCGGTGAAAGTCCGGCAGCCGCTTTCCGGTGCGCTGGCGGAGCGTTTGGAGGTCAAGGGCTACGGTACGCTCGCAATCGTGCTGGATGATTCGCGCGTCGCCGGGTCGCTAAGCGGCTATTCCATCGTCAGCGCGGATGTCGGCGGCGATTATTCGGGATTCGCGCACGGCATGTTCGCGCTCGACGATTTCGTCTTCCCGTCCGGGGGAACGCCGATGGACGAGTTCTTGCCGGACGGCGCGGAATTCGACATCAGCGGGAAGAAGTGGGTGTTCGCGAAGGCGCCGCCAATCAAGATGAAGAAGGGCGAATTCGACTACGCCGCCTACGAAAAGGCTTGGGATAAAGGCAAGACGAACGATTCCGGACTCAAGCTGACCTATACGCCAAAGACCGGCGTCTTCAAGGGTTCGTTCAATATTTACGCCGTCCATGGCGAAGGCGCGAAGGCGAAAGTGAAGAAAACGCGCGTCAAAGTCTCCGGCGTGGTCGTAAACGGCATCGGCTGGGGCAAGACGGCTTTGCGCAATGCCAAGCCTTGCAATGTCATGATCGAATTCTTCTGACCGGGAGCCGCCGGCCATCGGCCGGTTCCGGTGCTGGATACAACTTCTTCAAAGCGACCGTGGAGATGCGGCAGGCCGGAGCGTGGCGGCCGAACGGCCATAGGGCTTTCCGACGGCCTACTGGAGGTCTTTGGCGTCGATCATGATTTCGTTGCCGATGCGGCTGGTGTAGTTTCCGCCGATGCCTTTGGAAGCCATCTCGAAACCGACGATCATGTCGTCGAAGATTTCCGTGATGGCGGCGCGCTTTGCGTCGTCTTCCGGCATCATGTTTTCGAGGATGTGCGCGAGATTGTCGAAGAGCTTGTTCACGCCGGCGCCATCGAGGACTTTTTCGGCGACGAGAGCTTTCGCCTGCTCGCCGAGTCCCTCGTTATTGAGTTTCTCGACGGCGCGGTTGATTATGTTTTTCTGCGCGACGGTGAGATTCTCCTTGCGAATGCCGTTGGCCTCTTTCAGCGTGAAGAACGAGGCGAAGAGCGACGCGCCATGCTTGATCGACTCTATGACATCGCCTGCCTTGTAGGAGCGCGTCTGCATACCCTTGCCCATGGCATCCTCCTTGGCGGACGGATGGAAATGCGCCGTGGAGCAGAAGATGCCGAACGTCTCGCATTTGAGGAAAAGGCGGCGGCCTGGTCCGTTTGCGCCTTTCCCGGCCTTCATGTTCTGCGCGTCCGGGATGGTGAAGTAGTGGAAAGTGCGCATACCGTTGAGTAGGCCGCCGGCGCCCGGCGGGACGTCGTAGCCGCGCGGCATGTTGAGGTGTCCGTCAACCTTGAGGGTCTGGTAGGGCTTGGCGTGCGTGGATGTGCGAAGATAGACGTCCTGCGCCTTGTCCAGCCAGCGCGCGATGTGGCCGTCCTTGTCCTGGATGGAGAACGAGCCGCGATACATGAATTCGCCTTTCGCGAGCGCGGCGGCGTGCACGGCGTACGTGAGCGCGACGATGTTCTCGCGCGTCGGCTGGAAGAGGCTCGGCCTTCCGGACATGAGCGCGCCGAGGACTTCGAAGCCGCGGCGCAGCTGCGCGGACAGGAGGGCGCGGAGTTCGCCGACGTTGCGAGGGCGATGCTGCGACGAACGCGCGGAAATCAGCGCCTCGAAGTGGATTTTCGGGAGCTTGAAAACCTTGCCGCCGGCGGGCACGTCCAGCACGTCCGGGAGGTCTTTCGCATCCATGAGCGGGCGCGTATCGGCCGCCGGCGCTTTGTACGGCTCTGGCTTGTACGTCTTGGCGGCGGCGAAGACGTTGCCGCCCGTCTTGCGCGCCAGGTATTCGGCGGGGTGGGTGAGCTGCTGGACTTTCTCTTCGCTGAAAACGGCGAAGAAGCGCTCCGCCTTGTCCAGCGGGACGGAGATGCGCGTGACGCCGAGCGCATCTGTCATAAAATCGTCGGTAAAATCGATTCCGGCGTTCTTCGCCAGGGTTTCGAGCATCTGAAGCGTCTTGTGCGACATCTTCGTCTCGGAATGGAAAACGATATTGCCGTCCTTCACGAACGCCTTCCACGGCACGCGCGTCTCCGGGACGACTTCGAGATGGTCTAGAGCGACTTTGCCGTGCTTGCTCACCCATGTCGTCGGCGAAGTGAGCTTCTCGAGATTCGCGATCGTCTCGACGGCGTTCTTCTGGATTTCCGGGCCTTCGGATTCGAGGTCGTCGTAGAGGTCGAGCTGCGCGCCCATCGTATCGAAAAGCTTCTCCAGCGATTCGTTGAACTCCGCCTCCTTCGCATCGATGTCGGCTGCGATCTTCTTGCGCAGCTCTATTTCTTCGTCGGGGATTCCGTTTTCTGCGGGGTTGAAGGCGGCGCGGTAGCTTTCGAAGAGCGCCTTGAATTTCCCCGCCTGCGCGAGTTCGCGCAGATGCAGGACGCCGGAGAGCTTGGCGAAGCGCGTATCGTCGTCGAACACGGAGAAGTTGTTGAAGCGCGGCTTGGAGCTTTTGCCGTAGGTGTCCTTGAAGGAAAAGTCGTCGGAAAGCTTGAGGTATTTCCCGTTGCCTTCGAGAGAATGCCCGGGATCGATCGCGAAGAACTTGCCGTTGATGAAGCCCTTGTTCTGCCCGCGCTTGCCGATGCCGTCGCGGTCGGCCGTGACGAGGAAGAAGGCCTTGTATTTGCCAAGCGCCTCCATTTTCATGTCCGGCGCGTCCTTCGGGGGCACGACGCGGCCGTCCTTCAGCATCCCGGCTTCCAGGTCCTTGTAGCCGTCGGCGAATTTGGCGGCGAGCATGATTTTCGGATGGCCGTCGGAATACTGTCCGCGCAAGATTTCGAGTTCCTGCGAGGGGACGCCGGCAATGCGCGTTAGGTCGTTGGCCAGCGCTTCGGTGACGGCGCCGGCGGAAATCGTATCTGCGCTTTGGCGCGACGTGAAGCGGTAGATTTGTCCGAGGATGGGCTTGCGAGTCGTCAAAATCCGTTCCGGCCGCATGAACGTGCCGGAGCTGGCGGTCTTGCCCGACGAGAACTTGTCGTTTTCGTTGTAGTCGAGCTTGACGATGGCGCGGTCTGTGAAATGCTTGAAGACCGGCGACTTGGCGTAGAGCGGGTTGTCTTTGCCGACGGACATGAATGCGTCGCGTATCTGCGCGAACAGATCGAGCTTCGCCTCTTTGAGCGCGGCGGCGGACTTTTGGGAAGGCGCGCTGAAGCATTTGGCGAGGGCTTCCATGTCGGCTTTGCTTGCAAACTGTCCTTCGAGAGCCTTGGCGAGTTCAGCGAGTACGGGATTGCCGCCGTGCCCCGCGCCCTTGTCGCCGAGCGAGAATTTCGCCGCTTCTTCGACGAGGAACGCGGCGGTCGCCGAGAGCGCGGCGGGGTGTGCGCGGCCTGCGAGCATGATCTGCTCGCGCGCCGTCTTGCCTTCGCATTTCGCGGCGAACGCGGGATCCGCGTTTTTCAACTCTTCGAGCGCGGCTTCGCTCTCCGGGGAATCGACGTCCGCCATGAAGCCGCATGTGTCTTCGGTCGACCAGTCGCTGCGGTAGATGAAGCCCGGCTCCACGCCGTTCGTCTTGAGCTTCTGGAGCAGCATCGGGTGCGTCCCGGAATTGTTTATACGCATCCCTTCGCCGGCCAGTCCCTTGGCGATGTGGTCTGCGACGGACGTGGATTCGCCGTCCATCACGATGGCGAGATTCTTGAGGCCGACGGGATCGGTCGGCTTGAATTCGCTCGCGCGACCCTTCCCCGCGCCGATGTGCGCATCGGACGCCTCCACGTCGCCGCCGGATTCGACTATTTCGTCTGCGGCATCCGCCATCCCCTTGGCGATGATTCGCGCGGCCAAGCCGGAGATGTCCGCTTTCGTCTTCAGCTGCGAGAGGTCGAGACCTTTGAAAGTATCGGTCCCCACTAGTTCGCGCAAGCGCGCCTGCTGCGCCGGTGAAAGCCGCAGCATCTTCGGCGACGTGTCGAGCTGGCGGTTGATTTCGTCGGAGACGCGTTTTTCGCGTATCGTGGCGAGGCTGGAGAGCGTCGCCTTGACGTCGCCCGCGCGCAGAGAATGGTGCATTTCGCTGCGGTGGCCGAGCACCATGTCGAAAGCGTTCGCGCCGAACACGCCGTATTCTTTCGTCAGGGCGTCCTTGAACGCCGCCATGGTGGCGTCGTTTGTTTTCCTGGCCTGGGAAAACACCCTGTTGCCGAGCTTGACGGAGGCGTTGTCGCCCGTCGTCACTTTCAGGTCGCGCGAATCGAACCAGCTCCTGTTCGCCGCCTGTACGAAACTGTTTACGTTCAATGGCATGAATGCAACCTTTCCGCATTCTCTACACGCGCGTCGCCGGGAAGTTACGTTTTGTCACGGATAAAAGTGCAAATCGGACCGCGACGGCTGGTGCGCGGTCTCGCCGCCGGACATTATGCCCTTGACGCGCTCCACCCACATGTCGCAGAGCTGCAATATCTTCTCCAGCGACGCCACGAAATCCTCTACGTCCGCCGCCGCTTTCTCGAGATCGAAGAAATAGTTGTACACCACCGTCTCGGTCTCCGGCTCCAGCGCGAAATAACCCCCTGCCGTCAGCCTCCCGAAAAGCCCGCCTGCGAGCAAATCCCGGTAAACCGTCTTGTCGGTGCCGGCAGGTAGTTTCATCGTCTCGATGAAGCAGAGGACCTTGCCGGTCGCTTCCACATACTGCAAATTGACAGTATATGCGTCATCGACGCGCACACTTGCCAGGCCTCCCTCGTCCGCGACAAGGAAGTCCATCCCCGTTGCTTTGCGGACTTCTCCTAGAAATGCTTCGTAATCTTCGCGTGTCGTCATGTTCTCTCCTTCGATGCTCCTTGTTATTATAGCATATTTCCGCCGCCCGTGAGCGGATGCCGCGTCACTATTATCCGAAGCTTCTGTCGAATGTTCCGCGCGGCGGGGATGAAAGGTGCGAAGAGGCTGATCGCGAATCAGTGCCGCGCGAAGCGTGGAATTCGGGGCGCAGGCGTCCGGCGGCGCGGCGACTCGCGGCCATAGCGCACCCGATACCTGTCGGCCGCGGAAGCGATACCTGTCGCCGGTGCAAGCGACAGTTATCGCCTTGGCAACCGATAACTATCGCTTGGAGAAGCGATACCTATCGCTTGGGAAGGCGATAGGTATCGGTTGGAGAGGCGATAACTATCGGTTGCGGAGGCGGCGCCTGTCGCCCGGCCACGAGGCCGGGACGATGTGCGCAAGGCGTCCATGGGGGAAGTCAGCGGGTTTTGCGCAGGCAGAGCGTTGCGATGCAGGCGGCCGCTTTGACGATGTTGAAGCAGCTCGACCAGATCAGCAATGCCGGGAGTTCACGGACGTTGTGCGCGGCGAGGAAGTCCGTCCACTGCGCCGGTATGAAGCCGGTGAAATATCCATAGCCGGTGACGAGCAGAAGCGCCAGCGGATATGCGAGTTCGAGCGGTATCATCCATTTCAGGTAGCCGAAACGGTTTGCGGAGATTTCCGCCGTCGTGAAAAGCGTCGCAACAGACCCCAGGACGTTGATTCCGATCAGCCACGGGATCGCCCAGGCGTAGGCGGCGTACTTGTCGCCGTGGGGCAAAACCCGCAGCAGCGTATCGCCGAAAGCGAAGAAGGGCAGCGCGACGAGCGCGCTGAATGCCGCGACCGCGAGCGAGGCTTTGAACACAAGGCGGCCGGCGCTCTTGCCTTGCGCCGACAGATCTGCCGCGTAGGGGAAAATCGTGAACGCGAGCGTCATGGTCATGAAACCGGCGATATCCGAGAAGCGCGTCGCCATGTAGTAGCCGGCGGAATCGAGCGCGCTCAACCTCTGGCGCAGCACGGTGGATTCCACGAGCGCGCACATCCCGGAGGAAAGCGCGGCGGCCGCGAATATCGCCGCAAGGCGCGCGAAACGCCCGATGATTTCCCGCGTCCAATACGGCTTCGCGGGCACTGCAAGCTCTTTGCGGAGGAAGAACACCGAGCAGGCGATGTTGAAGCCCGGCGTCGCCGCCTGCCCGACGAAATAGCCGCTCAGCGCGCGAAACGGCATCGCCACGAGCATCGCGACCAGCCTGACGGGCGCGCCGAAAATGCTGACAAGCGCGCTCTCATTGAACTTCTTCAGCGCCTGCAAGGCATTGCTGAAAACGGGATGCACGGCGCTCAGGAACGATGCGGCGAGAATGACCAGCGCCAGCGATCCTTCCGCGACGCGAATCCGCTCGAGGAAGAGCGGCATCGCCAGCCGCGACGCGCCAAGCGCGAGGACTAGGAAAACGCCCGCCGCGACGAATACGCCGCGCATCAGCGTTTTCATGCGCCCGAAATCTCTTTCGACGGCCAGGCGGGAAAGCTCGTTGCGGAATACATTCGCAAACACCGCCGCGGGAAACGCCAGGAAATTCGCGAAATTGACAAGCGGCATCACCGCCCCCAGCTCGTCGGGCGAAATGTATTTCGGGACGAACCAGACGCCGATAAAGGCGTTCAGGAGATCCGCCGTGCGCATCGCGCAGAACAAGAGCAGCGAATGCCACCAGAATTCGCCGAGCCGTCCGCGCACGCGCGCCATGGCGCTTTTGCCTATCGCCAGCATGGGCATATCGAAAGTATTGTGCCTTTTGCCTGCCTGGAACCGGATTCCCCGGCCGGGGGGCGCAAGAACATATGATGCGCAAGGTGTTGTCGCCGCAGAGGCGGCTTTCAGAGAAAGCATCCTCCCTCGATCATGCCCATATTCTCCGGAATGTCGTCTTGGAACGGGCGTACCCAGTTTTCATTATAGATCCCGGCGCCGTCCCAGCGCTTGCCTTTTATGCCGAAAATCGCTTGCGTCGCGCCTCCCGTGTAGATCGCCGGTTTGCCCATGCGTTTGATGTGCGCCGAAAGCGGGATGCCGTAAACGCCGCATCCGAGCAGCGCGACATCGAATTCCAGGCGCGAAACATCGTCCATCATATGTTGCAAGGCGTCTTTCCACCGCGCGAATTGCCGGCACTTCCCTCCGATCGAGTTCACCGGGCGGTATGTCGAAAGTTCGAAATCCGGCAATTTCCCCTGCCCGCGATGGAATTCAACGTGCCGTGCATATTGCGCCTTGATGGTCTTTTCATATTGATGGACTACGAGAACACGCTTGCCTTCCAGCGCGCCGTACCACGTCCGCCCGTGGTTCAGCGGCACTAGCGCGTCCATAGGTATCGATGCCGCATGCGGGCAGAGCAGATCGTACAGACGGCGTTCGCCATACGTGCAGCGCGCGAAAGCGTCGAAATCTTTCGCGTAATCCATGAAAATGGTGCAGAATTCTTCGATCGACGCGATGTCCGTAGGGAAGACGCCTGCGCAGATGCAAAGCCCGGCGCGGATCGAATTGTCCCACCAGAACGGCCCGCGCTTGCCTGCGAGGAGTTTCAACGTCTTGGTAAATGCGGATTCTTTTGCTTCGATGTCAATGTGGCGAAGCAATGTCTCGCCGTCGCCGGTGCCGATCTTGCCAGCGAGAAAAGGCGCGCCTGCGCGGATTTTCCCGGCGATAAGCGAAATTGCATCGTCGAGCGGCAAGGCCGGCGGTGCGAGAGCGTATGCGCCGCTCGCTTTTGTTCCGGTCTTGTAGAGCAGGCGCTGTATATATATGATCGCGCGCGTGGCCAAAGCCTTCGCATCCATCGGAATCTCTTCGCATGTGTGATTCCAATGGTGCGACGTCAGCCATTTCGTCAAGAGTGTCATGATGGGCGCAATTATAGCAAATCCCCCGTCGCGGCGCAACAGGGAGCCTTGCCGCGGACGCTCCCCGCCCCCCTGCGGTGCGGGCGGAAATCCGGTGCCGCCAGGGCGCGCGTTTTGCCGTTCTCGCGCCTCGCACGCGGAAAATTGCAAAAAAAGGCAAAAAAAGCGCCTTGGGGCACTTGCGCGCCATGTGCCGGATATGATATAATATGCGGCCTACGTCCAAGTAGGGTGGAAAGCGAAACGGGCGGGTCATACCTGCCGCGTCGCGACCAGAAAGCGAAAAATCGCTCGCGGTTGCGGTGCAAACGCGAGCGATTCGCATATACAAAGGACGTGGACTGAGGCAAGACGAAACCGCGCGTGAAGCGCCCCGAGGGGCTTCCGGCGGCAACTCCGGGTGGAGCCCGCCGAGAGCGAGGAAAGTTGCGCCGCAGGTGAAAAGAACAAGCAAGGAACAAGAACAATGCAACAGCAGAGAGTCCGCATCAGACTTCAGGCATACGATCACCGTGTGCTTGACCAGGCTGTCGGTGGAATCATCGACACGGCCAGCGGGCACGGGTGCGCAGGTCGTGGGGCCCATACCGCTGCCCGACCCGCATCGAGCGTTTCACGGTGAACCGCTCGCCCAACGTCGACAAGAAGTCGATGGATCAGTTCGAGCATGAGGACGCACAAGCGTCTTCTCGACATCGTCAACCCGACCGCGCAGACGATCGACGAGCTCAAGAAGCTCAATCTTCCAGCCGGTGTTGACATCACCATCAAGGTCTAATCGGAAGGAGAGACTGAGATGGAAGGTTTGATTGGCAAGAAAGTCGGCATGACGCAGGTGTTCGACGCCGAAGGCAAGCGCACGTGCGTCACCGTCATCGAAGTCGGCCCCTGCCCGGTCGTACAGGTCAAGACGCCTGAACGCGACGGCTACACGGCCGCGCAGCTCGGCTATGGCGAGCAGAAGGTTTCTCGCCTCACGAAGGCCGTTTCCGGCCACCTGAAGAAGACCGGCGGCCTCGAAGGCGGCCTGCGCGTCCTCAAGGAATTCGCGCTCGACGAAGGCGAGGAAGTCAAGGCGGGCGACGTCGTCACCGTCGCGAACTTCGAGGGTTGCAAGTACGTCGATGTCACTGGCGTGACGAAGGGCCGCGGCTTCGCCGGCGTCCTCAAGCGCTACAATTTCGCCGGCGGCAACATGACGCACGGCGGCCACTCCAAGCGCCGCACCGGCGGCTTGGCCGCGCGCGACCTCCCCGGCTGGATCGAGAAGGGCAAGAAGATGCCCGGCCACATGGGCGACGTGAACCGCACCGCGGCCAATCTCGAGGTCGTGCAGATCCGCCCCGAAGACAACGCGATCCTCGTGAAGGGGTCGATCCCGGGTGCGCGCAACGGCACGGTGCTCGTACGCAAGTCCCTCAAGAACAACGTCCTCGCTTTCAAGGCGAAGAAAGGGGCTAAGTAATCATGGCTACGGTTAAGAGTTTCACGGCGGCGGGCGCCGCCGCGGCGGATATCGCCGTCGATGACGCCGCGCTTACGCTCGACAAAGGCGCGCAGGCGGTCAAGGACGCCGTCACGGCGTATCGCAACGCGCTTCGCGCCGGCACGGCATCTACGCTCGGCAAGGGCGAAGTCTCCGGCTCGAACAAGAAGCCCTGGAAGCAGAAGGGCACGGGCAACGCCCGCGCAGGTTTCCGCCAGAGCCCGGTGTGGCGCGGCGGCGGCGTCGCGCACGGCCCCAAGCCCCGCGACTTCGAGCAGAAGGTCAACAAGAAGGTCATGAAGCTCGCGTTCGCGCGCGCTCTTTCCGACAAGATCGCGGCTGGTTCCGTCGTCGTCGTCAGCGAATTCAAGTTCGAGGCGCCCAAGACGAAGCTCATGGCTGCGTTCCTGAAGAATCTCGGCGTCGATCGCACCGCCGTCATCGTCCAGAAGGACGTCGATGACACGGTCGTGCTCGTTTCGTCGAACCTTCCGAAGATCGATTATTCCACGGCGCAGGCCCTCGACGTCTGGACTGTGATGGCCAACCGCACGCTCGTGTGCGACAAGGCCGGTTTCGACGCGCTGCTGGCGAGAATCGCCAAGTAAGGAGAGCGAAAATGACGAATGAAGAAGTCATCAAGCGTGTGCTGATCACGGAGAAGGGTTCCCGCCTCTCCGCGGAGAACCGCTACCTCGTCGAGGTCGATCTCAAGGCGCGCAAGCCGCAGATCGCCGAGGCGGTCGAAAAGAAGTTCGGCGTCCATGTGTTGAAGGTTCGCACGGTGACGACGAAGGGTGCGACGGGCTACGTGCGCGGCACGCGCCGCCTCGTCGTCTCCAGCCCCGTCAAGAAGGCGTACATCACCGTCAAGGACGGCGAGCGCATCGAACAGGTCTAAGGAGCTTAGGACATGGCACTTAAAACATTCAAGCCTCGCAGCGAGGGAATGCGCTTCCGCGTCGCTCCGACGTTCGAGGAGATTACGGAAGAGAGGCCGGTCAAGTCTCTCACGAAAGCCGTGCGCAAGACGGCCGGCCGCAACAATCAGGGCCGCATCACCACCCGCCACCACGGCGGCGGCGCCAAGCAGCGCATGCGCATCGTCGATTTCAAGCGCACGAAATTCGGCGTCGAGGCCGAGGTCAAGGCTATCGCCTACGATCCCACGCGCTCGGCGTACCTCGCGCAGATCGACTACGCCGACGGCGTCAAGAGCTACATCCTCGCTCCCGACGGCCTGAAGGTCGGCATGAAGATCATGAACGGCCCCACGGCCGAGGCGACGGTCGGCAACTGCCTCCCGCTCGCCCAGATCCCGCTCGGCATGATGGTCCACGCGATCGAACTCGTTCCCGGCGAGGGCGCGAAGGTCGCGCGCGGCGCCGGCGTCGGCTGCCAGATCATGGCGCGCGACAACGGCCGCGTCACCCTGAAGATGCCGTCCGGCGAAGTCCGCATTTTCGACGGCCGCTGCCTGGCGTGCGTCGGCTCCGTCGGCAACAAGGACTGGAGCTCGATCCATCTGGGCAAGGCCGGCCGCAAGCGCTATCTCGGGATCCGCCCGACGGTGCGCGGCGTCGCCATGAACCCTGTGGACCACCCGATGGGCGGCGGCGAAGGCCGCACAAGCGGCGGCAGCCACCCGCGCTCTCCCTGGGGCCAGCTCGCCAAGGGCGGCAAGACGAGGGCGAAGCGCAAGGCTTCCGACAAGGTCATCGTCAAGAGGAGGAAATAATCTATGTCGCGTTCTCTGAAGAAAGGACCGTACGTGGAGGCTAGCCTCCTGCGCAAGGTCGAGAAGATGCAGGCTGCCGGAAAGAAGCAGCCGATCAAGACGTGGAGCCGCCGCTCGATGGTGCTCCCCGAGTTCGTCGGCCTCACGTTCGCGATCCACAACGGTCGCCAGCACATGCCGATTTTCATCACCGAAAACATGGTTGGCCACCGCCTGGGCGAATTCGCCCCCACGCGCACTTTCAAGTCGCACGGCAATTCCGCGGCAAAGGCCGAAAAGAAGTAAGGGGTAGTTAGAATGGAAGTGACAGCCATTACCCGCAACACGCGCATGTCGGCTTTCAAGGGCCGTCCGCTCGCGCGCGCCTGCCGCGGGCTTACCGCCGCGAAGGCGCTCGAACTCGTCGAGTTCTCGCCCAGGAAGGCGGCCGCCATCCTCAAGAAGACCATCAAGAGCGCCATGGCGAACGCCTCGCACAACAACAACGTCCAGACGCCCGGCGAACTCTTCGTCAAGCTCTGCGTGTTCGACGAAGGCGCGCGCATGCGCCGCTATTGGCCGACCGCCCGCGGCTCCGCGCACCCGGTCGCGCGCCGTCTTTGCCACTGCAAGGTGGTTCTCACGGACGAACAAGTCAAGGAGGCTAAGTAACCATGGGACAGAAAGTCAACCCCGTAGGTTTCCGCGTCGGCGTGAACCACGCCTGGGGCAGCCGCTGGTTCGCGCCTAAGAAGAACTTCGGCACGTTCCTCCTCGAGGACCAGAAGATCCGCGAGACCTGCAAGAAGAAACTCGTCGAAGCCGGCATCTCCCGCGTCCTCATCGAGCGCTACATGAACCGCGTGCGCGTCACGCTCTTCTCCGCCCGTCCGGGCGTGATCCTCGGCCGCAAGGGCGGCGATGTCGATCAGCTCCGCAACGAGCTGGAGAGCATGCTCACGACCACCGTCCGCGACCGCGACGGCAAGGTCGTCATGGAGACCTACAAGACCAAGGACGGCAAGGAAGCCCGCCGCCCCGCGAAGCTCCGCAAGGAGATCTACATCGAAGTCCGCGAAGTCCAGGGCGCTGATTCCGATGCGCAGCTCGTCGCCGAGGGCATCGCCCTCCAGCTCGAGCGCCGCGTCGCCCTCAAGCGCGCCATGAAGCGCGCCCAGAAGGTCGCGATGGACATGGGCGTGGACGGCATCAAGATCCATGCCTCCGGACGCATTAACGGCGCCGAGATCGCGCGCGTCGAGTGGAGCCGCGAGGGCAAGGTCCCGCTGCACACGCTGCGCGCCAACATCGACTACGGCTTCGCCGAAGCGAACACGACCGCAGGCAAGATCGGCATCAAGGTCTGGATCTGCAAGAAGGAAGGTTTCCAGGCGCGCGCCCCCCGCGGCGACAGGCGCCCTGACCGCCGCGAGCGCGGCGATCGCAAGGAGGGGAGGTAAGCAATGCCTTTGATGCCCAAGAGAGTCAAGTACCGCAAGGTATCCAAGGGTAATCGCGCCGGCTACGCCACTAGCGGCACGGAGCTCGCGTACGGCGAATTCGGCCTCAAGGCCCTCACGCGCGGCCTTCTCACCGCCACGCAGATCGAGGCCTGCCGCGTCGCCATCAACCGCGAGATGAAGCGCAAGGGCAAGTTGTGGATCCGCGTGTTCCCCGACAAGCCCGTCACGCGCAAGCCGATCGAAGTCCGCATGGGCGGAGGAAAGGGCAACCCGGAGTTCTGGGCGGCCGTCATCCTCCCAGGCAAAATGCTCTTCGAAGTCGGCGGCGTCAGCGAAGAGGTCGCCAAGGAGTGCCTGCGCCTCGCCGCTACCAAAATCGGCATCCACACCAAGTTCATCACCCGCGCAGGAGTCAGGATCTAATGAGCACGGAAACAGCAAGCCGCGGGGCCCGCAAGGTCCGCAAGGGCGTCGTCTCCTCCAAGATGGGCGCCAAGAGCGTCGTCGTCGCCGTAAGCTACCGCGAACGCCACCCCATCTACGGCAAGATCGTCACGCGCACCAAGAAATACCATGCGCACGACGAAGAGGACACCGCGAAGGTGGGCGACAATGTCACCATCATGGAGACGCGCCCGCTCTCGGCCACGAAGCGCTGGCGCATCGTGAAGTAAGGAGGAGCTGGAAATGTTGCAGGAACTCTCCAATCTAGTGGTCGCGGACAACACCGGCGCCAAGCGCGCCATGTGCTTCCGCATCCTCAAGCAGCGCAAGGAATATGCGCATTTGGGCGACGTCATCCGCGTCGCGATCAAAGAGGCCTCCCCGACGGGCTCCATCAAGAAGGGCGCTGTAGCCACCGCCGTGATCGTGCGGACCGGCCAGCCGATCCGTCGCGAGGACGGCTCCACCGTCCACTTCGACCAGAACGCTTGCGTCCTCGTCGATTCCAAGATGAACCCCATCGGCACGCGCATCTTCGGACCGGTCGCTCGCGAACTCCGCGAGAAAAACTACATGAAGATCCTCTCGATGGCCCCGGAAGTGGTCTGAAGCCTAGGAGTACGAACATGGCTATCGCAAGAATTAAGAAGAACGACACCGTGGTCGTCATCAGCGGCGCAGACGCCGGCAAGACGGGCACGGTCCTCAGCGTGGACCCCAAGGCGCAGACGGCCGTCGTGGCCGGCGTCAACGTCCACAAGAAGGCGGTGCGCCGCTCCGAGAAGTCGGAAGGCGGCATCATCGACAAGGAGCTGCCGATCAGGCTTTGCAAGCTCATGCCCTACGATCCCGAGGCCAAGCGCGGCACGCGCGTGCGCACCGGCGAGAAGGACGGCAAGAAGGTCCGCATTTCCGTGAAGACCGGCAACGCCCTCTAAGAAGGAACCAACGACAATGGCTAGACTAAAAGAGGAATACGCTTCGAGGATGGTCCCCGAGCTGGAAAAGAAGCTCGGCACGACCAACAAGATGCTCGTCCCGCGCCTTCAGAAGGTCGTTTTGAACATGGCTTTCGGAATCGTCTCGAAGGACGAGCAGAAGCAGCTCGTCGATGACTTGACGGCGATCTCCGGCCAGAAGCCGATGCTGTGCCGCGCGAAGAAGTCGATTTCGAACTTCAAGCTTCGCGAAGGCATGGTGATCGGCGCGAAGGTCACGCTGCGCGGCGAAAGAATGTGGGAATTCGTGGAGCGTCTCATCTCCGTGGCGCTTCCGCGCATTCGCGACTTCCGCGGCATTTCCAACCGCGGCTTCGACGGGCGCGGCAACTACACGCTCGGCCTCAAGGAGCACAGCATCTTCCCGGAAATCGTGGAAGCGGCGAGCGCCCACTCCGGCATGGATATCACGTTCGTGACCAGTTCCAAGGACAACACGGCGGCCAAGGAGCTTCTTGTCTCCATGGGCATGCCCTTCGCAGGGAGGAATTCGTAATGGCAAAGAAGTGCCTAATCGAGAAGCAGAAGCGCGCTCCCAAGTTCAAGGTGCGCGCGTACAACCGCTGCCAGCGCTGCGGGCGTCGCCACGCCTACATCCGCAAGTTCGGGGTTTGCCGTCTGTGCTTCCGCGAACTCGCCGTCGCCGGTCTCATCCCCGGCGTGACCAAGGCCTCGTGGTAACGTAAAGCAAGGAAAGGACCAGCAAAATGGTATCAGATCCCATTTCCGACATGCTCACGACGATTCGCAACGGTCAGAAGGCCCGCCTTCATTCCGTGACGACGCCGGCGAGCTCTACCAAGGGGGAGATCGCTCGCGTGATGAAGGACGCCGGCTACATTGTCGATGCCGTCACCACGAGCGAATTCCCGAAGAAACTCATCGTCACGCTCAAGTATTCCGACAAGGCCGTGCCGGCCATCACGGAGATCAAGCGTGTCTCGAAGCCGGGCCTTCGCAGGTACGTCGGCGTCGATAAGATCCCCGCAGTGCTCGACGGCATGGGTCTCGCGATCCTCTCCACCTCCAAGGGCATCATGTCCGGAGCGGAGGCGAAGAAGGCGCGGCTCGGCGGCGAGCTGATCTGCACGGTTGCATAATTACAAGGAGCCAGCAAGACAATGTCTCGAATCGGTAAAGAACCCGTCGCTCTCGTCGATGGCGCGACTGTCGCCATCGACGGCAGCAAGGTGACGGTCAAGGGAAAGCTCGGCGAGCTTTCCTACACGATGCATGACGGCATCACGGCGAAGGTGGAAGACGGCAAGGTCGTCCTCGGCTGCGCAGACGACAAGCTGCTCGGCAATTTCCACGGACTCGCGCGCGCGCTGATCAACAATATGGTGATCGGCGTGTCGAAGGGCTTCACGAAGCAGCTCTCGATCGAAGGAACGGGCTTCAAGGCGGTTTTGCAGGGGACGAACCTCTCGCTCTCGCTCGGCTTCGCTTCTCCGAAGATCTACGCGATTCCGTCCGGCGTCAAGGTGACGGTGGAGAACGACGGCCTGCAGGTCACCGTGACCGGCTGCGACAAGGCGCTCGTCGGCGAAGCGGCCGCGCGCATCCGTTCGTTCTATCCTGCCGAGCCTTACAAGGGCAAGGGCATCAAGTACGTCGGCGAACACATCCGCCGCAAGCAAGGAAAGAAGGTCGCCTAATGAGTTTCAACCGCAAGGAGCAGCGCCAGAAGAGGCATTTGCGCCTCCGCCAGCGCATCGTCGGTTCGGCAGAGCGTCCGCGCATGTCGATCTGCATCTCGAACAAGCACATGTACGTGCAGTTTATCGACGACGCGGCGGGCCGCACTCTCGCATCCGCAAGCTCGATCAAGGAGCAGAAGGCGAACATGGAAGTGGCCAAGGCGCTCGGCGCGAAGGCCGCGGAGGCCGCGAAGGCCGCCGGCATTTCCTCGGCAGTCGTCGATCGCGGCGGTTTCAAGTACACCGGGCGCGTCGCGGCGATCGTGGAGGCCGCCGTTGCGGCGGGCATCTCGATCAGCGCAAAGAAGGAGGAGGCGTAAGATGGCATTCAATCGTGACAAGCGCGGCGAGCAGGAAGACGCACTCGACGAGCATACCGTCTTCATCAACCGTTGCGCCAAGACCGTGAAGGGCGGGCGCCGCATGAGCTTCTCCGCCGTCATCGTGGTCGGCGACAAGGAAGGGCGCGTCGGCGTCGGCTTCGGCAAGGCCAATGAAGTCTCCGACGCGATTCGCAAAGGCGGCGAGGCTGCGCGCAAGGACATGCGCAAGATCACGCTGCACGGCAAGACGATCCCGCACGACGTCGTCGGCGTCTGCGATGGCGGCCGCGTGCTTCTTAAGCCCGCGCCCGACGGCACGGGTCTGATTGTCGGCGGCGGCATGCGTCCCGTGCTCGAGGCGGCCGGCATCCGCGATGCTGTCGGCAAGTCTCTCGGCTCGAAGAACCGCTTGAACGTGGTCAAGGCGACGATGAACGCGCTGATGAAGCTTCGTTCCGCCGAGGAGATCGCCGCGGTGCGCGCGTAACAACCTGCGGGGAAGTCCGCTTCCCCGCGAACCCTTTCACTAAGGAAGTTTCAAGATGGAACTCAATAATCTCACGAACACCCCGGGTGCGCGCCACCGCCGCAAACGCGTCGGCCGCGGCTGCGGTTCCGGCATGGGCAAGACTTCTACGCGCGGCCACAAGGGTCAGGCGGCCCGCAAGGGCCACAAGCAGAAGCTCGGTTTCGAAGGCGGCCAGATGCCGCTCGTGCGCCGTCTTCCGAAGCGCGGCTTCAACAATGCGCGCTTCAACGCGAAGGCGCTCGGGATTAATCTTTCGACGCTCGAGAAGAAGTTCGAGGACTTGGCCGTCATCACGGTTGAATCCCTTTCTGCGGCCGGTCTTTCCGACAACAAGCGCCCGAAAGTGAAGATTCTCGGCACTGGCGAGCTCACGAAGAAGTTCACCGTCAAGGTGCCTTGCTCCGCGGCGGCCAAGGCGAAGATCGAAGCGGCCGGCGGCTCTGTCAAGTAATAAGCTGGCGCGAGTCTCGCGGCTTGCCTGCGGCAGGCCGCGGGGTCGCAAAGCGACAAACAGCCTTTCGCGGGGACGTCCCCACATGGAAGGCGAAGAGGAAACGCAACAATGGAAGCATACGCAGTACTCGAAACCGGCGGCAAGCAGGTGCTTGTCAGGGCCGGTGATACGATCGAGATTGAAAAGATCGCGGTCGAACCCGGCCAGGAGGCAGTCCTTGATACGGTTTGCGCCGTTTCCGACGGGACGACGCTGAAGGTCGGCAAGCCCTACGTCGAAGGCGCGTCGGTGACGCTGACCATCGACGCGGTCAAGCGTGGCCCGAAGGTGGTCAATTTCAAGGCGAAGCGTCGCAAAGGCTCGCGCCGGAAAGTCGGGCATCGTCAGGATTTGATGGTCGCGACAGTCAAGGCAATCGCGTAAGGAGGCAAGACAATGGCATCTAGCGCATCTGCAAGAAACGGCCGCGACTCCAACCCGAAGTATCTCGGGGTCAAGGCTTTCGACGGCCAGCTTCTCAAGGCCGGCTCCATCATCGTGCGCCAGCGCGGCACGAAGTTCCATCCCGGCAAGAACGTTGGGCAGGGCCGTGATTTCACGCTCTTCGCGTTGAAGGACGGCAAAGTCAAGTTCATCAAGGATGGCAAAGTCGTCACGATCGAAGAGGTCTGAGACGTCTTTGGCAAGGCAAACGGGGCGGGGCGCGTTGCGCGCACCGCCTCGTTTCTTTTGTATATTCTTGATCGCGTCGGCGGCTAGCCGGGGGCCGCGGCGCTTTGGGAGTTCTCGCCGGTGAATTCCGGCATAGTCTCGCCTTCGGAAGCGTCTATGCCCGAGCGCTTCAGCACCTTCCAGACCGTCAAGGCGAGGATTTTGATATCGAGCGCCAGGGTGCGGTGATCGACGTACCAGACGTCGAGGGCGAGTTTGTCGCGCCAGGAAATCGCGTTGCGGCCGTTGATCTGCGCCCAGCCAGTGATGCCTGGGCGCGTTTCATGGCGCCGCGCCTGCTCTTTAGTGTAGCGCGGCAGGTAGCGCACTGGCAGCGGGCGCGGCCCGACCAGCGACATTTCTCCCGTCAAGACCTGGAAGAGTTGCGGCAATTCGTCCAGCGACGTCGCGCGCAGGAATCTGCCCGTTTTCGTGAGGCGCGAAGCGTCGTCGCCATCGCCGTTCAGCATCGTGCGGAATTTTGCGATTCTGAAAGGGCGGGCGGCGAGGCCGGCGCGCTCTTGCCGGAACAGAACGGGCCGCCCCATCGCAAGCAAGACGGCGAGCGCGCAAAGCCCCGCGACGGGCAGCCAAAGCGGCAATGCCGCAAGCACGAGAAGCGTTTCGACGAATCTCTTCATATTGCCGCCGGTAGTGGAATCGTGCTGGCTGCTCCGTCCTTTGGCTCTTTAGTCGCGCGCGACTAATGCGGTTTGCTTCAGCTTGGACGTATTCCGCAGTCGCTTGAATCCCCGCCGTCCGCCTATTTTGCGTGGCGGAAGAAGCGGCGCATTTCGTTCGCCGTCTTGCACTGCGCAAGGCGCGCGGCGCCATTGTCTGCGCGCAGCGCGCGCGAGATGAAGCTCATGAGTTTGAGGTATGGCGTCTGCGCAGAGTCGCTGGCGATCGTCAGGACGATTATCTTCACCGGCGAAGAATCGATCGTCTCGTAGTCAGGAAGCGCGCCTGCGGGATCGCCGCCATCGTCCAGCACGGCGACGGCGCCGGCGATTCCTTTCACGCAGGACGAGCGGCCGTGCGGAAGCGCCAGCCCCTTCGCAAGCCCTGTAGGCATAGATTCTTCGCGTCTCATTACGGCTTCCACGGCCGCCTTGGGATCCTTTAGATGGTTGGGGCACTGGCGGGCGATTTCATTTACGAGCTGTTCAATGGCGTCCGCCTTGTTCGCCGCCTTGAATTTCGGGATCATGACGAAGCCCTGTATGTATTTCGCGACGCCTTCGTGGCCGCGTTTGACCGCTTCCGAGGCGGAGAGCATCTTGCCTACGTCTTCTTTTCTGATAGGCTTGGAAATCGAGCGCGCGAGATCGTTGAGCTGGGATGCGACTTCCATCCACGCCGTCATCACTATCGCTTCTTCCGCAGGCGTGCATACGAATGTTATCTTCGAGCTTTTGCGGCGGATCGTCAGCTCGATATCGTCCATTGCAATCTCCCAGATGTGGTCGGCGCTGGAGAGAAGCGTGGTGAAAAAGCCTTCCTTGCG
>DEWI01000105.1 GCA_002363575.1 Verrucomicrobia bacterium UBA3214 | reverse complement strand
TCGGCGTTCTTTCCCTGGCCGAACTCGGCTTCGGGATGGCCGTCGTGTGTTCCATGTACAAGCCGGTCGCCGATGACGACCGCGAGCTGATTTGCGCCTATCTCAAGTTCTACCGCAAAGTCTATCGCTGCGTCGGCGCCGCAATCTTCGTCATCGGGCTGGCATTGCTGCCGTTTCTCGACCGCCTGGTCCACGGCAACGTCCCTCCAAACGTCAATCTCCACATCCTGTACTTCATACATCTTGTCAATACGTCGGCGAGCTACTTCCTTTTCGCCTATCGCGGTTCGGTGCTGGGCGCGCATCATCGCAACGACGTCATAACGAACATAAGGACGTGCGTGCAGATCGTGCAATACATAGCGGTCTTTCTCATACTCCTTGCCACGCGCAACTACTATCATTACGTGATCGCGACCGTCGCGTTCACGGTCGTCCAGAACGTGCTTCTCGTCAAGGCGTCGCGCCGCCTTTTCCCGGATATCGAACCTCGCGGGCGCCTGTCGGACGGTCTGCGCCGCAAGGTGCTTTCGGATGTAAAGTCGATCTTCATGCACAAGGTGGGCGGCGTGATTGTAAATTCGACGGACAATCTGGTGATTTCGGCTTTTCTCGGCCTCGTCGCGGTAGCCGCATACGGCAACTACTACTACGTGGTCACCGCGGTAGCCGGGCTTGTGAGCATTTTCTACAGCTCGATGACAGCCGGCTTCGGCAACAAGATCCACACCGAGACGAAGGAGCGCAACTTCGAGCTGTTCATGCGGATGTCGCGTCTTTCGCAGACTGCGATACTCGTGTGCGCCGCGATCATGCTGGCGCTCTACCAGCCGTTCATCGCGCTGTGGACCAAGGGCGACCCCGCGCTTGCCAGACATATGCTCACGCCGGTGCTGATGGCGCTGTATTTCTACGTCAACCAGTCGCGGCAGATGTTGATGACGTTCAAGTCCGCGGCTGGCCTCTGGCGGCAGGACCGGTGGAAGCCGATAGTCTCGGGAGTCTTCAATCTGGCCGTCAATATCACGCTTGTCCTGGCGCTGCCAGGCGCGTACAAGCTCGACGGCGTGATATTCTCGACGATTCTGGCATTGCTGCTTATCGAGATTCCCTGGGAGACGCGCGTCGTGTTCACATGCTATTTCGACGCGGCGCAGGCGCGAATCTACCGGCGGACGCATGCGCGGTTCGCCGTCGCGGCCGTTGCGCTCGGCGCGCTCGCGTGGCTGGCCGTTCATGCGGTGCTGAAAAATTTCCCCGGCATCGTTCCGGTTTGAGAGGTTGATGTATGGACAAGATAGATTTTGTTCTTCCGTGGGTGGACGGTTCCGATCCCGCATGGCTCGCCGAGAAGCGCCGCTATGAGAATGGCGGGGAGGCCATGGCTCTCAGCGATGTCGATGCCAACGCCGATTGCCGCTTTCGCGACTGCGGACTGCTGAAATACTGGTTCCGTTCCGTGGAGCGTTTCGCGCCGTGGGTGGACAAGGTGTTTTTCGTCACTTGCGGGCAGAAGCCCGACTGGCTCGACGCTTCCAACCCCAAGCTGCGGCTTGTCGATCACCGCGAGTACATCCCGGCGGAGTATCTGCCAACATTCCATTCCAACACCATCGAACTCAATCTCCACCGCATACCGGAGCTTTCGGAGAGATTCGTGCTTTTCAACGACGACGTCTTTCTCCTTCGCCCGGTAGCGCCAAATCATTTCTTCGAGAAAGGGCTGCCCAAGATTCCCTGCGATCTGGGAGTCCCGCGCTGGCTGGGCTGCAGCAACATCAGCCGCATCGCCGTCAACAACGCCGGCGTGCTGAAAATCGGGCTTGATGTCGAGAAGCTGGTTTGGCGGAATATCTTCAAGTTCGCCGATGTGCGTTCGCTCGGCGTCGTCCGCGCGGCGAAGAACGTCCTCGCCATGGCCGTCAACCGCGTCTATATACCCGGCACGATCGGGCATCTGGCGCATGCGCATCTCAAATCGACTTTCGAGGAGGTGTGGCGCGCCCAGCCGCGTGCGCTCGAGCGCACTTCGCGAAGCCGTTTCCGCACGGACGACAGCGTGAACCAGTGGCTCATGAGCGCCTGGAACATGGTGAGCGGCAGATTCTTCCCCGTGAACGAGAAGCGCAAAGGGGAGTTCATCGTATTGACGGAGCAGACGCTCGAAAGCGCCTGCGAAGCAATCCGCCGCCGCGAACTGCCAGAACTCTGCCTGAACGACAAGGGCGTCAATACCGATCCCGAACGCTGCTTTGCCGAAGTCGCCAAAGCGTTCGAGGCGATTCTGCCCGACAAGTCGTCGTTCGAGAAGTGAGGCCGCCGCGCCCGGCGGCGGGCGGAATTACTGTTTGCTTCCGCCGCGCAGGCCGTCTCTCAAGCCTACGAGCGGATGGTAGATGCAGAGAAAGAAGGCATCGGTGAGCCACCACATCGAGGGATGCCGCACGAACAGCTTCTCGAACACCGCCGCGATCTTTCTCGGGAACGTAGAGGCGCGCACGAGCAGATCGAAATCGGTGAAGCCATCCTTGAATACGTTGGCAAGCGTCTCGAGTCTGGCCTTTCGCGAGATGCGGTGTATCGCTTTCGGCGAGAACCAGAAGTAGCCCACCCAGTTGAGCCATTTCGAGGCCATTAACGAGGATACCCGGCGATTGAAGCCAGGCTCTCGCGAAATCTTCGTATGGAAAGCGAGGTTGGATTTGACGACCTCGCTGTAATCACCCAGGAGTTTGGCGGGATCCTTGGCGGCTGTGATGATCGAATTGGGCCGTATGTTGTATATATAGAAGGGTTCGTGCAGAGGCACTACGCGCTTGGCGCTGTACAATGCGCGCGGAGAGAACTCGTTGTCTTCGTGGCGCAGGCCGGGAATGCATCTGAGGTTGTTCTCGTCCAGAAAGACGCGGCGGCATATTGTCAGTTGGAGCATCGGGCATGGCACGTGCATATGCAGCAGGCTGATGCACGTCGCCTGCGGCCCCGTCAGTTCTTTGTCGAAATCGGCCGGATAGTTGTCGCGGACGGGTTCGGACTTGCCGGTTATTCCGTTCTCCACCTGAATTGCGCATGGATAGAGGTCTGCGCCGGGACGGGCGGCGATTTTGTCATGGAGCCGTTGAAGGGCGCCTTCGGCGATCCTGTCGTCGCTGTCGAGGAAGATTACGTACTCGCCGGTCGCGTGATCCAGCGCCGTGTTGCGCGGCGCTGCGGGGGAGCCGCGCAACACGGCTGCGTGAACATGGAGATGCGCGAATCCTTCGCCGTATATTCACGCACGATATCTTCAGTCTTGTCCTTCGAGGTTTCGACAACGGCAATAAGTTCCCAGTTGGCAAACGGCTGGCTTATGACGGAATCCAGGCATTTGCGGACATATGGCTCGACATCACAACACGGTACGACAATAGAAAAGAATGGCTCCATAAGATGGATAATATTACATCATTTTCCGTCGCTTTGGTGCAAGTCTGCCGTCGCTAAGTTCGCTTTTGGAGTGGCGTTATGGTGCGAAAGGCGATATATCGCCGTCTCAGGGGGCGGGCGAATAGCGGCGTTAAACCAGGAAAGGCGACATGAGAAAAAGCGGGCTGGAGATGTGCAGACAATTTCGACCTTTGGGGGCAACTGCGCCTTGCCAAAACCACGATTTCCAACTCCTTTGGCGATTGTTCCGGCGACTTTAGTCGTGAGCCAAGGCGACTCCAGTCGCTAGGCAAAGCGACTCCAGTCGCTAGGCAAAGCGACTCCAGTCGCGAAGCAAGACGACTCCAGTCGCGAGGCAAGGCGACGCTTGTCGCAAAAGCGGACGACTCTGGCCGTCAAACTCCGTGAACAGGAGCACGTAAAATAGCGGTCAGGCGCCCCTGCCGCTCGCCTGAAGCGCCAATCCAACGGCATCGCAGCCATTCCTGCCCGGCAACTTTAGCTGACGGGCAGATGCACTATTGACTTCAACGGCGATTTTCAGGTTAAAGCGCCAGTCTGGCGGCGAGTGCCACAATCGCCGTATCGGTACGCAGAATGCGGGCGCCGAGGGAATAGCGCGAGAAGCCGCGTTCTTCGAATTGCGCTACCTCCGCATCCGTCCAGCCGCCTTCGGGGCCGACGGCCAGGACGAGGCGGCCGCCGGCTTCGGAGGTTTCATGCTTTGCGTCGCCAGCGCCATATGGATGGGCGATGATGCGGCGCGCCGAAGGCATTAGCCGGTCAAGCTCGTCTTGCAGAAAGGAGCGCAGCGAGCGGCGGACGAAAATCTGCGGAAGGGCGCAAGTCCCGGACTGCATCAAGCCGTCGATCAGCAGCGGGCGGTAGTTTTCTTCCTTTAGGATGGTCGCGCCCCAGAAATCCTTTTCTACCTTCTGCGCGCCGACGAGCGCTATGCGTCCGGCGCCGAGGGAAGCGAGTTGCGGCAGCAGGCGCTTGAAGACGCGCGGGCGCGGCGGCGCGAGTACGAGATCGAATGCAGGCGGCAGCGCCGGAGTTTCGTGGTGCGGCCGCAGGACTACGAAGCCGTCGCCGGTCTCCAAGACTTCGCTGGCGCCGGCGAGGCCGTCGATTTCACCTGTCTTCAAGGTGTCGCCGGGCCGGGAATGGAGAATATCGAGAATATGGCGGGCGCGCTCCCCGCCGATTTTGGCCGTTCCATCCTCGCCGATTTCTGTTTTCTCCAGCAGGATTCTATTCATTTTCCCGAACTGCGGCGAAAGCCTGTGATGGTTGCGCGTGCGTAAGCGCGCTCTGTTGCTACTTCTGGTGCTGCATGTCGCAGAGTTTGCGATATACTCCGCCTGCGGCGTACAGCGTCTCGTGGGTGCCGCGCTCGACGATCCTGCCTTCCTGCATCACGAGAATCAAGTCGGCATTGCGTATGGTCGAGAGGCGGTGCGCGATCGCGAAAGTCGTGCGCTCCTTCATCAGGCGGTCTATGGCGTCCTGCACGAGTTTTTCCGTGACGGTGTCAAGCGCCGATGTCGCTTCGTCGAGAATCAGTATCGGCGGGTTCTTGAGTATTGCGCGGGCGATGGCGATGCGCTGGCGCTCACCGCCGGAAAGCGCGAAGCCTTTTTCGCCTGCCAGGCGCGCATATCCCTCTGGCTGCGACATGATGAAATCGTGGGCGTTGGCGAGTTTGGCGGCTTCCACGATCTGCTCGTGCGTCGCGTCCGGAGTGCCGTAGCGGATGTTGTTCTCTATCGTGTCGTTGAAAAGCTGCGTTTCCTGCTGCACGGCGCCGATGAGTTTGCGCAGATCGGCGATGCGGATGGCGCGAAGATCCACGCCGTCCATCTCGATTTTCCCCGCCGAGGGGTCGAAGAACCGCGACAGGAGAGAGCCGAGCGTCGATTTCCCGCTTCCCGTGCCGCCGACGACGGCGACGAGTTTGCCGCGCTCGATGGAGAACGACGCATCGTGCACCGCGTCGCGTTCTGCTGTATCGTAGCGGAAAGAGACGCTGCTGAATACGACCTTGTCGTCGAAAGTCGGCTTCGAGACCGGCGACGGAGCTTCCTGCAGCTCCATCTTGACGTCGAGGATGCTCCATATGCGCGCGAGCGCGGCGCGTCCCTGTTCTACTTGCACCTGGAGGCGGGAAAGCTGCTTGATCGGTTTGTAGATCATCAAAAGCGGCGCGAGCATCGGTATGATCGCGGAGAGTTTCACGCCTGTCGCGAAACACCAGAGGACGAATATGCATATCAGGAATATGCCCACGGTCTCCACCGCAGGCCCGACGAGCAGCCCCCAGCGCAGCGCGCGCAGCGTCGCTTTGAGCGTTTCGTCGTTCGCCTTTGCGTAGCGATGGTTTTCGAAGCTTGCGGTGTCGTAGGCTTTCACGACCTTGATGCAGGTGAGGATTTCGTGGATGCGGCTGCCGACGATCGAAAAGCGCTCCAGCGCGCGGCGGCTCCATTTGCGTATCTTCTTCGAGAGGAAGATCACCGGGCACATGAAGAGCGGGAAACCGATGAAGATTATCGCGAGCGTGGGCAGCATCTTGTTCGAGATCGCGCTCCAGATTATGAAACCGACGGAGACGATGATTTCGAAGGGCGCCTGCGCGAGTTCCTGGAGAATGTGCTGCACGATCATTTTGACCTGCTGAGGGTCGTTGGTGCAGCGGCTCATGAGCTGCCCCACGTCTATCCTCCCGAAAAACTGCATCGACTGGTTCTGCACATGTTCGAGAATGTCGCAGCGGATGTCGCGCACGGTCTTCATGCCGCACCATGCAAGGCAATAGTGGTTCAGAAAGACCAGCCCGCAGCGCACGAGCGCGACCAGCGGCACGAGAACGATGATGACGAACAGGAGCGGCAGGCCTATTTCGTCGTCCTCGTCCTGCAGATCGATGCCGAAGCGCTTTGCAAACTTCTGAATCTTGCCGTACTCTTTTTCGAGCTTGCGCGCCTGCTTGCCGGCCGCGCCGCCGGCGGCGGGTTTGGCTTCCTGCGGGGCCTGCGCCGGCGCGGCGGACTCCGCTGCGGCCTGCGCGGGCGCTTTCGGCGCGCGCGCTTCGACGCGCGCGAGGGTGGGCTGTATGGCCTGGTAGAGCGGCAGCAGCGTGCCGGCGGTCAGCATCCCGCAGACGATACCGGCGACGAGCCGGAAGCGGTAGCGCTTGGCATAGCGCCAGACGCGAGAATAAGCTTCCTTCGCCGTGTAGTCGCGGTCGAAGAATTCTTTTACGTAAACCTTCGGTTTTTTCGCTGACATCGGCGCTTCACTCCTTTATCGTCCCTTTGAGGACGGCGATGAACGCCGATTGCGGGACGTTTACATGGCCGAATTCCTTCATGCGCGCCTTGCCTCGCTTCTGCTTTTCGAGGACTTTCATTTTTCTCGTGACGTCGCCGCCGTAGAGTTTCGCCAGCACGTCCTTGCGGAACGGCCGGATGTCTTCGCGCGCGATGATCTCTTTGCCGATCGCCGCCTGTACGGGGATCTTGAACTGGTGCGGCGGGATGGTCTCTGCGAGCGCCTTGCACATCTGTATGCCGCGCGTGCGCGCTTTCGTCCTGTGGACCATGGTGGCGAAGGCATCGACGGTTTCGCCGTTGAGCAGGATATCCATCTTCACGATGTCCGAGACCTGGTAGCCGGCGGGCTCGTAGTCCATCGACGCATAGCCGTGCGAGACGGATTTCAGCGTATCGTGGAAGTCGATGAGGATTTCGTTGAGCGGCAGCGCGCAGTGGAGCATGACGCGGCGCGAGTCCATCGTTTCGGTGCCCTGCACTGTGCCGCGCCTGTCCATGACAATCCTCATGACGTCGCCTATCGAGCCGGAGGGGGTGATGATGCGCGCCGTCAGCATCGGCTCGGAGATGGTCTCGAGCGCGGAAGGGTCTGGCATTTGCAGCGGGTTGTCGAGGT
>DEWI01000152.1 GCA_002363575.1 Verrucomicrobia bacterium UBA3214 | reverse complement strand
CGTCGGCCATGGCCTGCCATGTGACGGCATCGCCCAACCACCAGACCAAGCGCGAAACCCCGCTTAAATACCGCTTCGATGTAGCGATGTCCGGGCGGCTCGGATTCGAGCTGCATCCAAAGGATCTGTCTCCTGAAGAAAAGGCGTTCGCGAAAGCCGCCGTCGCCGACTACAAGCGCATCCGCCCGGTAGTACAACGCGGCGATCTCTACCGCCTCGCCTCGCCCTACGAGAAACCCCTCGCCTCACTCATGTACGTTTCCGCCGGCAAAGACGCCGCCACGCTCTTCGCGCTCGGTCTGAAGCTCGAGGGGACGCACAAGGAGACGCTCGCGCTGCGCGGCCTCGATCCCGACGCCATGTACAGCGTGCGCGAAATCAACTGCGGCGCGCGCCGCCACGCGGCAGATGCGAAGCTCTCCGGCCGCGCCTTGATGGAGCGCGGATTCGAAGTGGAGCTGAGCGGCGATTACGATTCCGCCGTTTTTGAAATCGTCAGGCAAAACTGATCGCCACCCCGCGCCGGGCGCGTTTCGCCGCGCCCGGCGGCACGGGGATTCCACAGGGCTTGGCACACGGCGACTTGCGACGGCCGCGAAGCGCTGCCGCCAACGAAAAAGCAATAGACGGCGCCATGAAGTTTTGGATACATACGTACGGCTGCCAGATGAACGTGCGCGATTCCGAGGCGGTCGAAGCGATGCTGACCGCTGCGGGGCACGTGAAAGCCGAAAACGAAGACGAGGCCGGCCTTGTCATCGTCAACTCTTGCACGGTGCGCCAGAAAGCCGAAGAAAAGGCGATAGGCAAAGCCGGCAATCTGATCGCCGCGCGCAAATTGACCGGCTTGATGGGGTGCGCCGTGAAACGCCTCGGCGCCGATGTCTTCAAACGACTTCCGGGCCTCGACTTCGCCGTCGCGCCGCGAGTCTTCGGGCTGATCCCCAAAATAGTCGCCGAGCTGGAAAGCGGCGCCAGGCGCAGGATTCTCGAACTTGGCGACGAGCTTGTTCCCGGCGCGATGCAGGCGCACGCGCAAAGCGGCTTCCAGGCGTTTGTCACAGTGCTTTTGGGCTGCGACAACCGTTGCAGCTATTGCATCGTCCCGGATGTGCGCGGGCACGAGTATTCCCGCCCGGCGAAAGAAATTCTCGCGGAAATCGAAGCGCTAGCCCGCCGCGGCGTCTCGGAAGTGACGCTGCTCGGGCAGAGCGTGCTGCGCTACGGCATCAGGAATCCCGCCTGGGAAAATGGCGCCGGCGAAGCCTTCCCGCGGCTCTTGAGGGCGATCGCGGAAATCGACGGCATTGAACGCATCCGCTTCACCTCGGCGCATCCGGGCGGCGTCACCGACGCCCTTCTCGAAGTCTATCGCGACTGCCCGCAAGTCTGCCGCCACATCCACCTCCCGGTCCAGTCCGGCTCGGACAGGATCCTGCGCGAGATGGGCAGGCGATACACTCGCGAAGAGTATCTGGCGGCCGTGCGCCGTCTTCGCGCCCTCGACCCGGAATTCGCGGTCACTACTGATGTAATTGTCGGCTATCCCGGCGAAACGCGGGAAGATTTCGAAGCAACGCGCTCGCTCATGGATGAAGCCGGTTTCGACAATTCCTTCATCTTCAAATATTCTCCGCGCCCGGGCACGCGAAGCGCCCTTCTGCCAGACGACGTCTCCACGGAAGAAAAAGAACGCCGCGACCAGATTCTCCTCGCAGATCAGGAAAGACGCGGTCTCGAGCGCAATTCCCGCCTCGTCGGGACCGTTCGCGACGTCCTTGCGGAAGGCCCCTCGAAACGCCGCGCCGAAAGATGGAGCGGGCGCGACGGCGGCAACAGGATCGTCGTCTGGGATGCAGCGGAGCAGAAGCCGCAACCAGGCGGGAAACTGGCGCTGCGCATACGCGAAGCACACCCGCAGATACTCGTGGGCGAGCCGGTATAGAGCGGATGGCGATCGACAATCGGCGTTCCGCACCGCAGATACGGCAAGCGTTTCCCCTTCGGTTTATATAGACGTACAAGGCGGAAACTTGGCGTTTTAGCCGCGGCAGAGCGTCATTTTGCATGTTCAACGCTTGCGGAAGAATCTCAATCCGGCCCCTTCGCCGGACGCCCGGAGGACAGAGGGCGGCCCCATTCCGGCGCGACAAACTCTTTTTTTACTAGGGCACTTGCGCGAAACGCCGAAAATATGATAAAATATCCGCGTTTTCGCCGTGGAGTGTAGCGCGTGTGCGCGAGAGTACGCGGCCAAAAGTCAAAGACGAGATAAATGGATCAAATTAAGATCGAGGCGCATGCCCGTGCCGAACAAGGCACTGGTGCGGTGCGCCGTCTGCGGCGCGCGGGAATGATTCCCGGCAGCGTCATGAAGATGAAGAAAGGCGGAACAGAGCTTGTCAAGATGCCCTGGCATCCGTTCATGATGGCAATGCGCGGCCACGCGTCGAAGCAGTTGCTCGTGACGCTGGACATCGACGGCCGCGAAGTTCCCGCGCTTATGCGCGAAATGCAGAACGACGTGCTTTCCGGCACGCCGATCCACGTGGACTTCAGCGAAGTCTCGCTCAGCGAGAAGGTTCGCATCCGCGTGCCGCTCTACATGACGGGCGAGGCTACCGGCGTCAAGCTCGGCGGCGGCGTCCTCGAACAGGTACTCAGGACGATCGAAGTCGATTGCCTGCCCACCGACATCGTAGAGAAGTTTGATATCGATATTTCTTCGCTCGGTCTCGACCAGACGCTCTTCGTGCGCGACCTCAAGCTTGGCGACAAGTTCACGATCGCAACGCGCGGCGAACTCGCCGTCGCCACCGTCAAGGCGCCTGACGACGTCCCTGCAGCAGCAGGCCCTGCGGCAGAGAAGGCCCCCGAAGTGATCAACAAGGGCAAGAAGGACGAGGAGAAGAAGTAACATGAAGAAGTACGACGCACTATACATCTTCGTCGGCATCACGAAGGACGACGCGCTCAACGCCAATCTCGAAAAGGCGCTTGCGGAAGTCACCAAGCTCGGCGGCAACATCCTCGCGACCGAATCTCTCGGCAAGCGCGCGTTCTCCCGCCCGATGCACAAGCGCGAAAGCGGCGTGTACGTCAAGGTCCGTCTTGAAATGGATCCCTTGAAGATCAAGGAGCTCGTGAACCGCTACAAGCTCGTGGAAGAAGTCTTCCGCGTCCAGATCCTCGCAGTCGACGAGCGCCTCGAAGCGAAAATCGCCGCCGAGCGCGAAGCGCGCCAGGCGAAGGCCGCTGCTGCGGCCGCGCGGGCCGAGGAAGCGGCGAATGCAGCCGGCCAGACGGCGGCGGAGGAGACCGTGGCTTAAGGATCCCCTGCACGCGGGAATGAATCGTCATGGCTTCTTTCAACAGAGTCATCCTCATGGGGAATCTCACGCGCGATCCGGATATCCGGGCCGTGGGCGTGAACGGCATGAAGGTAGCGAGGCTCGGCATCGCGCTGAATGAGCGCCGCCGCGACCGCAACGGGCAAATCCTCGAAACGCCCGTGTTTGTGGACGTAGATGCCTGGGACAAACTCGCCGAACTGTGCGGCCAATTCCTTTCCAAGGGGCGCTCGATTCTTGTTGAGGGCCGTCTTCAAATGGATACGTGGGAGAAGGATGGCGTGCGCCACCAGAAACTAAAAGTGCGCGCATCGACCATAAAATTCCTTCCGCAGGGAGACAGGCTGAACGGGGGCGTCCAGCAGCGCGATCCTCAAAGCGCGGCTATCCCGTTCCCCGCAGAAGCCGAAGCCGACGACATCCCGTTTTAAGACAATCAACATCAAGGAAGATCACAATGGCTTTCAAGAAATCCAATAGTTCCGCCGGCGAGGAATTCGCCGCAAGGAAGCGTCCGCCGCTCGGCAAGACCGACCAGATCGACGTCAACGACATCGAGACGCTGAAGTACTACATCACGGACTACGGCAAGATTCTGCC
>DEWI01000067.1 GCA_002363575.1 Verrucomicrobia bacterium UBA3214 | reverse complement strand
TTCTGGTTGTAGTACATCGCGAAGTGGTCGCTATCCGTGGCCGTCGTTCCGAAGATCGCCGGCCAGGCGGTGTTGATGCGGTGCGAGTTGTTAGGGTCGAAGTCAAGAACCGCCTGCGCGGTAAATGCCGCCCCCAGCGTCCTCTCGGTATTCATGATTGCGTAGCAGGCGGACGAATTGCCGTCGAAATAGTAGCCGTCTCTTGTCCAGCCGCAGTCGGCGTCAGGAATGATGAATCTGGCGTAGTCACCGGGATTCGCGAGGTCGGCCCATGTTTTGGCGTTGCTGTCGTGAACGGCCTGCGCGCCTGTGTTGCGGATGCCGTCGAGATGGACGATCAGGCCGTCCGTCACATAGTCGTTAAACGCCGCGTCATAACCAGGGCCCGCCGTGTGCGACCACTGCCAGGTGAGGCGGACTTTCGCCGTTGTATCTGTGAGCGCGGCAGAAGTTCCGCTGTGTGTTTCCGCCGCGCCCCACGCCGCGCCGTCCCAAGTCTCGAGCGTGTAGCCCGCGCAGGAATATGAATCTTCGCCGACGGTCACGCTCGCCGGGGCGGTGAAGGTGTAGCCGCCCGACGGAAGCTTGTATGCACCTTCCGGCGTGTCGCCCGAAACGCCGCGCACCGAGGACGCGACGACTACGTCCGGCTCGGACTCGCCCGCGCCGAAGAAGCGCGCCTCGTCGGCCGCGCGGTTCTGCGCGAGTTCCTCGGCGGTCAGCACCCTGTTGTATATCCTGACCGACTTTATTGTGCCGTTGAGGAAGCGCTCCGGGTCTGTCGCGGCGTTTTTGTAGATGCCCGCGATGGTGAAGGCGCGCGCTCCGACAGACGTTTCCGTCGTGCCGGCCGTCACCGATCCGGTCTCCGTGCTGAACACCGACGACTTGCCCTTGTCGTAAAGGGCCGTGATGTACTTCTGGCGGCCTTTCCACGGGTTGATCGAGGCGTCGGAGACGTTGGCGACCGCCTTCACCCGGAATACGAGCTTGTTGTTGTTGTCGTCTTTGTAGGTGTAGAAGTTGCACTTGTCTCCGTTCTCGCCGAAGTAGTGGGGGTAAAGCGCCTTCTGATAGGAGGCCGTCTTGTCGACATCGCAGACGATCTGGATGGTGAATGCGTTGCCGGGATTGATGGTATCAACCAGCCTGCCGATTTCGCCGCCACCGAACACGTAGCCGTCGTCCGCCCATTCGCTCGTCACGCCCGCACCACTCGCGTTGCCGAAATTCACGCGGTTGCCGGAAGCAAGGTCGATCCACTGCCGCGCGGAATAGTCGTGCGCCTTGTCCTTGCCGACGTTGCGGATGCCGTCGAGATGCAGGATGAGGCCATCAGTCACATAGTCGTCGAAAAGCGGGTCGAGGTCGGGCGACTTGGAGCCGCTCGTGCGCTGCCACTGCCACGTGAGGCGCACCTTGGCGGAGGTGTCCTTTGCGGCATACTCCGTCGAGGCGGTGAATACAGGTTTCGTCCACGATTCGCCATTCCATGTCTCGAGCGTATAGCCCGTGCAGGCGTAGTCCACGCCGTCCTTCGTCGCCTTGTGTGGCGCGGAGAATGTGTAGCCGTTTTCGTCGAACGCGTAGTAGCCGTCCTCGTTTCCGTTCAGCCCGGCAACGGCAGTCGCGACGACGACGTTCGTCACAGGAATACCGTTGAAGAAACGCGCCTCGTCCAGCTCGCGGTTCGTCTGGAGTTCGGCTGCGGAAAGGATTTTGTTGTAGATGCGGATCGCCTTTACGGTGCCGTTCAGATAGCGCTCCTTAGCGTAGTTGGCGTCCGATGCCTTGAACACGCTGCCGATGCAGAACGTCTGCGCATAGACCGAAGAGGTCGACTCTCCCTTCGCGGGGGCTGTGCCAGTCGCGGTCTGGAACGACGTCTTGCCGGCCTCGTAGTACATTGCCGTCAAATACTTGCCGCCCCAGTTATCCAAGCCGACATTGGTGCCGAGCGCCGTCTTGAACATTACCCTGTTGCCGGTGCCGTAGGTATAGAAGTTGCACTTGTCGTCCGCCGCGCCCAAAAGCGAGGGATATTTCGACTTCTGCGCGGAGGGCTTCATGTCACAGACTATCTGGACCGTAAAACAATTGACGGGATTAATGGTGTTCTTCAGGATACCGTATTCGCCGCCGCCGAAGACGTAGCCGTCGTCCGCCCATTCGCTTGTGATGCCAGAACCGGTGACGTTCCCGAAAGTCGCTTCGTTCCCCTTGGCCAAATCGACCCACGTCGTCGCCGCGTTGTCGTGGGCCTTCGTCATGCCAATGTTGCGGATGCCGTCGAGCTGGAGGAGCAGGTTCTCGCGCGCGGCGTAGTTGGACGGCTCGTAGAGCAGCCCTGCGAGCGCGGAAGTCGAGAGGATGGCGGCGGCGAAAAATGCGGCGCTTCTCCCGAATAGCGTTTGTTTCTTTTTCATGGCTTTTTCATCCTTGGCTTGGTTTTCGTTCAGTGTTTCAGTCAAAAGGAAGACGGTGCATCGCGCACAAGTGCGGATGCATTAAACGCAACGCCGGCAAAGCCGTGCGTTCGTTTTGACGATATTACATGGGGAGGGGGGGGGTAATTTCGGGCAAACGCACATTACTCGCGTTTCCAGCGAGCCTTTTGCGCTGCCGTAAAGGCTATACACAATGCCATGCATACAGATGCCGACCCTTATTGCAACTTGTAGTATAGCATATCTGCCGCCGAAATGCTAGTGGCCGGACGTTTAATGTTGTATCATAATTTGTCCGGTGAAATTGCAAAACAAAGCAGATTGGAAACTAACTCTGTGCAAAGGCGGCAAGTGCGGCGCCGGGGAGCGCCCGCCAAATGCACGACTGGAGGAGCGGGCGGGACGTGGCGGCCTTATTCGTAGCGGCCCATGCAGGAGGCTATGACAATTATGCCGTTTTCTATCTTGAAGACGAGGCGGTTGCGGATTCGCAATGGATTTGATAAAATAGCCGCATCCACCCGTGGAAGAGAAAGGAAAGCAGATGGATATTACACGCAAGCAGTTTTTGCTGGGCGGCGCGGCGTTTTCCGCGCTCGGGGCGTTCGCCGGCAACCGTTTCTTCGCGGCGGCGTCGGGCTTCGCGGCGTCCGGCAGGCCGCGTCTCAGATTTGGCGTCGTTTCCGACATCCACATTACCCACGTGGGCGCGGACGAGAAGATGGAGGGCGGCGGCAACAATCTGATGTTCAAGCACACGCTTGAATGGTTCAGGCGCCAGAATGTCGATGCCGTGGTCATCGCCGGCGACATGGCGGACAAGGGCTTGGACGAGAATCTCATGGCCGTCGCGGATGCGTGGTATTCCGTCTTCCCGGAAGACAAATACCCTGACGGCCGCCGGATCGAGAAGGTTTTCGTGAACGGCAACCACGATTGGATAGGTTGGCGGTACGGCCATGTCGCGGAGAAGAAATATCCCGACAAGGAAGAGCGCGTCAAGCACATCCTGCAGCACGACATGCGCGCGTGGTGGGACAGGGCCTTCCACGAAGAATATTCGCCGATCTACGCGAAGAACATCAAGGGCTACACGTTCATCGGTTCGCACTGGGACGCCGCGCAGGCGGGCGGAGCGAACAGCAACTCCAATTTCTCGCTGATCGGGCCGTTTCTCGAGGCGAACGCGAAGAAGCTGCTGAATCCGTCCTTGCCGTTCTTCTACGTGCAGCATCCGCATCTCAAGGACACGTGCTACGGCCCGTGGGCCTGGGGGCACGACAGGGGCTTCACGACGAAGACGCTTTCGGCGTTTCCGAACGCGATCGCGTTTTCCGGGCATTCGCACTATCCGCTTACGGACGAGCGTTCGATCTGGCAGGGCGCGTTCACATCCGTCGGCACCGGCTCGCTGCGCTACACGGGAATGCCGTATGATGAATACGCCCCGGAAGGCTTCGAGAATACAGGCGCCACGACGAAAGACGGATGGCGCATCGACGCCGTGAAAACCCGCAAGAAGATTTCCGGCGGAGATTGCCGCAACGGGATGCTGTGGAGCGTGTATGACGATTGCATCGTCGTGAAAAGGCGCGAATTCCTCTCCGGGCTGGAGCTCGGTCCCGAGTGGGTGATGCCGCTTCCCGCCGCCGAGTCGCGGCCTTTCGCATTCGCGGAGCATGCGAAGAAGCTTCGCGCCCCGCAGTTTCCGGAAGGCGCCGCGCTTTCCGTCGCCCGTCAGAAAGTCAAGACGCGCGGCGGAAAGTCGAATGACGGCAAAGAGAGAATAGAGGCGGAGTCGAAGCCCGGTTTCAAAGTCACGGCGCCGCCGGTTCCGCCGGATCCCGCCGCGCGGCTGTATTCGCTGGAATTCACGGCGACATCCGCCGACGGCAAAAGCTGCATGAAGCGCATTCTCGCCGAGGGGTTCAACCATTCGGCGGCGCACGCGAAGGCGAAATCGACGCATTGGTGCTATTTCCGCGACGCCGAGCTTGGCGCCGGCGACGTGCGCTTCTCCGTAGCGCCGCTCAATTGTTTCGGCGCGCGCGGCAAGGCTCTCGTCTGCGAAGCGAAAGGAGGGAAGTGATGCAGCGGCAGGGAATCTCGCGGCGCGATTTCCTCGCGGGCGGCGTTGCCGCCTGCGCATTGATCGCGGCATCGCGCTTGCATGCGGCCGACGAATCCGCCGCACCCGGCGTCGCCGGCCAGCCCGGCCTTTTCGCCGGCCGCGGGCGATTCGAGCGTCTTTCGCTCGTATGCCAGCATATCGAAGCAGGCGCGGAAAAGCCGTTCTCGCTTCTCCATATTTCAGATACGCACCTGACCGCCGCCTATCCGACGGAAAGCGAATGGACGCGCAGGCAGGCGCGCCGCCGCGCGCGCGTCTTCGGGGGATTCCAGGAGCAGGCGCTCGCGGATTCGCTCGCGTGGGCGAAGGAGCATGTCGATTACGTTTTGCACACCGGCGATTTGATCGACTTCCAGAGCGAGGCCAATTTCGATCTCGTCAGGAAGTACTACGGCGAAGGCGGCGCGATGATGTTCGGCGCACTCGGCAATCACGAGTACTACTACGGCCAGCCGCGCGACAAGGAGACCGATGCTTTCAAGCACGAGTCGCGCGCGAAGCTTTCCGCCGCGTATCCGTTTGATGTCGATTTGGCCTCCACGGTGGTCAACGGCGTGAACTTCGTCACGCTCGACAATGTTTTCGGGACTGTCAGCGCGGCGCAGGCGACGCGCTTCCAGAGCGAAGTCTCCAAGGGCCTCCCGATCGTCCTCTGCCAGCATTGCCCTTTCAACACGCCAAATATCTGGCGCGCGGCCACCAGATTCTGGAACAAGACATCTCCGAAAGTATTGCCGGACGCTTCCAAATGGAGTCCGGTGTGCAAGGATGCCGTGACGAAGGATTTCGTGCAATATCTGAAGGCGCAACCTCTTCTGAAGGCGATACTCGCCGGCCACGACCACATATCGGTCTGCGACCGCTTCTCGCCCACGGCGATGGAGTATGTCGTAGGCGGCAACTTCCTTTTCTTGGGACAGGAGATCATTTTCTCCTGACAGTCGCGCGCAGCAAGGCGCATCCCGCCGCGGCCAGGCCCTGCCGCCGGCCGCCGGAAGCTGCTCGGCTGGGTGAACGAGCATCGCGAGGCGATCTACGAGAACTACAATCCAATCACGGGCGAGCCGGTGGGGTGGCCGAAGTCCGGCTGGAGCGCCGTCTTCACAATCAAGTTCATCGACGACTGGGATATGCCTCGCGACGCGGAAATGCCGCGCTGACGGCCTAGGGAGTGCTTCGCAGGCCTGGGCATGTCTGCGCGGAGTCTGCGTTGGTCCACTCGAAAGGGAACGTGCGGCACTTGTCTGGCTTGACGGAATTGATGCGGCAAAGATTGCCGGCCGTCAAGTATGCGCACGCTCCGTCTGGAAGGCTTTTCAGCATCAGGCTCTTGCGGTCGGGCGCGATTTCCGTCTCGCGCGCGATGAAATCCGCCTCGCTCATGCCGAGATATGCGGCAATGCGGGCGATTTCTGCTTCCGAGACGCGGACGATCCCGTCTTTGATGCGGCAGCATGCGCCGCAGCGGCGGCATTGGAAGGCTTGCGTCATATCTCCGCACCCGTCTTCCCGGCAGCTATCGTTTCCCCGTGCCTGCAAGCGGCCTGCATGCTCACGCCTTTCCGGGAAGCGCGCCGGCGGTGTGTGAGAGCGCCTTTTCGACGAGGCGCTTGCCGAGGGCTTGCGCGGCGGCGAGATCTTCCTGGAAATGCGCGTCGCGATACGCGCGCTTCTCTTCTTCCGAGAAGAGTGTGATGTCGTAGCGCGAGTAGTCTGCGAACTGGTAGGTGTTGCAGGCGTACAGCGTCTCGGATGCGCCGAAGACGGTCGCGAGCGTCTGCGTGTTCGCCTCGAGGAGAACGGGATACTCGAAGCGCGCCATCATTTCCCTGGGACAGTTCATCGTGAAAATGTTGACCGTCTCGACGACCTTGTCGCGGCAGACAAGCGGCTTCCCGTCTTCATAGTGGTAGCTGTACACCGGGAACGCGAGGCGTTCGAGGAACGCGCGATATACTCCGGTCGGATAGCTGAAGTAGATAGGCGAGCCGAGAACAAGGACGTCCGCATTGCGCGCGCGCTCCAGCACGGGGCGCAGCGCGTCGCGGATGGCGCAGACGCCGCACGTCCTGGCGTTTTTGAGTTTGCAGGCGAAGCAGCTCTTGCAGCCTGGGAAGTCGATGTCGTAGAGATTGACGAATTCCGCGGCGGCGCCCGCCTCTTCCGCGCCGGTCTTCGCGGCTTCCAGCATCTTCGCTGTATTCCAGTTTTTGCGCGGGCTTGCGTTGAAGAACATCGCAAACGGTTTTCCGTCGATCACGGATTCGCTCCTTTCGGTTTGCTATTACATCAGTTCCTTGCCGCATGAGAATGCGGGGGCGACGGCTTCGCCCATGAGGCGATAGACGTGCGCGCAGGTGTCGAAGCACAGCGGCTTCATCTTCGCCGCGTCCGGCTTGCCTTCCGTCATCGCGGTTTCTTCGACGGCGCAGTTGAGGATCTTGCCTACGACGTTGCAGTTTTCTTCGTTCATCGAGACCAGCCGGCATTCGAGAACGAGCGGAAGTTCATTGACGACCGGCGCATCCACGAACGCGCTCTTCGTCACCGTGAAGCCGCTTTTCGCAACTTTGCCGGGCGTCTTGTTGGCGCTGGCGATGCCGAGATAGTCGCACGCTTTCACGGCGTCCGCCGTGCCGAATGCGACGGTGAAAGCCTTCCTCGCGGCGATATTCGCCCATGTCTTGTGGGAGGTGTCGATGCAGATTGTTATCTCGTCTTCGAGCGTAATCCCGCCCCATGCGGCGTTCATCACGTCGGGCGTCCCGTCTTCCGCGTACGTGCCGATCATCAAGACCGGCATGGGGAACATCCAGTTCTTCGCACCAAGGTTCTTCTTCATCGTATTCCTTTTAGTTTGTTCTGTCTTTGGAAAGTCGCTTGCCTGCAAGGGCGGCGCAGCGGCGCGCCAGCGCGGCGCGGAATGCGGCGATGGCGCATATTGCGCCGAGCGTGTCGCAGAGAATGTCCTTTTGCGCATCCCATTCGTCGCCCTGCGAACCGAGAAAAGCCGCGCCGGCCTCGCCGCCGTCGATCACGGCATACTGCCACTCCACAAGCTCCCATAGCCCGGCCATTGCGACGGTCGTGGCGACGGCGAAGAACATCGCCGCTCCTGCGGATCTGGCAATGCGCGTCCGCCAGTAAAGTTCCGCCAAAGGCAAGGCAAACCATCCCACCGTGAAATGGGCGATGCGGTCGTACGGATTCCTGACGAGTCCGAGCGGCTCCTTCAGCCAGTCCATCGGAACAAGCTCGAATGTCCAGTGCGCGCCGATCGCCTGTATCATGCACCAGACGAAGAAGCAGCCGTACGATAGCGCCGAGAACTTGAATCTCCGCCATGTCGCGGCGAGAATCCCGCAAAGCCCCCATGCCCAGAACATCTCGGTCAGCCAGACGGTGCGACTGGCCGGCGATATTCCGGATGCCACGGAGGCGGCGGCGATCGCCGTCAGCATCGCAATCTCCAGTCTTCCTGAATCTTTCATTCCCTGCATTTTCCCAAGCGCGTCTATTGATACTCTTGGCGAGCTGCGCTTGCGCGCATCCGAGGCCGCGGCTCCGCCGCCATCCCTGTATTCGCCAACGGCCGGGTATTTTACCATTTTTTCGCATGGCCGGAAAGGATGGGCGCGTGTTTCACCCAAAAAATGGGCCGGACTCCATGCCGTTGCGCGGCGGCGCGGATTATACTATAATATGCGCTGGCGCCGCGAAACGGACTTTTTTGATTGATACTTGCCAAAAGGAAAGCACGGAGGCGCGACGACTGAAACGCGAAACGCCATGGATTTACGGATACTCAGGTATTTTCTCGCCGTGGCCGACGAAGGGAACATAACCCGCGCGGCCGAACGCCTGCATGTCTCGCAGCCGGCGCTTTCCACGCAGCTCGCCGCGCTCGAGGACGAGCTCGGGCAGAAGCTTTTCGAGCGCGGGGCGCGCGGGATCGCGCTCACGGAGAAAGGTTCCGCGCTGAAGCGCCGCGCCGACGATCTCGTCGAGCTTGCCGAGCGCATCGAGGCGGAAATCAAATCTGCGCAGCCCTCCGACCTCGCAGGGACGATTTCGATAGGCGCAGGCGAGACGCCGGCTTTTCGTTTCGTGGCGCGTGCGGCCAACGGGCTTTGCCGCGACAATCCGAAGCTGCATTTCTCCGTCACCTCCGGCAACGGCGAGGATATTCTCGAGCGCCTTCGCGCGGGGACGCTCGATCTCGGCGTGCTGATCGGTCCCGGGCGCTACGAGGGTCTGGACTACCTGACGCTGCCGCACGTCCACCGCTGGGGGCTGGCCGTCAGGAGCGATTCGCCGCTTGCGGCGAAGAAGCGCCTGTCTCCCGGCGACGTGCGCAGCGCAAGGTTGATATGTTCGCGGCAGGCGATGGTCAAGGAGTTTCTCGCCGGGTGGTTCGGCTGCCCGTTCGGAAAGCTGGACGTCGCAGCCAACTACAACCTTATATACAACGCGGCGGTGTTTGTCGAATCCGGACTGGGAGCGGCTATTTGCATCGACGGCATGATACCGCAGGAGTTCGCAGGCGGCGTGGTGTTCCGGCCATTCACACCCGTGCTGACGAGCGATGTCTATCTTGCATGGCGGAAGAACGCGCCGCTTTCTCCCGCCGTCGCCGCGCTTGTCGAAGCCGTGAGAAGAGGCTCGTGACGCCGCGGGAACGATAACCGGCGCTTATGCCGACAGATAAACAATCCGTATTTGTCGTACGGAGCGGGAAGGTGTATAATAGCGCCCGTTTTTCGCCTCGCTTGGCGATATGAAAGGAGCATAGCAATGATGAAAGAGATTGCCGTGGCGGCGCTCTGCGCCGGCGCAGCCGGCGCGGCGGCGGACGAAATGTGGGACAAGACGTTTCCCGCGTCTGACAAAGTGGAGCATTCGAAGGCCGTATTCAAGAATAGATTCGGCATCGCGCTCGTCGCGGACGTGTACAAGCCGAAGGAGCAAGCCCCGCACGGCGGCTTCGCGGCGATCGCCGTCTCCGGGCCGTTCGGCGCTGTGAAGGAGCAATGCTCCGGGCTGTACGCGCAGACGCTCGCCGAGCGCGGCTTCCTGACGATCGCGTTCGATCCCTCATACACCGGAGAATCGGGCGGCGAGCCGCGCTATGTCGCTTCCCCGGATATCAACACGGAAGACTTTTCCGCGGCTGTCGATTATCTCGTCTGCCGCGATGATGTCGATCCGGAGCGGATCGGCATTCTCGGCATCTGCGGCTGGGGGGGCCTGGCGCTGAACGCCGCCGCGAACGACACCCGCATCAAGGCGACCATCGCTTCGACGATGTACGACATGCACCGCGTGACGGCGAACGGATACTTTGACAAGGAGGATTCGAAGGAGGCGCGCATGGCCAAGCGCCGCGCGCTCAGCGCCCAGCGCACAGCCGACGCCAAAGCAGGCTCGTTCGCGCGCGCCGGCGGCGTCCCGGATGTCGTGCCGGACGACGCTCCGGAGTTCGTGAAGCGCTACCACGCCTACTACAAGACGCCGCGCGGCTACCATCCGCGCTCGCTGAACTCGAACGCCGGCTGGAACACGACGTCGGCATTGTCGCTGCTCAACACGCCCATCCTCGCCTATGCGGACGAGATCGAAAGCGCGGTGATGGTTCTCCACGGCGAGAAGGCGCACAGCCGCTACTTCGGCGAGGCGGCGTTCAAGAAGCTCGCCGGCGCCAACAAGAAGCTGGTCATCGTTCCCGGCGCCGACCACACCGATCTCTACGATGGCGGCGGCAAGGGCGCCATACCTTTCGACTGCATCGAGGAGTTCTACAGGAAAAACCTGAAATGACGGTAGAGGAATTCAGAAAGGCGATGGCGCAAGCGGAGTACATCCCCTGCGGGAGCGAGCTTCACCGCGCCTTCCACGCCTTTTCCCAGCAGGCGCTGCGCATCACCGCCGAACTGAACGGTGCGTACCGCGAGCCGGACGAAGTGCGGCGGCTTATGGAGGAGCTGACGGGGCGCGAGCTGGATGAATCTTTCGCGCTTTTCCCGCCTTTCCATACCGACTGCGGCAAGAATACCGCGATCGGCAAGCGCGTCTTCATCAACGCCGGCTGCCAGTTCCAGGATCAGGGAGGGATTTCTATCGGCGACGACGTCCTGATCGGCCCGCAGACGATCATCGCCACCCTGAACCACGATCCCGACCCGGAAAAGCGCGGCGGCATGTTCGCGAAGCCCGTGCGGATTTGCGACAAGGTCTGGCTGGGCGCGCGCGTCACGATCTGCCCCGGCGTGACGATCGGCGAAGGCGCGATCGTCGGCGCCGGCGCTGTCGTGACGCGCGACGTCCCCCCGCGCACCGTCGTCGCTGGCGTCCCCGCGCGAATCGTCAAAACCCTCTAGCGGCGCGCGGCCGGGCGCCGCGCCGTTTCTCCGAGCTCCGTTCTTCATCGCGGGGCGCGGAAAAATGGTATAATACCCGCCGATGAAGAGATATGGACTATTGGCGGCGCTTGCGTTCGCCGTCCTCGCTTGCGCGGCTGTCTGGTTCGGAGGGCTGAACCAGGATGAAGGCTGGTATCTGTATGCCGCGCGGCTCGTGGACGGCGGGAAGATGCCGTACAGGGATTTTGCATACACGCAGGGGCCGCTTCTGCCGCTCGTCTATTCGAAGTTCTGCTTCGTGTGGGAGCGCTGGGGGCTGCTGGGCGCGCGCGTCTTCACGGCGCTGCTCGGACTGGTCGGGCTGGTGTTCGCGGCGGGGCTGGCGCGTCTTGCCGCGCCGTCGTCGCGCAAGGGGCTGGCCGGGGTGCTCGCGTTCGCCTTCCTCGGCTGCAATCTGTACCATATATATTATCTGAGCATCCCGAAGACGTACGCGCTCGCGTCGCTGTGCCTCTCGGCGGGCTTCTATCTCTACGGGATCGGCGCGGTGAAGTGCAAGGGCGCGTTCGCAAGAGGCGCGATGTTCTTCGCCGCGGGGCTGGCTATGGCGTTCGCCGCCGGCGCGCGCATTTCCGCGGGCGCGGCGCTCGGCGCCGCCGGTCTGGCGCTGCTCTTCGCCTGCCGCCGGTATTCGCTCGGCTTCGTGTGGTTCGGGCTTGGCGGCGCGCTGGGGCTGGCGGCGATATACGCGCCATGCGTCATGCTGCCGGGCTTCCACGACGCGATCGCCTATCACACGGCGCGCGGCGGCGGCGGATTCAACGCGCTCTACGCGCTAGGCAGTCTCAGCAGGCTGGTGCGATGGTATGCGCCGGTCTTCGTCTTCGGGGCGCTTGCGATATTCCGCACGCAGTCTTCCGCGGATGTGGTCCGCGAAGGGAGCGCGGCGGATGCGCAAGACGCCGGCGAGGGGGCGCGCCGCTTTCTCGCGAATGCCGCGGGCATTGCGTTTCTCGCCGTATTCGCCGTGCAGATGCTCGCGCCGTTCCCATACGAGGACTACCAGGTGCCGGTGATGGCGCTGGCCGCCGCCTGGTGCGCGGCGAAAACGGCCGCGACCGCGCAGGCGGCGCCGCGGCGCATCGCGCTTCTCGCGCTTTGCATGGTGTTCGCCGGGTCGTTCGGCTCCCCGCTCCTCCAGGACTGGACGACTAACGGATACGATCGCTTCTGGCCGCTCATGAAAAAGAAGACGGAGCTTCGCCAGCTCCAGGACGCCGCGAAATTGATCGAAGCCATAGATCCCGGCGGCAAGACGCTTTTCAC
>DEWI01000056.1 GCA_002363575.1 Verrucomicrobia bacterium UBA3214 | reverse complement strand
TACGGGGACGCGTCGTTTTGCGGCGTCTGGCGGCGCCGTGGATATGGCGGGCGGTGTCTAGCGGGATGCGCGGCGATTGCCCCCCCCCCGTCAAAATGCGGGCAAAGGGCGAGAGAGCGGCTTGCGAGCCGCGCAAAGAGGCGAATCTATGACGTAAAAAACGCATCATACCATTGAGCCTATCCCATTGTGCGCGGGAATTTTACCATAATTTCGCCAGTTTTGGCAATAGGGAAAATGACGAAATCGTCGCGCGGCCTGCGGGACGCGGCGGCGTGCGCATTCCGGCGCTCAGCCGGCGATGAAGCGGCCGACGAAGGGTATGCGGCGCAAGAGGGCGCTCGCGAGGGACGCGAGGACGTACGTGGTCGCGGCGGTGGCGGCGATGGACGCTCCCGGGGGGAGATGGCGGCGGAAGAAGGCGACGGCCTGCACGAGGATGAACATGTGCAGGAGGTAGGTCCCGTAGCTCGCTTCGGAGAGCGGGCGCACGACGCGCCGGTAGAAGCCGCCGGCGAATTCGAGTTTGCGCGCGAGCAGGAAGCATGCGGCCGTCATGAGCGCGACGCCCGTTCCGCAGAACTCCCAGCTCGTCTCGAGATCGACGGCGAAGGCGTAAGGGCGCGCGACGGGATAGCCCTGCGCCGCGGGGATGCGGAAATAGAAGAAGCCCCACGTTATCGCGAAGCCGGCGAGCCAGAGCGGCGCGGCGATCGCCAGCGTCCTGCGCCAGTCGAGCCGCGGGACGAACTTGCGGAAGTAGAAGCCGAGAAGCATGTAGCCGGCGAAGCCGCTGACGTAATGGAACGCGCCGAAGCGGTTCCACGGCGCCTCGCCCCAGAGAAACGGCGTCGCGCCGAATTCCGGAGCGCCGAACTTCGCGAGCCAGAAGCGCCGGATGAAAGGAAACAGCGTCGTCGCGAGCCAGAGCATCAGCCATCCGCGCACTTCGCGCTCCTGCGCCTTCTCCGCCCACGGCGACAAGAGAGGCATCGCCAGATAAAGCCCGACGAGCATATAGACGAACCAGAGATGCCCGCCGGCGAACGGGAAATTGAACGGCAGCTTCGCCCATTCCCCCCACGCCGCCGTGTAGGCGCACGCCCAGAACGCGCAGGGCACGAGGACGCGCACCAGCCGCCGCTTGAAAAAATCCCCCGTCCGGCACGAGAGCGGGAACAATAGATAACTGGAGGTCGCGACGAACAGCGGCACGCACGAGCGCACGGCGGAATCGACAAGCGAAGCCCAGAAGCCCGCCGCCTTCGACTCGATGAACACGTTGCCGTCCGCGCCGAAGTAGTACGGCTCGCAGGCGTGCACGGCGACGACCATGAAACACGCGATCGCCCTGAGCCAATCGAGGAACACCACACGGCCGCCGGCCGCAGCCCCGCTTTTATCCATTCCCATAGTTTCTCCTCCCTTGCGGTGAGCAAAGCAGGGCGTACGCGCCTCCGCTCCCGCGTCAGCCGCATATTTTAGCATATTCCGCGCCGCCGCGCACACGCGGGCCGCAACGCATATATCGCCTTCGGGAGGGCCGCGAAACAGCGCGCGCGGTCAATCGCGGCGGAGCATGCAGTGCGCCAGCTGCCTGAGCGGAGAAAGCCCGCAGCGCACACCGAGCTTGTGAGGGATTTTCACGCGGCGGCCGGCGATCGACGCGATGAGATCGTCGAGGCAGGCGCGATGGGGCGCGGCCAGGCGCAGGAACTCGGCGCGAATCTCCTGCGGGGGCACTGGATTCGCCTTCCAATGCTCCACGCCTTCGGCGACGGAGTCCCCGGTATCGTCGGCGCGATACACGGAAAAGGCGGGAAGCATGAGGTCGCGGCCGCCGATGTTTTTCGTGCTCACGACGGGAATGCCGCAAAGCGAATACTCGCCGCAGGCGAACATCGCGCCTTCGACGGCGGAAAGCGCCAGCCCGCAGGACGCATCGACCATGCGCCGCCCGACGAGCCTTGCGCCGACCTTCCGCTCCCAGCGCACGCACGGCACCGTGCGCATGATCTCGCGGAAATACTCTTCCTCGCGCGCGGAGTACGAGCCGACGAGATGGAGATTGCGAATCTTCGCGGCGAGCGCATGGCGCTTGAACGGCGTTATGCGCGCGACGTATATCGCGTCGAACCTGCGGCGATCCGCGGCCAGCGGGTAGCACGCGGGGTCGAGGAACGCGTTCTGGTGGCACCACACGCACTCGGCGGAATCCTTGAGAATTTCCAGCGCCTCCTTCTCGTTGGCGAGGAATATGATGCGCGCCTCCGGGAAAAGCTCGCGCGCCTGCGCCATGCGCGTCTTCAACTCTTCGGCGAACCACGGAACGAGCACCGACCAGCCGATCTGCACGAGCAGCGTGAACGCCTCGCCGCGCGGAATGGAGCGCCGGAACGCATCGAGGTTGCGCAGGAAATCCGTATCGAACGCGACCAGTATGCGCGGCGACCGGTTGAGTATATATGCGGGCAGGCAGTCGAAAAACGTCATTCTATGAATCCTTGGCGACTTTGCGCCGCCGCTTCATCGCGACAAAGAGGGCGCAGAACGTGATTGCCGACGTCAGCGAAACGAACTGTGAAAACCTCTGGAGCGGCGTCGCTTCGTAGCGGACGGCGACAACGCCCTCCGCGCACGCCGCGGGTATGCGCACGGCGAGCAGCTTGCCGGGGCCGAGACAGGTTTCAAGGCGCTCGCGCGTCCCGTCCGGACGCTCCAGGAGTGCAATATATCCATAGTAGGGTACAATGGGCAGCTCGATTTCGTTGTCCGCCGCGTTTCCGGAGAACTCCATGCGCAGGACGTCCGGGCGCGGACGCGCGAGCTTCACATCTACGGGCGCGGAGGCGACGGCGACATCGCCGCGCGCGCGAATGGCGGTGTCGCGCAAGCCGTCCTTTATCAGGTAATGTATGCCGCTCGCCTCCTGCGGGCGGCCGACGCGGTAGCCGAACATGAAATCGCGCTCGCAATACCGCGCCGTGTAGAAGTAGCCAACATTGACGAACCACGCGAAAGCCGCGCCGCACGCCACCCGCCACACCCAGCGGCGCTCGCGCGCGCCGTCGCCGGCCGTCAGCGCCGAAAGCGCCAACCCTCCGCCGAACGCGAGGAACGCCGTGGCAGGGCCGAAGAAGCGCCACGGGAACTGAATGACCGCGAGCGGCTTGAACGCGCCCTTCCAGGGCGGCATTTCGCTCGACATCAGAAGGCAGCAGACCCCGGCGACGAGCAGCATGTCGCGGAACAGCTCCGGCGCGGTCCGCCGCGAAACCAGCCGGAAGCGCTGGAGCGCCGCGATCGCGAGCATCGTGCCTATGCCCGGGGGAATCCAGTATTCCGCCTTGCTGGCGGGAAGCTCGAGCAGCATCTTCAGCGGCGGCATGCAGCGCGAGAGAATGCCGGCGTTGTCCTCGATCTCGATGTGGAAATGCAGGAGGGCGAACTGCTCGAGCATCGGCAGGATGGACGCCAGCGAAACGAGCGCCACAGGCACCGGCGAAAGCGCGAGATAGAGGATTCTGCGCGGCTCGCGGAGAATCCGCACCGCGTTGAACGCGACGAACGCGGCGCATATCGCCCCCATCATCAAAAGCGAAAGACTGTGCGCCAGCGCCAGCCCGGCGAAACCGAACGACAGATACGGGAAGCGCCGCGGCTCTCCCAGCACCGTCTCGTACAGCCCCAGTATGATCCACGGCGCGAATACGAACATGCTCCATTCGCCGAAGGCCGCGCGCACGAAGACATCGACGGCGAAATAGCTGCTCCATGCGTAGAGCAGCGCCGTCGCGAACGCCCCGAAGCACGTGGCCGAAAGCCGGCGCGCGCAGAAATACGCGCCGTAGGCGGTCGCGAAGACGCACGCCACGACCATGCACTTGTACGCCGCCAGGATTCCCATGCCGCACTTCATCAGCAGCACGGCCGGGTACAAGAAGAAATCCGGGTAGAAGAGTCCCGTCGCGTAGCCGTAGCCCGCCAGCGCCTCGTGGTTGACCATCGACGGCACTTCGCCAAGCGAAAAGTTCACCGCCATCGCGTGCAGCCGGGACAAATGGTAATATAGATCGTGCCCGTTCGGAATCCCGGGCGCAAGAAGCGGCGCGAGCCCGCAAAGCAGAAGCGCGCCCAGCAGCGCGGGGTAGAAGCGGCTTTCCCCTAGACGAGCGCGCAGCGCATCGAAGCGCGACGCGGTCCAATCGACGATGTTCATGCTTCTTCCCCCGTGCCGCCGCCGCCGCACTTCGTGCGCTCGCTGATGATTACGCGCGGCCTGCGCTTCGTCTCGAGATATATCTTGCCGACGTACTCGCCGATGATGCCGAGCGCGAAAATCTGCATCCCCCCGAAGAAGCAGATGCACAGCACCTCGCTCGTCCAGCCGCGCACCGCCATGCCGCGCAGCCAGGCGACGAAACACCACAGCCCGATCGCGAACGATGCAAACGCCACAAGCGCCCCGAAAAGCGTGATCGCCCTTATCGGCTTGATCGAAAGCGACGTTATGCCGTCGGCCGCGAACGCCAGCATCTTCAGGAACGGATAGTGGCTGCCGCCGGCGATGCGCCCGCTCCGCGAATAGAACACTTTCGCGGACTTGAAGCCGAGCAGCGGCACCAGCCCGCGCAGATAGAGGTTCGTCTCGCCGAAGCGGGAAAGCGCCTCGATGGCGCGCGCGGAAAGCAGCCGGTAGTCCGCGTGGTTGTACACCGTCTCCACGCCCATCGCGGCTTGCAGGCGGTAGAATCCTTCGGCCGTCAGGCGCTTGAAGAACGTGTCGCTGGAGCGGTCGCTGCGCACGCCATAGACGATGTCCGCGCCCTTGGCATACTCATCCACCATCTCCGTCATGGCATGCACGTCGTCCTGCCCGTCGCAGTCGATGGTTATGGCAATATCGAAACCGCGCTCGCGCGCCTCCATAAGCCCCGCCCACAATGCGCACTGGTGCCCGCGATTCCTGCTCTGGCGGATGCCGCTGAAGCGGCGGTCGCGCTCCGCGAACGCGCTTATAGCCTGCCAAGTCGCGTCGGTGCTGCCGTCATCGACGAAAATAACGCCGCTTTTCGGCGAAATGCGCCCGGCGGCCACCATCCTGTCTAACTCGCCGGCGAAAAGCGGCTGCGAAAGCGGCAGGACCGCTTCCTCATTATAACAAGGAACTACTATCGCAAGTTTCGCAACTCCCGCACTGCCTCTCTCCACCCCTGACATCCTGCCGCCAAACTCCTCTCGCGTGTACATCCAAACAAACCACCTGGCCCGTAGATGGCAATATATGATACCATATCTTCGCTTCGCGCGTCAATGCCCCCCGAAACACCCCCTTTTTGCAGTTTCGCCCCGTGTCCCGGCGTCCCCGGCGACGCACGGGCGGAGGAACGCGGCCTCGCCCTGTTCGAAACCGGCCGCCCCCCCGGCCGCATGCCGGAGCGACGCCCGTCGCTTGCCGAGGCGACTCCAGTCGCATGCCGAAGCGACCCTAGTCGCTTGGAGAGGCGACGCCGGTCGCTTGGCGAAGCGACTCCAGTCGCTTTACGAGGCGACGCCGGTCGCAAAACGAGGCGACGCCGGTCGGTTTGCGAGGCGGCCGGAGACAGGAAAGGCAGCGCTCGAGAGCGCTGCCGGATTCGATCTAGGATTGCAATTTTTTCGATTCCGCGCCCATTCTCGCGCGTTATCGCGGGAACGGGGGACGGGATGAAGCGGCGCGCGGCGCGCAAACGCCGCGTTTGAGCTTTTCTAGCCGCCGAGCTGGCGGGAGCGTTCCGCGGCGGCGGCGAGTGTGTCGGCCACGACGGCTTTAAAGTCGCTGGCGTCGAGTTTTTCCATGCCTGCGGCGGTAGTCCCGCCTTTTGTGCAGACGCCGGCGATGAAAGCGCCGAGTTCCGCGCCGCTCTCGCGAAGATACTTCGCCGTCCCGAACATCGTCTGGAGCGCAAGCAGACGCGCCGCCTCCTTGTCGAGACCTATGGCTTCGCCGCCCTCCGCCATCGCTTCGAGCATATACGCGAAATACGCCGGCCCGGAGCCGCTCAACGCCGTCACGGCGTCGAAATGCTTCTCGTCCAGAACGATCGCCGCGCCTGTCGCGGAAAGAAGCTTCGCGACGGCATCGGCGTCGTCGCCGCACGCGACGCACATCCCGGCGCCCGCGCGCACCGCGAGATTGGGCATCACGCGCGCGAGCTTGCCGACGCCGGGAAACAGCTCTTTCAAGGTGTCAAGCCGCTTGCCCGCGACGATGGATACGAGCGTGCTGCCGGCGCCCAGGAGGCCGCCGGCATCGGCCGCGACTTGCGCGACATCCTGCGGACGGACGGCAAGAATCACGAGCCGGCAGCCGCGCGCCACGTCCCTCACGTCGCCTGTCGTCTCCACGGCATAGCGTCCGGCGAGGTACGCCGCGCGCGCGGCGTCGCGCTCCGCTACGATGACGTCGCCCGGCGCGAAGCCGGCATCCCCGGAAAGCAGCGCGGAGAGAATCCCCTCCGCCATCTTCCCGCCGCCGAAAAAACCGAGCTTTTTCATCATTTCTCCGCCGCGCTCCCCGCGGGCCAGAATTTGTCGGAGAGTTTCGAAGGAATGCCGACTTCGCCGCGCTCGAAATTGTCGGCCAGGATCTTCCAGCCGAGATCCAGCGCCTCTTCGAGAGGTATGTTCACGGATAGATCCATCATCTCCTTCTCGAAAGCCGCGCCGTAGCGCAAAAGCTTCTTGTCCCAGGCGGACATCTTGAAGCCCATGGACTGCTTCTCGATCGTCTCCTTGTATTGCGCGTAGAGCTTGATCATCGCGTCCATCACCGTGCGATGGTCTTCGCGCGTAGCCTTGTTGACCTGCTGCTTGAGGCGCGAAAGCGACCCGAAAGGCTCGATGCGCCCGTTGCGCAGATAGAACTGCCCTTCGGTGATGTAGCCGGTGTTGTCGGGCACGGGGTGCGTGACGTCGTCGCCGGGCATCGTCGTCACCGCGAGGATCGTGATGGAGCCGGCGCCGTCGAAATCCACCGCCTTCTCGTAGCGCGCGGCGAGCTGCGAATACAGATCGCCGGGATAGCCGCGGTTGGACGGTATCTGCTCCATCGTGATGGCGATTTCCTTCATCGCGTCGGCAAAGCTCGTCATATCCGTCAAAAGCACCAGCACGTCCTTGCCGGAAAGCGCGAATTTCTCGGCGACGGCGAGCGAGACGTCCGGCACGAGCATGCACTCCACCGTCGGGTCGGCGGCGGTATGCACGAACATCACCGTCTTGGAAAGCGCGCCGGACTGGTCGAGCGTGCTGCGGAACTTCAGGTACTCGTCGTATTTCAGGCCCATGCCGCCGATCACGATGACGTCGGAGTCCGCCTGGAGCGCGATGCGCGCGAGCAACTCGTTGTACGGCTCGCCGGCGCGCGCGAATATCGGAAGCTTCTGCGATTTGACGAGCGAGTTGAAAAGGTCGATCATCGGGATGTTGGTGCGCACCATCTCGTGGGGCATCACGCGCCTTGCCGGGTTCACCGAAGGCTGCCCGATCGGCGAAGGATTCTCGTCTATCGCTGGCCCGCCGTCGCGCGGCACGCCGGCGCCGGTGAACGCGCGCCCGAGCAGCGCCTCGGAAAACGGAACTTTCATCGTCTCGCCGAGAAACCGCACGCGGGCGGCGGTGTCCACGCCGCGCGCCCCCGCGAAAATCTGCAATGTGACATTGGGACCGTCAAGCTTGATAACCTGCGCAAGGCTCGTGCCCGCGCGGCTTTCCACCTCTGCGATTTCGTTGTACTTCACGCCCTCCGCCCGGAGCGTGGCGACGCTGCCGGAAAGCGCGTCGATCTTGTGATAGACTTTGTTGTTCAACATGTGCCGTATCCTCTTTCGCACGGGATATTATACCATATTTTCCACCCGCCCGGCACCCGCCGGCGTGCTTGCCGGATGCAAATTATGGTATAATATGTCCCGACATGAGCGAAGAAGGCAAAGAGAACGACGTCGAGACGCCCGCCGCAGCCGCGGGAACGCTCGAAGACGTGAACATCGAAGAGGAACTCTCGCGCGACTACATCGACTACTCGATGAGCGTGATCATCGGGCGCGCGCTTCCGGACGTGCGCGACGGCTTGAAGCCCGTGCACCGCCGCTGCCTCTACGCGATGCACAAGGCCGGCAACACGTGGAACACGAAGCATGTGAAGTCCGCGCGCATCGTCGGCGACGTGATAGGCAAATACCATCCGCACGGCGATTCCGCCGTTTACGAGACGATCGTGCGCATGGCCCAGCCGTTCTCGCTGCGCATGCCGCTCGTCGATGGCCACGGCAACTTCGGCTCGATCGACGGCGACGGCGCCGCCGCCATGCGATACACCGAAGTGAGGATGCAGCGCATCGCCGACGAACTCCTCGCCGACCTCGACAAGGATACGGTGGACATGTCGCCCAACTACGACGAGACCACCGAAGAGCCGACCGTGCTGCCCGCGCGCCTTCCCAACCTCCTCGTCAACGGCACCACGGGCATCGCCGTCGGCATGGCCACGAACATCCCGCCGCACAACCTCGCGGAAATCTGCGACGGTCTCGACTGGTACGTGCGCCACCGCGACGACTGCACCATCGACGACCTCATGAAGTTCGTCAAAGGGCCGGACTTCCCGACGGGCGCGCAGATTTGCGGCTACAACGGCATCGCGGCGATGTACAAGACCGGCCGCGGACAGATGACCGTGCGCGGCAAAGCCGAAATCGAGAAGCTCGCCAACGGGCGCGAGCGCATCGTCATCACCGAAATCCCCTACAACGTCAACAAGCGCGAAATGCTGGTGCACATGGCCGACCTCGTCAAGGACAAGGTCATACAGGGCGTCAGCGACATACGCGACGAATCGAAGGCCGACATCCGCATCATCGTCGAAGTCAAGCGCGACGCCATGGCGGAAATAGTCCTCAACCATCTGTACAAGCATACGGCGCTGCAGACGACGTTCGGCGCGATAATGCTGGCGATCGACGGCGGGCGCCCGAAAATCCTGAATCTGCGCGATTTCTTCCGGGCGTACACCGACCACCGCTTCGAGGTGGTGACGCGGCGCACGCGCTTCGAGCTGAAGAAGGCGCAGGCGCGCCGCCACATTCTCGAAGGCTTGATGCTGGCGATCGACAATCTCGACGAAGTCGTCTCCATCATACGCTCTTCGCGCAACCGCGACGAAGCGAAGGCGCGGCTCGTCGAGCGCTTCGGCTTCACCGAGCCGCAAGTGAACGCGATACTCGAAATGCGCCTCTACCAGCTCACCGGGCTGGAGCGCGACAAGCTGGCCGACGAAATGGCGAAGCTTCTCGCGGCGATCGCGGAGTTCGAGGCGATCCTCGCGGACCCCGCGAAGGTGTACGCGATAATCTGCGACGATCTCGCCGACATCAAGGCGCGCTACTGCGCCAAGGAGGAGGCGAAGCGCCGCACGGAAATCGTCCCCGACGAGAACGAAGTCTCCATCAAGGACCTGATACCCGACGCGCCATGCGTCATAACTCTCTCCAACCGCGGCTACATAAAGCGCGTCGCGCTAACGGAATACCGCGAGCAGCGCCGCGGCGGCCACGGCGTCAAGGGCGCGCAGGTCAAGGAAGAGGATTTCATACGCCAGGTCTTCGTGGCGCAGACCCACGATTCGCTTCTCTTCTTCACGAACACCGGGCGGCTCTTCCGCAAGGAAGCCTACCAAATCCCCGAAGGCTCAAAGACGGGCTTCGGACGCCCGCTCATCAATCTGCTGGAGCTTCAGGAAGGCGAGCAGGTGCTGGAGCTCCTGCCGATACGCGAAATCGCCGAAGACATGGACGTCTTCTTCGCGACGCGCCGCGGCACGGTCAAGAAGACCGCGCTCACCGAACTTGCCGTCGTGAACAAAAACGGCAAGCGCGCGCTCAATATCGACGAAGGCGACGAACTCGTCGATGTCCGCCTCGTGCGCCCGGACGACGATATCATCATGTTCACGCGCGAAGGGCGCGCAATGCGCTTCGCCGCCTCCGACGTCCGCAGAATGGGACGCGGCGCGACGGGCGTTCGCGGCGTGCGCCTGCGCGACGGCGACGTGGTCGTCTCGCTCGATGCCGTCGATGACGCCAAGACGCTCTTCATCGCCACGGAGAACGGCTACGGCAAGCGCTGCGAATTCAAGGAATTCGCGCGCCATGCGCGCGGCGGCATGGGCATGATCGCCATCAAGATAGCCGAGAAGAACGGCGCCGTGGTGGCCGCGCACGCCGTCGCCGACGACGAACACGTAATCTCGATCACGAGCGACCAGCAGATGGTGCGCAGCCCTGTCGCGCAATTCAACGTCTATGGGCGCTACTCGCAAGGCGTGAAGCTCGTGCGCCTCTCCGAAGGCGCCTCGCTCGTCTCCGTCTCCGTCTGCGAAGGCGACGACGGCGATGACGCCGATGCACCGGACGGCGGCGCGCCCGCGGCTCCGCAAGAGGCCGAAGGAACGGAAGACGCGCCCGCGGCCCCGCAAGATACGGAGCAGTGATGCGCCGGTTTGCGAGTTTGACGGCGGCGGCACTCGCAACTTTCGCGACTCTCGCGCCCGCGCTCGCGCCGGCGGCCGCGAAACCCGCGCAGGCGCGGCGCGCCGCGCCATCCGGCACGGCGCGCCTGCGCTTCGATCCCGCGGCATTCGCGCAGACCGTGCCGCTCGCGCTGGAAGCGATGCAGATCGCGTCGCGCGCATCGCGTCGCGAAGCCGCGCACCATGCAGCGAACGCGGCGCGCGGCGTCGCGGAAGTGCCGGCCTCGAAGGCCGCGCTGCGCTACACGATCGACACCGGAGGGCTGGGCGATTTCCTTTTCGACGATTGGGGCGAGTTGTATATTGACCGGCGCTTCGTGACCGCAGAGGAGCTAGAGACAATCAAGCGCATCGAGGCGTTCGTGCGCGTGCATCTGATTGAACCGTACCTGAAAAGCCGCGGCGCCGCGCCGCGCGCGGCGGGCGCCGCGGCGGCGCCATCCGTGCCGAAGCGTCCCGCGCTTGTGTTCCGCGGCTTCGAGGACGAGCGCTACCAGCGCCACGACAAACTGATCGAGCGCATGGTGGGCGAGTTCAACGCCGCGAAAGCGAAGTGGTGCGGAGGCAGCGAAAAGCAGGCCGCGAAAATCGCAGACCTGACACCCGCGCTGGTCAAGGCGCACATGATCGAAGAGTCCGGAGGCAACGGCCCGCAGTCAATCGCGGCATGGGCGGTGGATCCTCTCCAGGTCAACGTGCCGGGCGACTGGGGGAGGGAAAAGGAACTCGTGGGACTCGTCAAGCCGCGCGCGCGCAACGAAGGCAACGTCACGAACAACGTGCGCGCCGCCATCATGTATCTCTCGCGCAAGGGCTTCGGCGCATCCGCGCGCCCCGCCGCGGAACGCCCGGAAGGCTTCTTCGACGGCTGGCTGCGCGCCCTCCAGCGCTACAACGGACGCCGCGACCGCACCGACACCGACCGCTGGTATTCGGATGAATACGCGGAGAAAATCGTCAAGCGCGCCGAAAACCCCGACGCCTTCGTCCCTATCGAAATCAAGCTGAAGAAGAAAGAGCCGTCCGCGCCGGAAGCATCGCGCCCGAAGGAGGGGGAGTGAGCGAAGGCGCTGCGTGCGAGCTTTGCCCGCGCCGCTGCCGCGCCGCGCGTTTCGCGCCTGCGCGCGGCGCGGCGGGGCCGCGCGCGGGATTCTGCGGAGCCGGAGCGTGCGCGCGCGTTTTCCGCTGGGGGCTGCATTTCGGCGAAGAGCCGCCGATCGCCGGCGAGCATGGCAGCGGCTGCATATTCTTCTCGCGCTGCACGATGAAATGCGTGTATTGCCAGAATTCCCCGTGGTCGTGGAAAGGCGCGGGGGAAGACGTGACGACAGAGCGCCTGGCGCAAATCATGCGCACGCTCGCCATCGACGACCGCGCGGAAAACTGGAACCTCGTCTCGCCGACGCCCTACCTCCCGTACATACGCGAGGCGGCGCACGCGCTCGCTGCGGACGGCGTGGCGCTGCCGTTCGTCTGGAACTCGTCCGGCTACGAGCGCATCGAGACGCTCGAGGAATATCGCGAGCTTTGCGATATTGCGCTCTTCGATCTCAGATACTCGCGGAACGAGACGGCCGCGCGGCTCTCGTCCGCGCCGGACTACGTGGAGAAGGCGCGCGCCGCCGTGGGGTGGGCCGCCGCGAACACCCGCCTTGTCGTGCGCATACTCGTTCTGCCGGGCCATGCCGACGAAGCGATAGAAAATCTCGCCTGGCTCGCCACCGGGCTTTCCAGCGACATCGCCGTTTCCGTCATGGCCCAGTACACGCCGGCGTATATGGCGAAGGACATGCCGCCGCTCGACCGCACGGTCACGAGAGAGGAATACGAAAGCGTTACGGAGGCAGCGGCGGATTTCGGCTTCGAGAACGGCTGGATACAGGATCTCGCAGCGGCCGATCCGGCGCTGGCGCTATTGGGCGAAAACATGCCGCCTGAGCATGGCACAGTCCGCTGACGCCGCGAGGCGCGCCGGGGGAATCCATCGCACGGAGGACGATGCAAATGAAAAACGGAAAAAGCGGCGAAGATGCCATCGGCACGCCGACCCCGGAACAACGGGCGTTTCTGGAGGAATACCTCGCCGCCGTTCTCAAGGTCTATGGGTACGTACCGTACGAAGGCTTCATAGATTCTTGCCTGCGGAATGCGCCGCAGTCGCCCGCCTTCGCGGATTTTGGCGACGTCACGATAGACGCATACCTCCAAGAGCGCGAATCCGAAGAGCCCCCCTCTTTGCATATCCTCGACAGCGGACAGGCGACGGACTCCATGTGGATCGTCGGCGATTTGGGCATCAACGCCGAAGACGCGGATCCCGACCTGTTCCTCGAGTTGAAGGAAATCGCCCTCAAGCACCACCTTCTCCACTACAGACGCTGCGGGCGCAAGGAATTCACGGCGGACGAACTCTTCAAGCTCGCCGATACCGCGAAGCTGCTCGAACCGAAGACGGCGACGATAAAGGCGATCGACGATTTGCTAGCCAGGGCGCTGCACGAAACACCGGGCGCATTCAGCGCCGATCGCGCGCAGGCGCTCGTTTCGGGAATCCGCAACCGGCCTTGCCAGAAAAGCGCGCTTGCCCAGCTTCTGCCGATATATCGACTCGACCGGATGGACGACGCCGATTTGCAGGCTCTCGCGCTGCTGCTTTCTGATCTGATATATGACATTCCGGGATGGGATTTCGGCGGGCACTCGTTTTCCGAAATGCTCGCCTCGGGAAGGATCGATCCGGAGCCATCGCCGCGCAATATGCTGAAGCAGCTCGAAAAGCTCGTGCCGAATGCAAAAGGATCATTGGATTCCCCGCTCCAGCTCGAAACCGGCGACGCCCCGCAGCCCGGCGCGCCAGACCTTCGCGACGGCCGGGATTACGACGCCTGCATATTCGACGATTCCTCCGGCTGCCGAGACATCATCGAAGAGAACCTCGCGCTCGTACCGCCTTCCATCCCGTCGGTGCGCACGAGCGATTTCCGCTTCGTCAAGGATCCCGCCGCGCGCCAGCGCCTTCTCGACAGCTATGCGCTCGTGCGCACGCTCATCAGAAACTTTATCGAAGACCGCATCTTCCCGGCGCTCACACCGGCGGAGACGAATAGGATGCGAGAACTCTCGGGAGAAGAGACGTTCCAGCCTTCTCCGTACTGCGAAGATACGAACGATTCGATCTTGACATGGTTCGCCGCCCTCATGGGGACGGCCGACGGCGAACCGTGCGCGGTAAAGCGCGTCCTTGACGATCCGGAGGATTTCAGCAAGGCGGAGAAAAAGATCGCGCCGTATTTCGCCAATCTCAACAATTGCTGGCTCGTCGTGCAGGCCGTGAAAAGCGGACTGGGCATGAAATGCCGCAATCTGATGACGGGCGACGACGTCTTCCTCGTGCTTCCGAACTTCTCGACGCGCCAGAACATCAAAGGCAAAACCATCTTTGCCGACATAGCGCCCATGGGGAACTGTTACGTATCCACCGGCTATATAGCGTCGTTGCGCCTCCCCGATCCCGAGGCGACCCTGAAGCAAATCCTCGAAAAGCTCGACATCCCGTATTCCCTGCCGCTGGAGCTTTCGTATTTCGACCAGGTGAGGCTCCATCTCGCCATCGATACCGATGACGAGACCGCGGCCAATTGATTGGACACGTTCGGCCGGCGGCCAGACCGCGCGGCCATTCCCGAAGCACGGAAACATGAAAATACTCGTCGAAGAAAACTGGGACGGCGCCGACGGCGCGAAACCCGACGTCTCGTTCATCCCGGCGATGGAGCGCCGGCGCCTCACCGCGCTGGAAAAAGCCGCGCTCGCGGTTGCGCACGCGGCGCTCGCCCGCCTCGCGGAGCAGGAAGGTGCCGAGGCGGCGCGCGCCCTTCCCGTCGTCTTTGCGAGCCGCTGGGGGGAGATCGGCACTACGCTCAAGCTCATCCGCCAGATGCACGATGAAGGCGAGATGAGTCCTGCGGGCTTCGCGAACTCCGTGCACAATGCGGCGCCCGGCCACCTCTCCTTGCTGACGCAGAACCACTCGCCCTATACGGCCGTTGCAGCAGGCGGCGCGACGCGCGAAGCAGGGCTTCTCGAAGCTTCGACGATCCCCGGGCGCGTGCTTTTCATTTTCGCCGAAGAAGCGACTCCGGAATTCTACCGCGCGCATTTCGAGGAAGTGGAGCGCGCGCGCGCCACGGCGCTAATCGTCGAAAACCCTCCCGAACAAGCAGCCGCGGACTCTGCGCGAGCGCATGCGCCGCATCCCGTCCTCGCGGGGCTGCGGCGCGCCGCGCGCCTTGTAGCGCCGCTCGCGCTCGCGTTCGCGCTGAGCGGCTGCACACGCCGCGCCGGCGTCGAGCAAGTCGAATGGCCGGTGATGGGGACGATCGCATCCTTCAAATGCCGCGACGCGGCGGATCTCCCGAAGGCCGCCGCCGTTCGCGAGACTTTCGCGGAAATCGAGAAACTTCTCAACGCACACGACCCCGCGAGCGAACTCTCCCGCCTCGCCGCGGCAGAACTCGACGACGAAGCCGTGCTTGCGCGCTGCTCCCCGCGCGTCAGAGATTGCTATGCAGCGGCGTTCCGCTTTCGCGACGCCTCCGGAGGGGCGTTCGATCCGCGCTGGCGCGGTCGCGCCACGCTCGATCTCGGAGGGATAGCGAAGGGCTACGCGCTCGATCTCGCCGCCGCGCGCATCGGCGAATGCGACGCGCTGCTCGATCTCGGAGGCAATCTCAAGGCTTGCGGCGGAAAATGGCGCGCCGGCATCTACGGCTCTTCGCGCGTCGTCGAATTGACGCGCGGCATGTCCCTGAGCACAAGCGGCAGATATTTCCGCGGCGACCATATAAAAGACGCGCGGAGCGGCGAGACGGCAGCGCCTTCCGCCTTCTCCGTCACGGTGGTGCATCCGCAATCCGCGATGGATGCCGACGCGCTTTCCACCATCCTCTTCATCCTAGGGGAAGAGCGCTCGGCGCCCTTCCTCGAAGCGCACGCGCCTTCCGCCTCCGCGATATGGATCGGGCAGTGAACGCCGCCGCGCTTTAACGCCGCGCGCCGGCGCAAAAAAATCGCCGGGGTTGTATTTGCCCCGGCGATATATGTTTATGAGTGTGGAATAGTCTTGTTCGCTTAGAAGTAGTAGCGCACGGTAAGCGAAGGAAGATGCGAGAAGCCGTTGCGGGTGGACCAGCGGTAGTGCTTTTCCTCGCCGCTCTGCGTCTTCAGGGTGATCGTCCTGTTGTGGTTGTTCATGCGTATGAAGGTGTAGCCGAGATCGATGAAGAGGTTGTCCGTGACCTTGAAGCCAAGGCCCGTGCCGATGATGTGGCGGTCGCCCGACGGAATCATCGTGGTGCCGTTGTGCTTGGACGACGGATCCATATCGTAGGCGTAGCCAATGCGCGTCGTGAGCCAATCGTAGAGATCGTATTCCATGCCGACGCCGAAACGCCACACGTCGTTCCACCTGAGCGGCTGCTTGAAGCCGTATTCGCGAATGCGGAAGTTGATCGTATCGACGCTCGACCACTCCGTCCACGTGACGCTGGCGCCGACGCGGTAGCGCTGGGTCACGTTCCAGTTCACGCCGCCCACGATGCTGCGCGGTAGTGTAAGATGGGCGCTGGCGCCGCGGTGCGCACGCTGGCGCTCGTAGATATCCTGGCTGATGTGGATGTCGCGGCCGAGATAGTTGTCGCCCGCGTACAGCCCGAGGTCGCCGGCGGCAGTGCCGCTGACATTGCCATCGAGATCGAAGTTGCCGCGGATGTTGTGGCGTATCTGCGAGCGATAGACGAGGCCGAACGAGAGATCCTCGGTCGCCTTGAACGTCGTGGCGCCGATCCACCCAAGCCCCCAGTCTTCACCTTTGAGTTTGGAGTGCAAGTGGTAGGCGTCCGG
>DEWI01000079.1 GCA_002363575.1 Verrucomicrobia bacterium UBA3214 | reverse complement strand
GAGCGCCGCGGTTGGCTGCCACTTTGCATCGTCGGCGCGCGGCACGGCGCGCGCGGCGAGCGAGACTTCGAACTCTATAGTCTGGGGCTTGTAGTCCTCGCGTGAATATTCCACGACGTGGCGGCCGGGCGAAAGCGTCGCATTCCCCGGCTTCGGGACGTTCCTGCCGTCGATCTGGCAATTCACGCCGACCGCGAACGGCTCGATTTTGACGACGAGGTCGGCGACGCGCCACTCGGAATCGGCAGGCAGCGGGAATGTCGCATCCCTTCCAGGCTCGACATAGAAATTGTTCTTCTGGATATCGAGATGGTCTTTGCGCCTCCATACGCACGAATACGACCGGCCGGGACGCACTTTCACGCCGCCGGCGCCTACCTTCGCGAGCGACCCGGCAGCGTCGCGGAAGAAGCATTCCGCATCGCCGGGCGCGCCTTCGGGAAGCAAGAGAGCCACGTCTTCCGGCTCGAGATCGGAAAGACGGATCGTCAAGCTGCTGTTGTTCAAATCGGCGGGAAGCGCATATGGCTTGTAGCCCTTCGCGACGGCGCGCAAGCCCGCAGGAATGCCGTTGGTGAACACGAGTCTCGTGGTGTCTTCGGCGGCGACGATCCTGCCTCCGACTTCGAGAGCGAACGGGCAGAGATTGAAAATCTCGCCGATCGCCAGATTCTTCTGCTCCTCGATCTTCGCGCGCAGAGTTTCGCAAACGGCGTCGGGAAGCAGGCGGGAGTTCTCGCGCAGCAGCTTTTCCGCCTCGGCGAGATTGGCGCGGCGCTTTGCCACCGTCCAGTTCTCGACGAGATCCGTGATGCCGCGCTCCGCGCGCTCGGCCTCGCGCGTCATGAGCCACTCTTCAGGCTGCGGCAGCGGCGAATCGGCCGAGAGAAGGCGCCTGCGGAAGATCTGATCCTCGAAACCCTTGCGAACGTATTTCACCGTATGCTCGCCGGGCGGGAGCTGGAATGTCGCGCCGGAGGGCCACTCGCCCTTCCCTTCGACAATGCACTTCGCGCCTTCACCGAGCGCCGGCACGGTGAACGCAGCCTGCGCGGCCTTGCGCTTCACCCATTCTCCGGCGGGCAACTCGACCGTCGCAGGCCGCCCAGGCTCCACGACGACGCTTCCGGAGCGCTCGACGAAACCGGCTCGCTGGAACGCGACGGCATGGGTCCCCGGCGCAAGCAGAAGCTTCGCGCCGGCGGGATAATCGACGCCGCCTATCCGGCAGCGGACATCCGCGCCGATCGCGCCGATCGTCACTGCGACATCCGACGCGGCCCACTCGCCGGGAGGCGGCAGTGTGCGCCCGGCGCCGCCAGGCGCCGCCGTCACTTCGAAAGACTGGCTCTCGTAGCCCGCGCGCTCGTATTCGACCGTATGCTTGGCGCTTCCCGGGGTGCCGTCAAGCTCGATCTGCGAACCTCCCTGGCGTTCCACGCCATCGACTTTGCAGCGCACGCCGCTCTCCAACTGCGGGATTGCGAATTTTTCAGGCACCGCGCGCCACTCGTCAGGCTGCGGGAGCATGGCGGGCTTGCCGATTTCCACGGTGAACTCGCGGCCATGCGCGTACCAGCCCTTGCCGCGGCTGTATCGCGCCGTATAGCGCCCGGGGCGCAGCTTGCGCGTCTGTCCGCCGGTGAAAAGCTCCTTGCCCACGCGGCAAGTTGTGCCATCCTCGAATTGCGGCGCCGTGACATCGACTTCGCACGGCGTCCACTCGCCGGACGGCGGCGGGACGAGCTTTTGCTCGCCGGCCGCGACGGAAAACTTTTGTTCCTGCTGCGGCTCGTACCAATCGCGCTCGTAGCGGCAGACGTGTTCGCCCGGCGCAATGTCGGCAATGATCGAACCCGGCGTGTGTTCCACGCCGTCGATGAAGCAACGATAGCCTTCGGGAAGATACGAGACCGTGAGCGTCGCGCTCGCAGGCGCCTTCGACGCGCCTTCCGCCGGCTGCGACGAAGGCGGGAGGACCGCCGCGACCGGCTTCCATGCGCCTGGCGCGGGGACGCGCTGGCCATCCTTGCCAAGCGAAAGGAAGAACGGTATGTTCTGGGAATCGAAGCCGGGCTTCGAATAGAAGACTTTGTTCTCCTTGTCGGGGCTAAGCTCGAAAACGTCTCCAGAGCGCCGCAAATCGCCGTTCACATAGCACTGGACGTCGGCATCCAATTCGCCGATTTCGACTTTTACCGGCTTCGCCCTCCACTGCGAAGGGAACGGAACATCGCCAGGCGTGCCTGCGGCGACGGTGAACTTGACGCGCTCGTCCTCGTAGCCCGCGCGCGAATACACCGCTTCGCGCTCGCCCGGCGCGAAGCCGTGCCTGCCGGTATCGTAGCGCTTGCCGTCTATCATGAGCGTGACGCCAGGCTCGAGCTCGCCTACTTCCATTTGAACGTCGAGCGGCTCCCAGGCGTCTGCCGCCATCGCCATGCCGGCGCCGCCGGCGGCGAGCGAAAGCGATTTCTGCTCCTGCGGCTTGTAGCCGGCGCGCTCGAATACGTATTTGTATTCGCCTGGTTCCAGCGTGATGCTCGCGGGGCGTTCGAACGTCCGCTTTTCCCCGCCGTCTTTCCAGAGGATGCATTTCTCGCCGATACCGTTTCTCACGACGACTTGCAGCGACGCGATGGCAGGCGCGCTCGCGGGTTCCGGAGGGATGGCATCGAGTGTCGGGTCGAGGGAAGAGACAGGCGCGGGGGTCTCGCCGCGCGGCAAAAACCTGTATGTGATGGCGGCGGTGACCGCAAGCGCGGCGGCGACGAAACATCCTATGAACAGCCAGGGCTTCGAACTCGTTTGTTCTGGCTTCAGCTCCTCCCAAAGATCCGGGCGAACGAAGTTCGTCTTCTCCGTCGGGCGCTCGCCGTCCTGCGCCCACGCGGCAGGGTTGTAGCCGTAGCGCCCAGTTATGATCTCGCGCAACCTGATGCAGACGTCGAATGCATCCTCGAGACGCTTCTCGCGCACCGGATTCGTCATATCGACGAGAAGCCGGCGGAGCGCGGAGTCGTTTGAAACGCTTGGATCGTCGAAAAGCGGCGGCTTTTTCGAGCGTGCGCGCTCGGTGATCATCGAGATCGCCTTCTTCTCCTCTTCCTTCGTGGACGGAAGGCGCGGATAGCCCATCTTGCCTGTGAGCGCCTCGTAGAGGCAGAGGCCGAGCGCGTATATATCGACTTTCGGATCGCCGCGGAACTTCTTGGACGGCGGAAAGATCGTCTCCGGCGGCATGTAGTCGAACGTGCCGGGAATCTGGCCGGTCGTCATCGAATGGCCGTCGAGATCGAGCGCTATGCCCAAATCCATGATGGCGGCGTTCTCGGGCTTGCCGATCGGGAAATAGAGATTGGAAGGCTTGATATCGCGATGGATTATGCCGCTCTTCCAGTGCAGCGCGCCGAGTCCCCACGCATAACGCTCGAATGCAATGAGTATGTCGCGCGTCATCGCTTCATCGCGCGGAACGCCGCGCCACGAGCGTATCGCATCGCGCAGCGAAAGGCCGGGCATGCCCGCCAGATACGCCATTATCAAATAGACGCTCGTGGTTGTTTCGTAGTAATCAACGAACTTGACGAAACAGCCCTTGGAGTCGAACCGCTGCTCGGAATCCAGCTCTTCAAGCCCGGCCATTATCCGGGCCTCGCGGCGGAACCTTCCCAGGCTGGCCTTGCTCAGCAGAAACTTTACCGCCACTTCTTCGCCATTGGCGAGATTGCGCGCTTTGTACACCTGTCCAAAGCCGCCTTCGCCGACGAAGAGCTGCATTTCGTACGTGCCGTGGTCGGTCTTCAGCGTGCGCGGGCGCACCGTCTCCAGCCCCTTGCCGAACTGCTCGAACGTCTCGTAGCGCGAAGTGCGCTCGCGCGCCAGGGATTTCGTGAAAACCTCTTCGGCGTGCGACAGGATGGCGCGCGCCTTTCTGCTGATCCTTATAGGGTCTTCGGAGCCGGGACGCCAGCGCTCGAAGAACGCCGCGAAATCGGAAAACGTCCCGCTCATGTGGAGGCTGCGGTAGGGCGAGCGCCCCATGAGCGTCTCGTAGAAGACCACGCCCATCGAGAAGATGTCGCTTTGTTCGTCGCCGCGGAAATCGGAATTCGTGAACTCCGGCGCCATGTAGGCTAGCGTGCCTTTCATTCCGCCGGTCGTCGATGCGGAAAGCGTGCCTCCGGAAATGTTCTTCGCAACTTCGAAGTCGATCAGCTTCACCGCGCCATCGTCGCAGACCATTATGTTCCCGGGCTTGACGTCGCGATGGATGATTCCGCTTCGTTCGGCGTACGAAAGCCCCGCCACGGCCTCGCGGACGATACGCAGCGTCTCGTCGGCCTCCAGACCGAGCTTCGACTTTGCCAGCAACTCCTTCAAGCTTTTGCCGTGGAGGAATTCCTGCACGATGACATGGATGTCGGAGAATTGCCCGTTCTCCACGAAGCACCCGTAGTACTTGACGATGTTCGGATGGTCGAGACGCTTCAGCGTGGCGACGCGGCGCTCGAGCTGCCGCCATTGAGAGCTCTCCGGATCGGAGACCTGCATGATCTTCAGCGCGACTTCCGTGCCGACGGGAACGATGCCGTGGATATCGCTCTCGCATACGGCGCAGCAAACGGCGCCTTGCGCGCCTGCCGTGTCGAAATCTCTAACAACGCGGAACCCGCCAATCAGTTGTCCTGTCAAGCCAGCCATGTCCGTGAACCGTTTGCATCCGTTGGATTTTCATTCTCCGGCAGGAGGCGCCGAAACCCGCATTCATCGCTTTCTCCGTCTCTGGCCCGCCTGCTGAACGCCGCATTCGAAACGGCGCTCAGCGAGTGCAAAGCAAAATCCAGCCAGTCGGCGGTCGAATCCAGCGTCTTGCGTCTATCCTCCTTGTTTGCAGTCTATTCCCGGCGGACTCCAATTTTAGCATTGTCCGGGGCGCCGCGTCAATAGCCTGCCGCCGTTTTTTCGATTTTGCCGCCCGCAGCGCTACCACTCCGTCAAAAGTTCGGGGAGCCGCTTCAGGCATGCCGGCGTGCGGAGAATCATATCCGCTCCGGCTTTCTGCGCGGCGGCTTTCTCGGGCGCGCTCGCGCCGATATTGGCGGCGATCTTCGTGAACTCGCCGAGGAGGCGGGAAATCTCGGCGCGGTCGCGCTCTTCGAAAGGCTGGATGGCGCAAATCTCCAGACCCTTGCGCGCCTGCACATCCATCGCCGACGCGATCGCCTGGAGGTTGCGGGTGAGGCGGACGGCGGCCGCGCGTCTCTGCGCCGCGCTCTTCGGCTTGTAATTCGGATTCTTCTCGTTTGATCCGCGCACATCTCTCGATGTCGAGTAGAAGTCCTTGCCGATGCAACTCTCCTTGAGATCCTTCATGGCCTTTTCCACTTCCTTTATCATCGCGACGAAGTTGCCGATCGAACGCACGTCGCAAGCATCCGCAAGCGCCTCGAACGCCTCCTCTTCGGCGGCGATGTTCCGCTCCATCGCCGCAGTCTTCGCCATCTCCTCGGCAAGGCGCTTCTCGAGTTCGCGGGCCTTGCCGGCGGCGGCGTCCGCGCCCTTACCGGCGGCGTCCAGCTTGACGCGGAGTTCTTCGACGGCGGCTTTGGCGGCGTCGCGCTCTTTCTCGAGCGCCCTGCGCGCGGCCTCGCTGCCGGCGAGTTTCTTTTTCAACTCTTCGACAAGGACGTTGGCGCGCTCGACTCTCTCTTGAAGCTCGGCGTTCAGGCTTTCCGCCCTGCCGGCTTTTTCCATCGCCGCGCCTACATCGCCGGCCGCGGCTTTCGCGCTGTCCAGACCGGCCTTCAAACGCGCGATCGTCTCGCCATAGCTCTTGTTGGTCTCCGCGAGGGCGGCCTTCTCCGCCTCGAGCGCCTGCTTTTCATTTTCGAGCGCCGCGCATGCGCCGCCGAGTCTCGCGACCTCTCTGGCGAGCTGCTCGTTTTTCTCCTTCAGACCGTCGCTTGCCGGCGCGCCGGAAAGCGCCGCGACTTTTTCTTCGAGCGCGGCGCGTCCCGCTTTGGCTTCATCGCGCGCCTTCTTCAGCGTCGCGACAAGTTCATCCCTGTCCTTGACGTCCTTTTCGAGACTCTCGACTTTCGCACGCAGCCCGATGGCTTCCGGGTCTTCTTTCGGCCGCTTTCCGCTCTCTCGCATCATGATCGCCGCGGCGCCGAGCGCAAAGCCCGCCAGCGCCGCTACGGCGGCGAGGCCGATGCGCTTCGCGAGCGGCGCGCGCGCCCTCGCACCCGTGCTGTCGGTCTCGGATGGATTGTCGCGGCTCGCAAAATCCGGCGCCACCGATTGATTGCTGCCTTGCGAAGAAGAGATTCCGCCCGTGCGCGTCTGCGACCACGAACCGCTCGTCACCGACTGGTCGAAGGTTTCGCGCGTCGCGCCATCCATCGTGACGCCCTCGTGCGCGCCGGCATCCTTCGAATTCTGCATCGGCACTGCGGCGAGCGCCTTTGGCAGCGTGCCGATCTCGACTACGACGGCAGTTACGTTGTCGAGTCCGCCGGCTTCGTTAGCGGCGTCCACTAGCGCCTGCGCCGCCGTCTTCACGTCCGCCGCGGCGCGCGCGATTTCGGCTATCTGCTTGTCCGCCACCATTCTGCTCAAGCCATCGGAGCAGACGATCAGCCTGTCGCCGGCCTTTACGTCGAAAGGCGTCCTCTCGATATCGACGTGCGGCGCCACGCCGACCGCGCGCAATATCATTCCGCGGAACATCGGATTGACATCCGCCTCTTTCTTCGCGCCGAAGAGTTCGGCGGCGCTGTGGTCGCGCGTGATTTGCTTGATGTTCTTGCCGCGCAGACGGTACAGGCGGCTGTCGCCCGCGTGGATCGCCGTGGCTTGTCCGGGATTGGATGCGTCGAGCGCGAAGCCTACGAGAGTGGAGCCGCAGCCCTTCAAACCCTTCTCGCGCGTGCGGTACTCTATCCACGTCGAAGCGTCATCTACGGCTCTGCACAGCCCGTCGAGATACTGCGAGAGCACGTAAGTCGTCTTCTCCGGAAGAGGATTCGCCTCTGTGAAACTCTTTATCGCCTCGATCGTCGCGGCGGATGCGACCTCGCCGTCGTCGCCGCCGCCCATGCCGTCCGCGACGCAGAAGAAGCCGGCGTCCGGGAATTCGCCGTAGGAGTCTTCGTTGTTGGTGCGCTTGCGTCCCATGTCGCTGACTGCGGCATGCATGATGTGTGGAAAGTGGTTCATGGCTCAACGCCCTTTCGGTTAATCATGGAAATCGCCTTCGGAAATTCTGCAGCGGACGCCGCGTCCGCATCAAGCCTGTAAACGGAAAACGCCGCCCGGCGCAATGCGCGCAGGCGGCGGGCCCGCTTTACTCTACGACAACTTCAAAGAAGCATCCTTTCGCATTCTCCGGCGCGGGGACGGTGTATGTCGCAATACCGGTGGCCGAATCTCCCGAAATCTCCAGCGCGTCCGTCGTCGCGTCGTAGATTGTCACGCCGTCGCCGCCCGGCGAACGTAGCGCTTCGAGACTCTCCGCGGCGCGGATCTTGATGCGCGCTGCGAGATTCGCCCGGTAGAGCCATGCGTTGAAATCCTGTCCGTCCTTGAGAGCGACGCGGAATTGCACTTGCCACTTGCCGCTCGCAGGATCGCGCGAAATGCCCGCGACTTCGACGGCATTCCCGCCTTCTTGCACGGCGCTGGCGCCAAGAGCCGCCCTGCCCGTCAGCGAACGCGAAGGCGTGACGAGGCGGAAAGATGCGCCGCCTTTGCCCAGCAGCGGTCCGGGAACGGACTGAGGGGGCGCGGCGAGCGTGAAGGCGCCTTGGATTTCGAGGTCGGTGGCAGCGTTCTCGAAAATCACCATCGCCAAACCTGCCGATGCCGTCAGAGTATGCGAGCCTTCAAACTTCAGCACGAGATTTGTCACCGCCGCAGGGATGGTTATCGTGTGGTCCAAATCCTTGTTTATTATCAACGTGACGGTGCAAGGCTCCGTCAAATCGGTGTTGCCGTCTATGGCGTCGGGGTCGTCTGTCGGCGACAATTCGCCTTCGAGCTTCGTCCAGTTGGCCGTGAACTCGAGATCGCCCACCCAGTTGGACACCTCCACGACGGCGGATGGAGAAACCGCAGCGTCCGGGACGAGCGTCTTGTCGTTGCAAGACCACCCGGCGAAAGCGTAGCCGAAGCGAACCGGCGCCTCGGGCAGCGCGAATTCATCTTCCACGCTGTAAGACGTGACGAGGGAACCGGCCAGCGAAACTCCTTCCGCGCCTTCCTTGTCCTTCACAAGCAGCTCGATGTCTTCGTGCGGATAGTCGCCGTCGAGAACGTAGGCAACCGCATACGTCTGCGGGGTCCAGGATGCGCAGAGCGTATCTATCTCATTGTCATCGTCGAAAGTCACTTCCTCACCGCCAGCGTAGGCAATTTCGGGCGCGACGGAATTCGTCCAGCAATCGAAGTCGTAGCCGCGGCGCGTCCACAGGCAATCTGACAGCGTTCCAGGAATGTTGTTCGTGAATGTCTGCGTGAAGACCGCGCCTTCGATGGCCACGGCGGAGTTCCCGCGCTCGTCGCCGCCGGTGGCGTCAGCGTACGTCACCACCCTGCGCGCGCGAGTATCGACGGAAACAGTTGTCGAGACCCCTTCCGCGACTGTCGGCTTCTGGCAGACGACGTTAGCGTCTTTCGAAGCAAGCTCGATGGCAAATGTATATTGCGGGAGTTCGCCATTGTCCGGAGGAGTGTTCGCCGGCGGCGTCCATGCGAGAGTCCAGTCTCCATTCGCCGTCCCGTTCGCGAGTGCAGCCGAAAGCTTGTCGCCAAGCGGAACCGTATCGCTGAAGTTCTCCGGGCCGGAAACCGTGACGTCGAGAGTGTATGCAATGCCTTCGACCAGCCCGGCGAGCGTGAAACTTATCTCGACCGTCTGCGCGGCGCCCGGCTCTCCAGAAACCACTCCCGTGATTTGCGCCGTGGCCTCCGCCTGCTCGATTGTCAGCGTGCCGTCGCTGTCGATGCTGAATGTCGCAGTGATGTTGTCGTCGAGATACGAGAAATCTATGCTTTGCAGTTCGTAAGGGTA
>DEWI01000092.1:5725-13182 GCA_002363575.1 Verrucomicrobia bacterium UBA3214 | reverse complement strand
TCTCGCAAGACTCGAATATGGCCGTACTCTGCGCTGCGCGACGCGCTCGCTTCGGCGCCGCAGACGCCGCCTCCACATTCTGCGGCGGCGGAGTTTCCGGCGCTGTAACAGCCTTCGGCTCTTGCGGAGACGGCGGCGTCGCCGGGACAGGCGTCGCCGGCGCCACAGGCACTTTCACATCCTGCGGAGGCGGCGTTGCCGGGACAGGCGTCACCGGCACCACGGGCGCTTTCACTTTCTGCGGAGGCGGCGTTGCCGGTGCCACGAGAGCTTTAGTCTCTTGATGTTGCGGCGCTGCCGGTGTCGCGCCGGAATCGGTGCGCGGCGAAACATTCGCTTCTTCGTCATTGTCCGGGCGCGCATCTTCTGCCTGCGGCGCCGAAGAATCTAGCTGCGCGGGGTTTTCGCGCGCATTCTTTGGAGCATGCGACGGAGCGCATGCACGCACGAAGACTATCGCGACGAGCACGCCGGCCGCGAAAGCGATAGCGAGATACTTCAATCTGTCAAGGAACGCGCGCGGCGAGCGTTTGCGCGCGAGCGCGGTACACGCCTCCCGGACGGGAGACGCGCAGCAAGCGGAAGTCGAATCCGCGACAGGCTCGCAGAATGTGGCGCACGTCTTTTCATCCGCCTGCACATCCGGAGTCTCGGCTGTCGCAGGATCGTCGTCTTCGCCGGCTGCGCCGGAAGCGAATTCGACGACCGGCTGCATCGTCGGCACGGAAGTGCTTTCGCTGGATGCGACATCTCCAGGATCCGTCGCGGCGTCGTCGAGCGGCGCGAGCACGTCGTCGTCCGGAATCTGCGCAACCGGCAGCGCTTCGGGAAGTTCGCCGATGCAGCAAAGCACTACAGTGACATTGTCTATCCCGCCGGCAGCGAGCGCCGCAGCTATAAGCGCGTCCACCGCCGCCACGGGAGTGCCGGCGGCGCCGACGATCTGCGCGATTTCCTTTTCCGGGACCATGCGCGAAAGGCCGTCGCTGCAAATCAGCACCCAATCGTTCTTGGCTACTTTCAGCGGCGTGCGCTCGACTTCCACGTCTTCGCGAATGCCTATGGCGTTGACGACCATGCTGCGGAATGCGGCGCCGAGTTTGCTTTCATCCTTCTCGCCGATCAGCTCCGCGGCGGAATGGTCGCGGGTGATCTGTTTGATCTTCTTGCCGCGCATGTGGTAGAGGCGGCTGTCCCCGGAATGCAGCGCGAGCGCCTTGCCGGGCGATGTGGCGTCGAATACTATGCCGACAAACGTCGCGCCGCAGCCTTTCAGGAACTTCGCCTTCGAGCGGTTGAAAAGCCAGCGCGACACACGCTCCAGCGATTGCTCGATGCACCCCGCGACAGCCTCTCCGGAATACGCCTCGCCTTCATTCTGCGGGAGATTCGCAACGCCGTCCTCGACGGCTTTCACCGTGGCGGCGGACGCCAGCTCGCCGTCTTCGCCGCCTCCCATGCCGTCGGAGACGCAAAAAACCCCGGCGGCCGGAAACACGCCAAAGGCATCTTCGTTGTTCTTGCGCTTCTTGCCTACGTCGGTGCGCGCGGCATACGCGATATGGGAGAACTTGCTCTTCATCGATTTCTCCTTGCCGGATCGCTTTGATCGTTTGGGAACATAGACATTTGCAAAACCTCTCTCAGACGGAATCTACGAGACTGTCGCAACCACTGAAACCGAGAAACAGGCGCGCTGCGGAGATCTTGTCCATCCTGCCGGGAAAGAAAGCGCCGCGGGCGGAAATATTGCAACCGGCCCGACGGCATCGCCGCCCCGGAGGAAATGCAAACGCTCTGAATCCTTCATCCATCGCTCTTCCTCGAAAGCCCGTAGGAAAAACCGCTGCGGCCGGGAGAAATGCGCCAAAGCATCAACGTAAGTTCATCCTGTCCGCGCGTCCAGGTCTCGAGTTCGCGGTCTTCGCCAAGCGCGATCGCATGGCGCAGCCGCCAGCCGGCGGCTTCAAGGCGTATCGCGAACTGCATCTTCGCCTGCTCGAACGCGAGCCGGGCTTCTCCAGAGGCGAGCCAGCCTTTCGCCGACCCTTCCTCGAGCACCTTCGCGCGCACAGGCAGTTTAAACGGCCCGGCCGCCGCCGCTAGAAGCGGCGACGGCACGAGCGCGAACGCGATTATGGCGCGTTTCCAACTCATTTCATTTCCACGGACACCCAGAAGAAGGAGAACTCCGTTTCGCGGCCTTCGGCCACCGGCTCCCACTCGGCGCCGGGCGCGAGAGTCTTCTTGCCGTACACCGTGTAGTTGCGCTTGCGCGCTTCCGTCTCGTCGAGCTGCGGATACCAGCCGACCTGCGGCTTGCCGTCCACAACTTCGATCGTCGCATGGAAGAGGTCGTTGTCGATCTTCGGATTCGTGCCGGCGATGAAGTCCTGCTTCAGCGTGACTGGATTGCCGTTCGCGTCCTTCTTGCCCTCGGTGTCGATGGCGCCGCGGAGTAGCGGATACGGCGCGAAGTACTCGACGGGCGAACCGGGCGAGACGCGCTCGAGAAGCGCACGGATTTCATCGTCGGTCATCGCGAGGATCTCTTCGAGCGTGTAGTCGGTGATCACGCCGGAATCGATCATCTCCTGCCACCACTGGTCGCTGGGCCGCACGATGCGCTCGCGAGGCTCCCAGACGATCTGGTCGATGAACGCCGCGTCTTCGCCGCGGTACTCGCTCTCGCTCGTGCCGTAGGCCCAGGTGACTACCGCGCCATCCTCGGGAATTTCGACGCTGTATTCGGTCCACGCAATGAGCTTGCCGGGGTTCTTGGTCTCGTAACCGCCGATCTCCGCTTCCTTGACGCCGTCGATATAGAGCGTGAGCTTGTCGCTATTCTGCGAGCTGGTGGACCAGCGGAAGGAGAGCGTGCCGCCGGTGGAGAGCACGGTCTCGACGCGGGAAGTCGCGTTGAACGGGATTTCACCGCTGCGCAGGGCATCAACGCCGTCGAAGGAATACTGCGTCTGGCCGAACCACGGCGCTTCAGGCGAAGTCGTGAACACGAGCTCGCTGTCGGCCGCCTCGGAGAGCGAGACGATTTCGCCGAATTCGCTTGCTACCTTCTGCTCGATCTTGAAGCTTCCGGACCAGTCCTCGATGCCTCTTTCCCAGTCTTCGCCGTTCCAGCGCCAGAACTGCACCGTCGCTTCACGCGAGGACTTGGTGGTATTGGGCTGGCAGGTATAGAGGAGCTTGGAGACTTTCCAGTCGCCGTCCATCTCGAATTCGGTGTTTTCGAACTCTACCCACGACTTGTCGCACGTCACGCGCCATGCACAATTCGCTCTGATCACGATGCCGTCGGAAGCGCCGTTGCCGGGGATGATGCGGCGTCCCACAGGCGTCGTGGAAGTCTTGCGATAGCCCTCAACAGGCTCGCTCCAATCCGATTCATCGCCGTTGGAATACACGACTTTGATGCGGTAGAGGTAGGTGAGGCCTGCCTGGGGCGTCTTGTCGTAGGCGTTGTAGGAGGCGTGGTTGTTGCGCGCCATGTTGAAGACTTCCGTCCACGATTCCTCGGCTTCCTGGTCATCGCCGGACAGGCAGCGCTGCACGATGTACATCGCATCGCCTTCGACGTTCCAATCCCAGTTGAGCGCGATATCGTCGTAGCGGTCGCCAGTCGCGGAGAATCCGGCCGGCGGATCCTTCGTGTGCAACGGCGTCCATACCACCTGATCGACATAGACGGTATCGTCGCCGTCGAAGCCCTGCCCGTCCTTCTCGTAGATCCAGAGGAAGTTGTGCACGCCCTTGCCGACATCGAAGGAGACGAAGTTCCATTCGCCGATTCCGCTGTCGGAGACGAGCTGGAGAGCCTCGCCTTCGCCATCCTGGATCGCGAAAGTGAAGATATCGTAGTTCGCTTCGGTGGAGACGCGGTAGCGGAAGGAGATCGTGCCTTCGCCTTCGACGGAGGCGCGCATCGTGCTGAGAGCGTTGTTGCCGGCGAGGCGCGTGACAGCGCAATCCACACCGTTCGAATCGACGTTCTCGCCGTATCCGAGGCCGCGCGTTCCGTACCACGTCTCTTCGCTGGCTTCATTCGCATCCGCGGTAAAGAGCATTACGCTTTCATCGAGATCGACCGCTTCGTTGAGCGTGATTCCATCGCGAACCGCAAAGACGCATGTCGCGGAGTTGTTGTCTTCGCGCTCTTCCCTCACGGCATCTTCAGGATCGAGGACCACTGCCGCGCGATAGACGCCGGGCGCGAGCGTCGCGAGCCCTTCGGGAGGAGTCACGCCGACAAAGCCGGAGCCGGAGGCGATTCCATCCGTATATTCCGGGAGCATGTCGAGCAGAGCGTTCGCATTGCCGTCGAGAACGGTGGCGGACGCAACGAGCGTGCCGTTGAAATCGCCTTCGCCGATATTCTTCACGGGATAGACTAGCGCGACCGGCTCGCCAGCCTCGAAGACGGTCTTGGCGGTCGAGGTGTCTGCGACGTTAGCGGCATACAGCCCGGCCTCGAAGCACAGAGGCTGCAGCGTGAAGTCGGGATACTTCGGCGCTTCCGGCGCTTCCTGGTTGACGGAGATTTCGAAGAGCGAAGGATGCGGGGTGTTGGCGCCGGCGGTCACTTCGATAGTCGCGGCGCGCGCGCGCTGGTCTTCGCCGTACGCTTCAACCGTCGGATTGACGGCGACGGTGATGGTGATGCCGTCGGCGCCGCTCTTGGAGACGGTGAGCCAGGAAACGTCGAGGTTGGGATCGTCGGCGCCGCAGACCGCGACATTCCAATCGGAAGTGTTGGAGCGGACCGTAGCCGTGAAGACTTCGCCAGCCGCCTTGGCGTGCACTGAATCCGGGGTGACGCAGAGCGAAACCGCGCGGTGGGCCTCCGCCCAGTCGGTGCGCGTCTCGGCGGTGATGTTCGTGGCGCCGATCCAGTAGATGTATTCGACGCCAGGCACCGCGCTCGTGTCGAAGAACGTGCGCGAGACGAGATTGCCCGCGATTTCGCGCGCCGTGCTGAAGTCCTCGCTCTCGGAGCGATAAACGATATAGGCGTCGGCATCGGAAGATTCGGACCATTCGAGGACAGCCGCCGTCACTGTGCCGAGACCGGCGCGAGTGATGTAGAATCCGCCGGGTGCGGGAATGCGCTTCTGAATCTGGACTGCCTTGGTGGCGGTCAGCACGATGCCGTATTCGCTGTACGTGGCGGAAATCGTGGCGGCGCGATCCACGCGCGAATCGAACGCCTCGAAGCTGCCGGCGGAATCTATCGACGCATATTCTGCGCCTTCGACGACCGCCCACGCAGGTTCGACGGTCTTGACTGTTCCGTCGGTCATCGTGACACGGCAGGAATACTGCGCTCCGGACATCGCTTCCACACTGTCGGGACCGTCGATCGCGATGCACGAGGGCACTGGGGACGTCTCCCAGACGACCTCGTCGACAAACGCGGCGTCATCGCCGGCGGAGATGCAGGCATCCTTGATGTATTCCCAGCGGATGGTGGTCTGCTGGCCGACATTGGCATTCACCAGCACGATGTATTGCTCCCAATCCGAAGCCACGCCGCTCGCCTCCATGACTACCTCGCCGTTGACTTTGCAGACGAGGCGGTCGTAGGAAGACTCGCAGCTCGTCAGATACCAGAAGGAGAGCGCGCCGGGGCCGGTGACGACCGTCTCGAAACCGCTGGACTGGCTGTGGCCGATTTTCGCGCTGCGCGCGGCGTCGCCGTCATTGTACGCGCGGCTCTTCTGCCCCCACCAGAACGCACCGTCGTCCGTGGCGAACGGCAGCTCGAAATTGTCCACCGCCTCGGGAATCGAAAGCGCGGGATTGATGGCGACGGCTTTCGTGGCGCTCATCGTCGAAGTCTTGTACTTGCTCGTAAAGGAGCAGGTGGCGCGGAGAAGGACGGACTTCGGCTCCGTGAAGACGCCGGCCGTGAGAATGCCGCTGCCATCGTTGGCGAGAGAAGCGTAGTTCGCGCCGGCGTCGAGCGCCCAGATGCAAAGCGCATCGACCTGCTTACCGCTCTCAAGATACACGCGGCAGGAATACTGCGCGGATTCGCCAGGATCGATTTCCGCCGGCCCGTCGATTTCGATGTAGCTGATGTCGGCGTCCGGAATCTCGAAAGGATAGTCATAGACGTTGTCGGCCTCTTCCGTCTCGGGGACGACATCGCCGGAATCGAGCGTGACGCGCAGGACGTATTCGCCGTAGTCGAGATTCTGGAGGGCGCTCCAGACATGGTCGCCGCCGCGTATCCACTTCGAGCCGGCGGCGACGGCATTCGTCATCGAGTAGTTTTCCGTCGCGATCGCATTGCCTGTCGCCGCGCCGTTCGAGGCCGCGAAAAGCTGGTAGCGGATGTTGAAAGGCGTCTCGATATCGCGGCCGCCGTTGTTGCCGAAGCAGGTGTGCGTGTAGATGGTCGCGCCATGCTCGAAGACGCTGCAGGCCGTCGCGAAGTCGTAGGAGCCGTTGCCGCGCGAGAGGAAAGTGTCCTGCTCATCGACATAGAGGTTTGCGCGGTTGTCGATGTATTCGATCACGAAATCGTTGCCCCAGCTGTTGCCGGCGGCGTTTACCGTGGAAACCGGCAGGTACGAAGAACGCGACTGCGGCTCGACAGCCTTGCCTGCGGCGGTCTGGCCGCCGATGGAAATCGTCCAAGTCGCGTTGCCGGGGAGGATGAAAGCGTAAATGCCACGCGCGTTCGTCTGCGTGGTATAGACGCTGGCGCCGTTCGCCGCCGTGACGCTCACGCCTTCGACAGGCTGGCCGGAAACGTCGGTGACGCGCCCGGAAAGCGCCTCTCCGGATTCCTCCGTATAGACATTGTAAACCATCGCGCAGAAAACATTGAAGTCGTAGCCTGCATCGACGGCCGGAAGGGCGTACCATGCGTCGCAGGAGCCGTTCCATCCGAGATTGAGGTGGGTGAAAATCGTGCTGCCGTTGTAGCCGTAGCCGTCGGCCACGACTGCATGGCCTACGCTGGCGGTCGTGCCGTTGCCTTCTTCTGTATGCCCCTTCTTCTTGCCGCTGGCGCCGCGTATGCCGAGGATGACCGGCTTGCCGGCGTCGAGGTTCGGGTAGAGGCCGCGCTTGATTTCCGCGTCGCCGAAGGATGTGGTCGTCGAACCGGTATAGCGCGCTTTCGCGTTGCTGTAGTGGAAATCGCCCGCCAACGCGACGGCGATATCTTCGACTATTGCGCCGGAGCCGGAGCTGGAGTAGCTCATCCAAATGGAGACGCCGGCGTCGTAGCAGAGCTTGCCTATCGCCTGCTGCTGCGCCGTCGTGAGCGTGGAAGAGCCGGGATGGTCGGGATCGAGCGGCATGTTCGCCCAGTCGTACGTCCCGCCTTTCATCGTAAGATACTGCGACCAGCCGTCAACATAGCAAAGCTTTGTCTTCGCAGTCACGGCCGTCTTGGGCCATTCGTGGAAGCGCATGAGCTGCGCAAACGC
>DEWI01000092.1:0-5624 GCA_002363575.1 Verrucomicrobia bacterium UBA3214 | reverse complement strand
TTGTAGCGGGTTCCGTTTACGACGGCGTAATCCTGCCCCCACTTCGACACGACGAGCGGATCGACGCGGACATCGGAAACGGCGCTCGCAGCCTTGTAGAGCTGGAAGCCGCGCGGCACCGGCGCGGCCGCGCCAAGGAGATCGTCCCAGCCGCTGTCGCGCTGCGAAGAAGTTGCGGAAGCCGCGAGGAGGCGGCGCCCCTGCGGCGCGGCGGGCGCGGCGGCATCCTTGCTGGCGATGCGCTCGGGGAGATCGCCGTAAAGCATTTCCCAGAGCGGATTCTCTTCGCTCGCGACGAACTCGCCATTGTCGGAGAACGCGACGATCGGCGAGATGCGATCGTCCGCGGACGTCACGACATACCCGCCGCCATCGAGATTGACCACATGGAAAAGCGCCTTCCCTTCGTCGTCCGCGTAAGTGGCGACTTCGCCGGAGGACGAGACGAACTGCGCGCCCATGTGCGCTGCAGGCCTCGCGCCCACCCATGTCTCGACGGCGCGCTGCGCCTCGTCTTGCGTTATTTCCGCCGCTCTCGCGACGGCTGCAGCCAGCGTGGCCAATACGGCCAGCATTTTTGGTATTGCTTTTTTCATACGTGTCCTCCTCGTTTTTCAGTATGTTGCGGAAATTGAAGTTGCGGCGGCCTCAACCCGCCGTCCCATGGATTTGCGGACCGTTCTGGAGAGTGCTGAACTTCCCGCCTTCCTTCTGTGCATCGATATTCGCCTTGATGGAATCCTGCAAGCCCTTCTCGCGCATTTTGATCGCGCCGCACGAGTCTGCCCAAATCGCGCGGCCCGTCACGCCGAACATCCCTTGGACGTCGCGGCCGAAATACGATACTGCCGCGACAGACGCGGCGGCTACGAGCATTGCGACAAGCACATACTCCATCATGACCGCGCCGGTATCGTCTTTGACGATGCGGCGGAGTTTGCGGACGAGATTCCTGGCGTTGATCTTCTTCATTATCGTGTTCCTTTCTGTTCGAGGTTTCCGGAATACCTCAAAGCAGAAAGCGTGCCAAACCCTTCTTTGTCGTTTTTCTATACACACTCCTGTCTTGTTTGCCGACGTTTTCCCTGGATGCCCGCACGGCGGAAATTCATTTTATCGTAACTCCCTGTAAACCGAAAAAGCGATGTTTTCGTCAATCTTAACTCCATGAAAGCTTATCAACCATAACAACTGCGGTAAAAGGAAGATGAATTGGCGGTTTGGCGCGCGCTGCACATATGCTTCTCCACGGGGTTCCTCCTACTCGCTCCAATCGACGTACCGGCCGTAGCGCACGTATTCGCAAACGCCATTGGCGGCAAATGGCGCTGCCGGGCTGTTGGAGGCGTCGCGCATTCTCGCGGAGACGTCCGGATGGAACTTCTCCCCGAAGACTTTCCCGCGCCAGGCTTGCGCGCCCGCGCCGATATCCGCGACGAGATCGCTGGAATACCTGCGGTTGTCGCGCCATGTCCAGCCGCCTCCGGACGGGCGTGCGCGCCGCAGCGTATAGAAATTGTATGCGTAGGCGCGCGGCGAGCCGTCGCGCCGGCGCACGTCTTTCGAATGTATGGTTATCGGGGAGCCGCGCATCAGCGCTGCGTAATCGCCGCTTTCGCGCTCGCCGCGGAAGGTGGCGTCGCCGAACGCCAGCTGGCCGGCGACGCCGAGCGCCGCGAGATGGCCGCCCCAGGATTTGTCGATGCGCGCGGCGCTCTGCACCGTCCAGGGGCCTTGCACGGACGTGTCGGCGTAGCAGCTGCACGCCGCAAGCCCTTGCGGACGGGACTGCCCGAACGCGGCAAGCCGCTCCGCGCCGGCGAGGCGGATCGTGGCGCGCATGGCGTCGCCGGTCAGAAAGATTCCTCCGAGCATGACGATGTAGAGAGGCATCGCGATGACGAACTCCATCAGCACGCTCCCCTTCCAGGCCTTTATGTTCCGCGTCGTTTTCATCGTCGCAAGCTCCTCGATCAATGGAACATCCTGTCCTGGAGCTTCGTCCAGTCTATGCGCGAAGCGGGAGAGCCGACATTCCAGCGCGCCCTGGCGCCGTCGCCCGCGCGGAAGGCACTCTGCGCGACATCGAGCTTCTCAAGCCATCCTTCGAGCGACCGGCCGGCCGCCCCCCACGCCGAATCCTGCGCCGTCGCCTGCGCGCGCCGCACGGGGACGAATACGGCGTCCCAATCGCTTTGGCAGAGATTCCAGCTCGCGCCCGCGCCGCTCCAATGGCCGCTCCGCCAATCGACGCGGTAGGCGCGCGCGGTGTCGGCGACATCTTCGCCGGCGTTCTTGTAGCCTGCCTTCGCAGATGAGAAGCACACCGTCTTGGATACGAATGGATTGAAAGCGGAATAAATTCCCTTGGTGACGTTGCCGAACCACGAAAACGGATTCTTGTTCGCGCACGCGATGCCTACGGTTATCGTGCCCTGCCTGCCGAAGTAATCGCGCGTCAGCACCAGCGGACGGCACGGCTCTCCTTCGTAGTTGCCGTTTAAAAGCCGGGGGATGTTCGCATATACGGTCGCGCGCATCTGGTGGCCGCCGATGCTCTGGCATCTATCGTCCGGGCAGGGGTGGAGGCACGTCCGGTACGGTATGCCGGGGAAGTGATCGACGCCGTGGCAGACGGTCTTCAGCGACCACCACGTCCAGCGCGAGTAGAGCTTCGCCTTCTCCAGCATCCGGTACGAGCGCTGGATTCCCGCGGCGGCGGCGTTGTGGCGCATCTTGTCGCCCAGCCTGAACCAGACGTCCGCGGCGGAGCCGAAAACAGAGCGCCCGGCGCCGCCGGCCACGGCGCCTGCGGCGGAAGAGGTTTTGCGGATTTGCGCCTTCCCGCCCCACCAGCCGCCGAACCAGAGGAAGCGGCTTTCGTTGTCCGCGGTATTTGAAAGCGTGGTAAAGAAGCCAGACTGGCCGAGGGGATTCTCGCAGCGCTCCACCATGAACTTGCAGTGCGCACGCATATGCTCCGGGATGTTCGCGGCGAGCGCCTGGCTCGCGGCCGCCTCTTCGCGCCGCGGCAGATCGCTCGCGAGCTGCACGAGCGCCGCATTCATCGCGCGAATGGCGTTCTTGTCTTCGGCTATCTGCCTCCCGAGGCCGTCGCGCGTAGCCGCCGCGCCGAAAAACGACGCCGCGCGCGTGCGGAGATGCCGCCCGAAGCCGTCGCGCGCCGAGGCTATCGCGCTTCGCGAGACGGTATGCGTGCCGTTGAGATCGATGTTGCTGGCGTGCCAGCCGCCGTGCAACGGGCAGTGCGTGCCGCCGAGCCACCAGGCGAAGGCGGCGGCGCGGTCGGTATCATAGTGCTCGAGAGTGTGGCCTAGCCAGCGGTCTTCGATGTAGTCCATCTGGCGGCGCGTCATCTGTACGTACGTCCAGCTGAGAGCGCGGTTTATCGCCGCCATGCGCGAGAGCGTATCCGCCTGCACGACGGCTGCGGAATAGGCCGCGGCGTCGCAGGCGTTCTGGAGATGGATGCGCTCTTTGACATTCGTGCCGAGCGCGTATATGCCTATTCCCATCAAGTACATGAACATGAACACGGCGATAGTGGTCACGAGAGCCGCGCCGCTGTCGTCGCGCGCCATAGCCGCGATTCTGCTCTTGACGAGTGCGTACATGGCAATAGGCAATACGGTTGTTTATTTGCACCCTCGCTACTTGAGAGATGCTCCTGCGAAGCCCCCGGAGGGGAAATTGGCGGTGGAATACGGCATGGGAAGCGAGCATGCAGCGGTCAACCGGAGATACGGCCAGCCGGCGATTTCCTGCGGACTGCCCGCAGCCTTGTCGAGATCGCCGAAGGACTCCGCGCGACCTTCGCGCTTGCCGTCGCCGGCGAAATTCGCGATCACCTTGTTTACGGTCATCCCGGGTATCATCAATGGGAAGAGGAAGCGGACTTCCACGGCGGCCGCGCGCGTGGCGGGATTTTCGCCATTGTCCAGAATCCGGACGGCGACGCGGCGATCCACCGTGCCCGCGCCCTTCACGGCGCCCCAGCCGGGCACAGAGACGCCAGTCTGCCCTTCGTCCGCCAAACACATCCAGGAAAGCGCCAGTTTGGCCGCGTCCCCGGCGATCCGCGCCTGCTCGCCGGCGCCGGAGCGCGAAACGAGCAGCGAGCGCGCCGCGCAGAACGCCGCGTATTCGGTGAACTGCTGCGCCATCCAGACAAGCGAAAACTGGATTATTCCGAAGATGAGGAAAAAGAGAATGGGCATGACGAGGACGGTCTCCATCAAAATGGAGCCGCCCGCCGCCTTGAAGCCCGCTCTTTCAAGCTTCCTCATCGTCGATACTCCTTTCACTTCAAGCCCATGTGAAAACGCACTCCGCCGCGATTGTCGCCAGACACCCGGCGGCTATGGCAATCCCGTAGGGTATTCGCTCTTTCTCGCTGTCGCGCGGCGGGAGAGCAGCGCGACCTGCCGCGCGGTCGTAGCGCCAGTCGAACATGCAGCGCAGATAGTGCGCCAGCCGCCGCGCCGTCCCGCGGCGCATTGCGAGCATCGCGAACATCTCGATTATCCCGGCAAACGATACGGCGATCATGTAGAACGGGATTTCCCGCACCCCGAGAAAAGCGCCGCACGCCGCGAACAGCTTGAGATCGCCGCCGCCCGCGCCCCCGAGAAGACAAGGCACGAAAAAGATCAGCACGCATATCCCCGCTGCCGCAAAGCCATCGCCCAGCCCCTCGAGACCGCGAAAGCCCGCCTGGATGGCGAGACCGGCGACAAGCCCGCCGATCGTCGCCTGCCACGGGAGAAGACGCCTCTTCGCGTCGCTCCAGCAAAGGTAGGCGAGAAGCGGTACGAGTATCGCCGCGCGCATCGCTATCCATGCCATATCCATTTCAGTTGCCTCGTTTGCGTACTATCCGATTTGACGGACCGGCAGAACCCGCCGGAAGTCCCGGCGGGGGCTGCTCTACATCTCGTTAAATCCCGCGAGTGGTCGGACCGTTCTGAAGCGTGGAGGTCTTGCCGCCTTCCTGCTGCGCCAAATCGTTCGCGTCGATCGAATCGTCAACGCCCTGCTCGCGCATCTCGATCGCCTTGTCGGAAGCGCCCCAGATGGCGCGGCCTATCACGCCGAACATACCCTGAGTATCGCGTCCGAAATAGGAGACGGCGGCGACAGTGGCGGCGGCTACGAGCATCGCGACGAGCACGTACTCCATCATGACGGCGCCGGTATCGTCGCCAAAAACGCGCTTGAGGAGGCGGGCGAACTTGCTGGATTTGATGTTCTTCATTGCTACGTTCCTTTCAAGATATGATTTGCGTGATAATTGCTACGGCGTCAAATTGCTTATATGCCGCGGGTGGTGGCACCGCCCTGGAGCGTGGAATAGTTGCCGCCTTCCTCTTGCGCCTGTGCATTCGCGTCGATCGAATCGTCAACGCCCTGCTCGCGCATCTCGATCGCCTTGTCGGAAGCGCCCCAGATGGCGCGGCCGATCACGCCGAACATGCCCTGCGTGTCGCGTCCAAAATAGGAGACGGCGGCGACGGTGGCGGCGGCTACGAGCATCGCGACGAGCACGTACTCCATCATGACGGCGCCGGTGTCGTCGCCAAAGACGCGCTTGAGGATGCGGGCGA
>DEWI01000098.1 GCA_002363575.1 Verrucomicrobia bacterium UBA3214 | reverse complement strand
GTGCCGCCCCATTCGGGGCTTTGCGATATTCCCCTCTCCTGCATGGGGCAGACAATATCGCACGCGGTGGTGTAGCGAAAGCCCCGAATGGGACTTTTGCGGACGCGCAGTGGTGTAGCGAAAGCCCCGTCGGGGCTTTTTGCGGACGCGCGGGGGCGGGGGGCAGGCGGAGGCGGGCTTGACTGCGCGCAGCGCGATGTGCGATAATATGCGGCGATGGGAAGGATCGTCCTGCATGTCGATATGGATGCGTTTTTTGCGTCTGCGGAATTGCTGCGCCACCCAGAATGGCGCGGACGCCCGCTCGTCGTCGGTTCCGGGCCGCACGAGCGCGGCGTGGTTTCGACATGCTCGTACGAAGCGCGGAAATACGGCGTGCATTCCGCGATGCCGAGCAGGACGGCGTACGCGCTCTGCCCGGACGCGGTATTCACGCCGCCGGACATGCCGTACTACGCGGCGCTCTCGCGCGCGGCTTTCGGCGTTTTCGACAAATACAGCCCGTATATCGAAAAAGTGAGCGTGGATGAAGCGTTTCTCGATATTTCCGGGACGGCGCATCTATATGGCGGGGCGCGAGCGCTTGGCGAGGCGCTGCGCGCCGATGTCCGCGCCACTACGGGGCTGACGTGCTCGATAGGCATTGCGCCGAACAGGCTGCTGGCGAAAATCGGCTCGGAGCTGAACAAGCCCGACGGCTTGACGATGATGCCTTTCGAGCCGCGCGAGATACGGGAATTTCTCGCGCCGCGTCCTGCCGGGATACTCTGGGGGGCGGGGAAGAAGACTGTCGCCGCGCTCGCCCCCTACGGAATCGCGACATGCGGCGACATACAGCGCACGCCGGAAAGCGCGCTCGCGGCCATTCTCGGCTCGCCTGCCGCCGCTGCCGCGCTGAAGGCGCACGCGCTCGGGATCTCGTCCGCGGAAGTCTCCGCCGAACCGGAAGACGAAAAGTCGGTCTCGCGCGAATGGACGTTCGCGGAAGACGAGACGGCGCGCGAACTCGTGCGCGCGCGCCTGCTGAGACTCGTCGCGCAAGTCGGCAGGCGCTTCAGGAGGAAAGAGCGCTGGGCGCGCACGGCGAAGCTGAAGCTCCGCACGGCGGACTTCACCACATTCTCGCGCCAAGCGCCCTTCGCAACGCCGTCGCGCGACGATTTCGCATTCCGCCAGGCGGCGCTTTCGCTGTTCGACGAAGCCTGGCCGGAGGGGCGCGCAATGCCGCCAGTGCGCTTGATCGGCTTTGGCGTCGCCAATATGCAAAACTCTCCTGACGGCGCCGCGCCTACGCTCTTCGAGGATCCTGCGCAAGCGGCACGGGAAAAGCGCGAGCGCCTCTCCGCCGCGCTCGACCGCCTGCACGACAAAGGACTGGAAATACACGCCGCCTCGCAGATTCCGCCGGGCGCGCGCTGATTTTCCCCATCGGCGCGAAAGACGAGCCGTCAAGTGGACGCGGCATCCGCCTGCGGATCGAGACGGAGGGAAGAAGGCGCGTCCTGGCTGCGCGGCTTGAAAAGCACGCCCTTCTCGACGAGCTGGCAGAACTCCAGCACGTCTTCCCACGAAGAAACGCGATAGTCGCGATTCTTCACAAGCATGAATTCGAGAAGCCTGCAGAAGCTGTCGGAAAGCCGGCAGAAGCGCCGCGGGTCTTCCGCCTGCATGGCGACATCGCAATGCGCGCGCATCATCGCCTCGGTATCGAGGCCGGGGAAAAGCACGCGGCGCGTCGCGAGCGTGTAGAGCGAGGCGGCGAGCGAATAGATATCCGAGCGGCAATCGAGTTCTACATCGCCGTAAACCTGCTCCGGGGAGATATACGCCGGGGTGCCCATGACGGTGTCCGGGACGCTGATTTCGCTTTCCTCGAGAAACTGGAACGTCCTGCCGAGGCCCATGTCCGTAAGCTTCACCACGCCCTCGGAATTGATCATTATGTTGTCCGGCTTTATATCGCAATGGACGATGCCGTGTTCATTCCAGGCATAGTCGAGTGCGGAGGCGACGGATTCGCAGACCAGCAGGCACTCCGTCTCGCCGAGATAGTGGCGCTGCGCGACGAAATCCCCGAAGTTGTAGCCATCGACGAACTCCATCGTGTAGTATATCAAGGCGCCGATGGCGTTCACGCCATAGCTCTTCACGACGCCGGGATGGTCGATAGTCTCCAGAAGCTTGGATTCGCCGATGAAGCGCCGCACGTCTTCCGGGCTGGCGGCGAACTCCGGCTTGAGGATTTTCACGGCGACGGTGCGGCCTGTCTTGCGATCCACCGCTTTCCACACCTCGGCCATGCCGCCTTCGCCGACGGGCGAAATTATGGCGAGGCCGGGAATTTCCGGGAATGGGGTGTTCGAATCCATTGCGGGCAAGCTCCAGTTTCGCGATCTTGCGCGCGGCGCGCGGCTGCTTCCGTTCCCTGGCTATTTGGACTTGACGCCGGTGCCGCGGCACTTCGAGCAGATATGCGAGCGCATGCCGTTGCATTCCTGGCAGACGAGCATCCCCGTGGAGCGGCATACCGGGCACTCGGCGACGGAAATCTCCTCGACCTTGCTGCTATGGCTCGAGCCGCCGCCATAGCTGCGCGAGCAGCTGCTCCTGTGCGAACGGCCTCCGGAGCGCGTCGTCCGCGTGCGCTTGGTGACGATCCAGCCGCCTTTGCAATCCTTGTTGGAGCATTTCACGGTGCCCTCGCCGCGGCAGCGCTTGCACTCCTCCAGGCCCGTCCAGTTGCACTTCTTGCACTCCTGGCCAAAAGTCTTCTCGACGAGCCGCAGGCGCTTGCGGTCGGCATTGTCGTAAACCTGGCGCGGCACGAAAGCATTGCCGACGGAGACGTCCCCCTTCGCGAGATGGGCGGAGGAAAACGCCGAAAGCGCCTGCGCAACGCCGGCTTCCAGCACTCGCTGATCCTCATAGGCGCGCCACGTCTTCCTGCCTGCGCACACCGGGCACTTCTCCGGGCGGCGCGGCGAGCGCCCCATGCGCCCCGCCCACTGGCCGAAATCCGGCTCTTCCACCTCGATGGCGCCCTTGCCCTTGCAGGCCGGGCAGCGCATGCGCACGATAGCGTCGGGCCGCTGGAAATCCTCGCCGGAAATCTTCATCTCGCCATGCTGGCTCGGCGGCGCGAGAATGCCGGCGGCCGCGGCATTGCGCGCCTCGAAAAAGCGCAGATACTCCTCGACGATCCCGGGCGCGGACGGAGCGGCGACGGCGGCGACGCACACGCTCGCAAGGAGGATGGACAGGCGGCGATTCGTTTTGTTCATATTTCTCCTCATTTCAAGTTCCATTC
>DEWI01000082.1 GCA_002363575.1 Verrucomicrobia bacterium UBA3214 | reverse complement strand
CGCGCGGGTGGGGGCTGATGACGATCCCGTTGCGCGTCTTGAGCGCGAGCAACGTCTTGAAGATCGCGGTGGAGGTCGGGTTTGTCGTCGGGATGACGGCGCCGATCACGCCTATCGGCTCGGCGACCTTCATGATGCCGGCGGCTTCGTCCTCTTCCACCACGCCGCACGTCTTCGTATCCTTGTATGTGTTATAGATGTATTCTGCCGCGTAGTGGTTTTTGATCACCTTGTCCTCGACGATGCCCATGCCCGTCTCAGCCGCCGCCAGCTTAGCCAGCGGGATGCGCGCCTTGTCGGCGGCGATGGCCGCCGCCTTGAACACGGTGTCCACCTGTTCCTGCGTATAGGCCGCAAACTGCGCCTGCGCCGCACGGACGCTGGCAATCTGCGCCTCCAGTTCAGCAACGCCATCGTCTGCGGCGTCTGGTCTGTCGTTCTCGTTCATCTTTCTTTCCTCTGTCTTTTCCCGAAAATTCCCTCGTGAGAGGAAAACAGGCGCGTAGTATAGCATTTCTAGTAGCGATAGTCAAGTAGCGATAGTGAAATATTTATTTTCCCAGCGCTTGTCGCCCGTCGGTCAAATGTGGTATAATAATAGATAGTTTATGAATGCCAGCGATAGACTCAGTCCGCTTCCGCTACCGACGATCCGTCGGTATCCGGCGTATTTGCGCCTGATCCGGGAGCGCATGGCGGCGGGGGAGGAGGAGATATCAAGCGCGGCATTGGCTGCAGCGCTCGGGATCGATCCAGTTCTCGCGCGCAAGGACATTGCGATGATGGGCATCCCAGGCCGTCCGCGCTGGGGCTATCCGGCGCGGGAGCTTGTCGCGGCGATGCAGCACGCGCTCGGATGGGACAACGTGACGAACGCCGCTCTGGTCGGTTGCGGCTCGTTGGGCCACGCCCTTGTCGGCTACGGTGGATTTACCGAGCAACACCTCTCCATCGTGGTGGCGTTCGATGCCAATCCGGCACTTCAGGGGCAGACGGTCCATGGCGTGAAGGTGCGCCCCATGACGGAGATCGGCCGCCTCGTCCGTCGGCTGAGGATACGGCTCGGCATTCTCACGGTGCCGGATGACGCCGCGCAGGAGTGCGCGGCGGCGCTGGTGGCGGCGGGCGTGAAAGGCATCTGGAACTTCACCTCCGTGCAGCTTTCCGTCCCGGACGATGTGATCGTGCAGAGCGTGGATCTCGCCCAGTCGCTGGCCGTTCTCTCGCATGCCATCGCCAACCGGCAGCGCAGCGAACGGCCGTAGGCTCAAGACGCGGAGAGTTTCAGCCCGACAATTCCAACGACGATCAGGGCGGCGGACACAAGACGCATCGGTGAGGCCGACTCGCCGAAAAGGAGAATGCCAGCGGCCACGCCCCCAACAGCCCCGATCCCCGTCCAGATGGCATAGGCCGTACCCATGGGAATCGTACGCATGGCGAGCGACAGCAGCCACACGCTGAGCGCCATGCCGATGACGACCGTTGCGACGGTCAGCTTGTTGGTGAAGCCATGCAACAGCTTGAGCGCTGTCGCCCACACGACCTCAAACAAACCCGCGACGATCAGTATAATCCAGTTCATTCAACGTTCCCTTTGCAGTTTCCAGCAGAGCCAGGCGAAGAGAGTCTTGGAGTCGAAGATGGCGCCGCTGCGGATTCCGTCCTCGGCTTCCGCTTCGGACAAAACGACCGGATGCACATTCTCGTCGGGGTCCTGGTCTTGCGCGTGGGCGGTTTCCGAAAGCTCCGCGAAGTAGAGGTGGATGCGTTCCTCGCAATAGCCGGGCGTGCAGATGATGGTCGTCAGGAACTTGATGCTCGTTACTTCGTAGCCCGTCTCTTCGGCCGTCTCGCGCTTCGCGCCTTCTACAGGATCTTCGCCCGGTTCGAGTCCGCCCGCGACAACCTCGATCAACGCCTCTTCCGCCGCCTTGCGGTACTGCCTGACAAACACGAAACTGCCGTCTGGACGGCGAGCGAGAATCACGACCGCATTGCCAGGGCGGATCACCTCGCGCTTCGCCTTGCGTCCGTCGGGCAGTTCGATGTCGAGAAGATCGACGCTGACGATCCTCCCCGTGTACTTGCGTTCGGTCGCGAGCGTCTTTTCAGTCAAGTCTGTCATTCCCCAAGTCTCCCCCTAATGCCGTCATACATTATAATAGACCGCGCCGTCCAGGAACAAGTCTCGCACTGCGCGGAATCCAACTATTGTCGCACGCCGAAAATCGTCTTTACGCAACCGGTTTTGCCGCCCAGCATCCTGACGATCGATTGCGCCGGCCGATGCGTGGCTGCAGCCAGCGCAAACGGCCTCTGCGCGTTCGCGCGCCTCCGGATCGATCCGGAACTGGAACGTCGAGGTTCCGGGCGGCGAAGCCAAGGCCTTTGTCATGCCGGCAATCCTTTCCGGGGAAACGATTGCACTGTACGGCAGATATGCAGCGACGATGCCATGGCAAAGCCAATCCAATCTCCGCTGCGCGCACGAAAGCGCCGGCGGCTCAATCGAAAGCGTACTGGCTCAACAGCGGGAAGAGCTGCGGATTCGCCTTGACGACGTTCTCGAATTTCAAGAGATAGTCTTCGTTCGAAATTTTCTCGGCTTCAAGAACGAACGTGGCGCCGATGTTTTCGCGCAGTTCTTCCTTGGTCTCCTGGATTTCGGTGGTGTCGCCGTCGTTGTTGAGAATCTCGATCATCTGCATTTCGAGGCTCTGCATCTTCTGGCGGTTGGCGCAAAGCGGGTTCGTAAGGCGCTGCAGAAGATCGGCCTCCTTCTTGAGGCCGTCGCGAATCTTGATTGCATCCTCGGTAAGTTCGCCGTTCGGACCGCGCAGGAAGTCGAAATAGCTGTCGTCGAATTGCTTGGTGCGGCCGATATCCAGGCAGTCTGCGGCGTTGAGAAGCTGGCCTTCGAGGGTCTTGCTGCCGGAAACCGTGACCTTGGTGCCGTCGGGCTGTTCGATCTGCTCCTTGTTGATGCAGCCGGCGAATTCCTTCTCGTAGATTTCGCCCATGGCGTCGGGGCCGTGCGCGTTTTTCAGCGCGGCTACCGTGGCATTTGCGGACTCCTTTTCCCAGACGTCGTCGCCAAGCCCGGCGCGCCCGAGATCGTGGCCGGCTATACCGCAGAGGACCGCGTTCTTATCGACCGACACACCCTGCGCCTTGAGGATGTTGCACATCGTATTCGCAAACATGTACGCGCGGATGATGTGCCCGCGCCCGTGCACGGAAATGCCGCGCTCCTTGCCATTGATTTCCTTGTCGCGGTACGGCTCGAGGACGCCAAGCAGGAAGTTGCGGCGCTGGGCGGCGTTCTGCGGCATGCGATCCGGCCGCGCCGGCGCCGGAAATGGCGGGAAGCCGGGGAACTTCGCCTCGAACGCCGCGTGGAAGTCCGGAGACGCCGTCCGGAGAATATCGCGCACGTTCGCTTGCACGAGCGTCAAGTCGCCGGCGAACGCGCGTGGCGCAGCCGGCACGGCGACACCTGCGGACAATGCGACATTCTGCGCATCGGCGCAGAGCATCCGGTGCATCGCCAGGGCGGCCCCGGAGCCTTGGATATTGTTCTTTCCGGCCCACGACGAAATGGCGTCGAGCTGCCCGGCGAACGCGCGCATTTCCGGAGAATTCAAGCTCGCCAAGGCGGAAGAGAGCGCGACCGGCGCGACCGGCGGATCCGCCTTCTTGAGCATCTCCAGCGCGAGTTTCGAGATGCGCTGCATCTGGACGCTCATCGCATTGACGCCGCCGGACAGGCTGGACCTGGCCTTCAACTCGGCGAATTCGGCATCGGCATTCTTGGCGAGCGCCGCCAGGCGCTCGAGAATCTGCTGCGCGCCGAGAGGCGGCTGCGCCGTGGCGATGTCCTTCAAAAACGCCGCGTGCGCGCCGACGTGTTTGTGCAAGAGGCGGACTTCTTCGACCGAACCGATTCCCGGCGTTTCGCTAAGCCAATCGACAAATACATTGAGCTGCGCCTGATTGTCGAAGTGCAGATTCCTGAGTTCCGAAAGGTTCGCGCGCAAACGCCGCGCCTCCAGCATGAACGTATCGCCAAATGCGATCCTTTCGCAATCTTCCGCGCTGGTGCTGCCGTCCGCCGCAAATTTCTGCACCTTCGCCTTGAATTCCGAAATGCACCATTTGCGCGTCTCGCCCTTCAGCTCGGCCTTCACTCCCGGAGGCAGTTCGAATTCCAGGTTTTTGTGCTTGGTGGCTGCCATACGCTCTTCGACGACCTTTTCCGGATCTTCGAGATCTTTGGCTACGAGCGAAAGCAGTTTCTTCTCGTCGATGTGCCCCACGCCGAATTGCGCCTGCTCGTCTTCAAGATCAGTCTGGATGCAGAGCGACTTTTCATCGAATTCTTCTTTTATGACGACCTTGATGCCGGTATTGCGCTCGAAGGCTTTCAACTTGGCGATATATCCGGCTTTCTCGGTCTCGCCCGTCATCCCCAGATCGACGCGAATCTCGGCAATGTCGCGAAGCGGCATGATCTGCCCCTGTATCTGCGCTTCGATGTACTCCGGGCCGTTGAACGTGAAATTCGGCGTCAGCCCGGCGCGCTTCTTCATCGCCGCCTGCGCGAGCGCGTTGCCGGTCACGTCGCCTAGCTGCGGCAGAAGAGCCTCGATATTGTCGTGCGTCACCATCTTGCCGCGCATGGCTTCCTTGTCGCCGAAGCAGTCGTAGAGGAGCGAAAGGAAATATTTCTCCACGTCCTCCATCTTGCTCGTGTCGATGCGCTTGAAGACGTTTCTTATCGACGCCGGTATCGAGCGGGAATCGAGGCCTTCGCCTATGGACTTTATGTTGGCCTCCTCCAGCCTGTCGAACCACGCCTCCAAATCTTTGCGCTCCTGCGATTCGGGGTTTTTCAACAGCGTCTTGATTTCGTCCGGTATTCCCTTCGCGCCGTCGAGAAGCGCGAACACGTTGTCGCGGCGCTCCTTGTTCACGGTCATGGCCGTCGAAAGGAACGTATCCATTAGCGTGTAGGTGGCGCGCTTGGCGACTTCGGGCTTGAGCACGATGACGGCGTTGCCATAGACCGGCGAGCCGCCGCCATAGCCGTGCTGGACGTTCAGCGCGCCATACACGGGCCGTTCGTCGGCCTTGATTTCGTGGCCGGACATTTCCGGGAAGAGCACCTTCTCGACGCTGTCGCGTTTTTCGAGGTAGCCGTCGCCTTTGGGGCTTATTCCCTGGTCTTTCAAATGCCAGATATTGGCGAGCGGCTTGGTCGGATCGTTGAGCACCGACGTGTCGCCGGCGAGGATTTCGACCGGGATGTTGATCGTAAGTTCGGCAGAGCGCAGCACGTCGCCCATTTCCTTCAGATGCATGGTGTCGAGCTCGCGCGCGGCGAGGCGCGCGTTTTCCGCTTCCGCCGTCTTCTCGCGGGTATTCGCGTTCATCGAAGACACTTCCGCCAAAATGGTCATGTTCGCCGCCGTAATGTCGTTCGCGTGCGTCATCTTGACGACATTGACGCTGGACGCGCCGTATTCGTCGGAGAGTTTCTGCGGCGTCGCAAGCTTGTCTTCCTTGAGCGACTCGTCCTGCGGATTGGCCGCGCGCAGATCGTCCAGCGTCGAGACCGCCGCGCGGTTGCCGATCTCCTTGAGCACCAGCGCCTGGAGGTTGAAGAGGCGCGAAGCCGCCATGCGCGCGTCGCCTGCGGCTTTGTTGGTCTGGCCTTCGCGCAGCAGCGCCGTCTGCAGGAGATCCATCTCCGGCGTGTTGAACTTCTGGAATATCCTGGAGAGTTCCTCGTTCGACAGGTTCTCCACCGCTTTCGTGAACATCCAGAGGCCGTCGGCGTCCTGCTTCTGCGCGGAGTCGAGCTGTCCGAGCTTGTCAAGCCTTTCCAGATGCGTCTGCTGCGCCTTCAGAATCCCGAGGAGCTTGCCGGCGTCGAGCGTCTTCGCGGAGCTTAGCGTCTTGAGAGCGTCCTCCGCCGTCTTGTGCACGCCTGCGAAGCCTCTCGCGACTTTCGTAGCCGTCTTGAAACCGGCATACGGCACGGAAGCCGACTTGATCGTATCCAACCGTATCGGATTCCCCTTGCCTATCTGCACGCAATGGCTGCCGAAGACGCCTACGGACTCGTCAATGCCGCGAGACTGCAATTCCTGCGCTACGACCAAATCCGGCTGAATTGTAAGTGCCATCGCTCTTTCCCCTTTCGCACCTTAGACCTGTATAAACGAACTTAACATGAAACCGGATGGATCGTATTGGCCGGAAGCGACTTCCTGCGCGCCGGCCGCCGCCACGCCTTCCGCCAGACGCTGCTTCCAACAGGCCGCCTGCCCGAGAAATTCGTTTATGTCTTTCTCCAGAGCGGCGCTAGAAGCGAATTCCCCGAAACGCTTCCAGATGATTACTTTGTCAAGCTGGCGGTTTATCGCAAACGCGGCGCCGTTTGCGCCGGCGAGAGAAGCTTCCAGCAGCACGCGCATATCCCCCGCCTGCAACGCATTGGAATCGCCCAGCTCGCATTGGAAATAGACGGCGCATTCGCTGTCGTCGGGGACGAACGAGACCTCGTGCTTCTCGTCGAAAAGAAGCGTCACGCTTCCCGTTTCGTCCGGAGCAAGCGCGCTCAGCCCTATCCTGGCCGCGATCTCGTTCAATGCTGCGATAAACTCCATGCCTGGCTGCTCTTCTTTGTAGTGGCATATTATACCATATTTTGCCCGATCGCCGCCGGCGGGGCGGCGGCGCGGCCGCGCTCAGTTTCTTTCGGCGAGCGCGTTTTCGATCGCCGCCTCGACTTGCGCAAGTGGCGCCGTAGGCTCGAAGCGCTTGATGACGCGCCCGTCGCGCCCGATGAGGAACTTCGTGAAATTCCATTTTATCGAAGACTTCTTCGCGTAGTCGGGATCGGCCTCGCCAAGCATCTTTTCGAGAATGGGCGCGATCTTGCCGTCCTGCGGGAAGCCCTCGAACTTCGTGTTCGCCGTGAGGAACTTGAAGAGCGGCGCGGCATTCTCGCCGTTCACCTCCACTTTGGCGAACTGCGGGAACGCGGTCTTGTAGTTCAGCACGCAGAACGTGTGAATCTCGTCCTCCGTTCCGGGCGCCTGCCCGCCGAACTGGTTGCACGGGAAATCGAGAAGCTCGAAGCCCCTGCCCTTGACGCGCTCGTACATCGCCTCCAGTCCTTCGTACTGCGGCGTGAAGCCGCAGCGCGTGGCCGTGTTCACCACGAGCAACACCTTGCCCTTGTAGTCCGCGAGCGGGACATCCTCCCCTTTGCGCCCCTTCACGGTGAATTGATAAATGCCGTCGTTCATCGCCGTCTTCTCCTTTATTCCTGTTTGTTCCTTGAAAATCCTGTTCAGCCATTCCACCACGTCGTCTTCGATGTGATGGGAGGAAACGCCGATATCAAGCCGCCGCTCGATCTGGTTGGAGCCGCGAAGCGCGAGCCCGTCCAAGACTTTCGCCGCCGGGCAGGCCTTGCGGACGTCGTCGAAGAACCTGCCAGCGCCGCCGCCGCCATGCGTGCAGAACGGCACGACGGTTTTCCCGGCGAGCTTCTCGCCGTCGAAAAACGTCGCGAGCGGCGCGGCGTACGTGCCATACCAGATCGGCGCGCCGATGAATACGATGTCGTAGCCCTCGAGCGGCGGGAACGGCTTCAGAGGCGGATGCGTCCCCGCCGCGTGCTCCGCGTTCGCCGCTTTGAGCGTCTCGCCGTACGGCTCCGGGTAGGGCGCCGCCGGTTCGAGCGGCACGAGATCGCCGCCGGCGTGCTTCTGTATCCACTTGGCCACGAGTGCGGTATTCCCGACCTTGGACTGCGAAAAATACACAATCGCGATCTTGCCTTCCAGCTTCGCCGCAAGAGGAACCGTCGCCTCCGTGGAGCGCTTTGCGAACATCCTGCAGCCCACGACGACGCAGGCAAGCACGGCGATCAATATGCATGGCGCTATCAGTATCGTCTTCATGGTTTCATCTTTCGTTGCTTTCGATCGACATCTCATTTCAAGCCGTTTTCCGCACCGCATTCCCCGCGCTTCTCCGGCGGCGCGCGACGGCTTGCGGACGCGCCGGATATTATACCATTTTCCCTCGCCGCGATTTGCGCAAGCCCCACCCGTTTTTCGCCGGCCGAAAGACTATTCCGCCATCCCACGCCCCAAGAACGGCGCCAAATATGGTACAATACGCCATCGGGAGAAAAGCAATGGCCAACATACAGAAAAACATTCTGGAGAGAATCGGCGGCACGCCGCTCGTCGAAATCTCCGGCAAGCTGAACAAAGGCGGCGCGAAAGTTCTTGCGAAGGTTGAATTCTTCAATCCCGGCGGCAGCGTCAAGGATCGCGTCGCACTCGCCATGGTGGAAACGGCGGAGAAAGACGGCTCCCTCAAGCCGGGCGCCACGATAATCGAGCCGACGAGCGGCAACACCGGCGTTGGCCTCGCGCTGGCAAGCGCGGTCAAGGGCTACCGCCTCGTCCTCACAATGCCGGAGACGATGAGCATCGAGCGCCGCAAACTCGCCGCCGCCTACGGCGCTGAAATCGTCCTCACGCCGGGCGCCGCCGGAATGCAAGGCGCGATCGACAAAGCGAACGAGTTGCGCGACGCCACGCCGGGCGCGGTCATCCTCCAGCAATTCGAGAATCCCGCCAACCCGGAAAGCCACTACCGCACGACAGGCCCGGAAATCTGGACCGGGACAAACGGCGAAATCGACGCGTTCGTCGCCGGCGTCGGCACCGGCGGCACGATCACCGGCACAGGCAGATATCTCAAAGAGAAAAACCCCGCCGTCAAACTCGTCGCCGTCGAGCCGGACACCTCGCCGGTGCTCTCCGGCGGACGGCCGGGTCCGCACAAGCTTCAAGGCATCGGCGCAGGGTTCGTACCGAAGGTCCTGGATACGTCGATTCTCTCGGAAGTCGTCAAGGTGTCGGCCGCCGATGCAGGCGCGACCGCCAGAGCGGCCGCCGCCCGCGAAGGGATGCTCGTCGGCATCTCCTCCGGAGCGGCGCTGTGGGCCGCGCTCGAACTCTCCAAGCGCCCCGATTTCGCCGGCAAGACGATCGTCGCGC
>DEWI01000047.1 GCA_002363575.1 Verrucomicrobia bacterium UBA3214 | reverse complement strand
CGGCGGGTATCATGACTACTTCGCTGGGGAACGGAATGAAGCTGGACTCCACCGCCATGAAGACGAATATGAACGCGATTCCCCACTGCGGCGCGTACGCCGCGATGGTTTCGAGATGGGATGCAAGAACTTCGAGCATAGCTACATTATCTGGTACGGTTTGAAGGTCGCGCGGTCGCAGGACCGCGGCACGCGAATGCGGCGCTGCTTTCCATCCGGCGCCGTCACGAGTATTTCGACATCCGTCTCTAGGCGGTCGCAGCGCGAATACGTGGCCACGAGCGCGGCGGCGTCGGCGAGTTCCTCCGGTGATTTCACTTCCGGGATCAGCGCGGTGGGGCCGGGGCAGTTCGCAGGCGCGAGGAGCGTGCCGAAGCCCGCGGCGTGGAGAGCGGCGTTCTCCGTCTTGTCGCGCCCGAGCGCGACCGACGTGCCGCCGCGCAGGCGGAAGCGCCGCGCGATTGAAAGGAGTTCGACGAGGCGGCGGTCTTTCAGGCCTTCGTGGTCGCGCAAGTCCTTCAGCTTCCTGCCGAAGCCTTCCTCCGTGAGCTTGCAGCCGCCGGCCGGCGATGGATAATCGACTATCCCGAACTCCGCGGCGAGCGCGATCTGCCGTTCGCGGCCGCGCCCGGAAATATCGAGGAGCTTTTCACGGTCGAGAATGCCGTCCAGCTCCGGCTTGGTAGGCTCGAGGAGTTTCGCGCTAAGCGGCCTCACGAGCCGCCCGGCGATACCGCAACCGCGCTCGACGATACCGAGCGCCTGTCTGTTCTGGCTCATCGGGCGCTGCCCCGCCACTTCGCCGGTCGCGACGAAATCGAAGCCGCGCGCGGCCATCATCTCGCCTGCGCGCTTGATCATCGTCATATGGCAGTCTATGCACGGGTTCATCGCGCCGCCGAAGCCATGCGGTGGATTCTCGACGAGCGCGAGCTCGTCGGCCGTGAAATCGACGACGTGCAGCTTGATGCCGAGTGCGGCGGCCGCCTTGCGCGCCGCATCCGGGGAGAAGAACGGCGTGGCGAACGCGATGGCTTCGACGTATGCGCCGGCGCGTTGCAGCACGCGGACGGCGAGTTGGCTGTCGAGTCCGCCGCTGAGCAGGCTGAACCCTTTGCAGGTGGCTGGTTGCGGGTTGTTCATGGTATGTCGGCCTTCCTCCGCGCAGACTGCGGAAGGCGCGCGGACGCGTCGTCTTCGGAGCCTTCGCGGGACTTTACGCGGGAAAGAAAACGCATGTGCAGAACGAAAGGCACGAGCGTCGCGATGCAGCACAGGACGTCGGAGACGGGAAGCGAAAGCCATATCGCGAAAGTGTGGTCGGCCATGAACCGCGGGAGGATGCAGATCATCGGAAGCATTATCACGCCCTGGCGCATCGTCGAAAGCACGATCGCCGCGAGCGGCCTGCCTATCGACTGGAAGTACGTCGTCGAAACGACGTTCAAGCCGATGCACCACAGCATGCAGTTCGCGAGCATCAGATCTTTCGCGGCGAGTTCGACAAGCGCTGGATTGTCCGCGGAGACGAAGATGCGCGCGAGCAGCCGCGGGAACGGCGGCACGACCTGCACGATGCAGGCGGCAACGCACAGCGCGCTCGTCGCCCAGAAGCCGAGCGCCAGCGAAGAGCGCACGCGCCGGAAGTTCCTCGCCCCCCAGTTGTAGCCGATGATCGGCTGTAGGCCCTGCTGCGCGCCGAGAATCGGCAGGATCGTCAAGATCACGACGCTCTCGAATACGCCGAGCGACGCGATTTGCGTCGTTGCCGCCTCCGGAGTGGCCGACCATTTCGCGAACGCCGCGGGGAACGCGACGTTGATGAATGCGCCGAGAAGCTGCTGCAGGAACGGCGCGAAGCCGATCGCGCACGGCTTGGCGATCAGCCCGCGGTGGAAGCCGATGCATGAAAGGCGCAGGCGCACGGCGCTTCTCCCGCCCGTGTAGTACGCGAGCGCGAACGCGAAACTTGCGAACATCGCGATATTCGTGGCCCACGCGGCGCCGGCGACGCCAAGCCCGAGCCCGAATATGAAAACCGGATCGAGAACGAGATTCGTGCCGAATCCCGCGATCATGCAAAGCATGGAAGTCTTCGCGGCGCCCTCGGAGCGCATCATCGCCGAGAAGCCGAATGCGAGATGGGAAAAGAGATGCGAGAAAAGCACTATGCGCAGATATTCGCGGGCGCTCGCGAGCGCCGCGGGGCTGACGCCGCCGCCGCCGCACCACCCGAGAACCGTATCGGCATTGAAAAAGACGAGCGGCGGCAGTATGAAGAAGAACGCGAGCTTGAATGCGACGAGCTGGCCGAGGAGCTTCTCGCATGCCGCATGGTCGCCCTCGCCAAGCTTTATCGACAGCACCGCGGCGTGCCCCGCGCCCACGAACACGCCGAACGCCCCGAAAAGCAGCATAACCGGGAAAACGAGCGTGAGGCCGGCCATCGCCGCCTCACCGCACCCCTGCCCGATGTACAGGCGATCGACGACGGCGTAGAGCGCGTTCAGCGTCATCGAAACGAGCGCGGGCCATGAAAACTTCACGAGAAGTTTCCACGGCTTTTCCGT
>DEWI01000030.1 GCA_002363575.1 Verrucomicrobia bacterium UBA3214 | reverse complement strand
TACATCTTCGAGCTAAAGGTGGACAAGCCGCCGAAAGTCGCAATGTCGCAGATACAGCGGCGGAAATACGCCGAGCCTTACCGCGCCGCCGGGAAGCCCGTCTGGGCGGTCGGCCTCTCCTTCAACGGCCGGACGCGCCAGTTCAAAGACGGCGCAGCGGAGAGCGTAAATCTTAAAACGCAAAACACAAAGCGAGGAAACCGCTGAAAGCAAGCAAAATCAGGGAGGGGGTAATTGTGCGACTGCACCGCGAAGCCGTTGCAAAGGTTCCCGCAAGGGCAAGGAGAGCCGCCGCCCCGGAGGCTCTCCTTTAAGTTTTCCGTCGAACGCGGCACGCGCTGCGGGATGGCAATGGCATTTGCTTTCCATTCATCGGATTTCAACGCAACGCCCGCCAAGAAGCGCCTCGATTTTGGCGGGCGCGCATTTCGCGTCAAATCCTCCTGTCGAAAACAAAACAGCTTGCCAAAGGCGCGAATTTCGCCGGCGGTCCGCCATAACGCCAGCAAATATAGTATAATACTCTTCGCGCAGGCAAGGCAAAGGAAAGAGACAAGACGATGGACAAGAAAACAATGCTGGCCGCCGCGTTTTCGCTGGCACTGGCAATCTCCGCAGGCGCGGCGACGCCGGCACCCGATACGCTAATCTGCCACCGCGGCGAATCGCACGACGCTCCGGAGAATACGCTTCCCGCGTACAAGATGGCGGTAGAGCGCGGCTTCGGCTTCGAGTGCGATATCTACCTTTCCAAAGACGGGCGCGTCTTCACTTTCCACGACGGCACGCTGAAGCGCACGTCGGGCGGCGCGAATACGAAGGCGTGCAACGAAGCGACGTGGGACGAAGTCTCGAAGCTGGACGTCGGCTCGTGGGGGAAGTGGAAAGGCTCGAAATTCGCCGGAGCGCGCCCAGCGCTTTTCGAGGAAGTGCTGGAGCTGGCGCGCGACGGCAGATGGATCTATGTCGATGTGAAAGCCAGGACGGGCGACATCGTGCCGTATGTCAAAGCCATCCTCGAAAAGCAGACGAAGGCCAACCCCGGGAACACGCTCTTCCTGTGCGGAAGCGTAGAATGCGGCAAGGAGTTCAAGCGCCTCCTTCCTGAGTACAAGGTGCTTTCGTGCGTGAACTGCCGCAGGGGCTGGAAGAAGGGCTCGCCGCCCGTCCCCGTAGAAGAAATCATCGCAACGACGAAGGAGATGGACGCGGACGGCGTGGATATCAGGTACGCGGCCGACGTGACCACTCCCGAATACATGAAGGCGATCAAGGATGCCGGGCTGGAGCTGCACGTCTGGACGGTGGACCGCCTGCCTCACGCCGTCGAGGCGTTCAAACGCGGCGCGCAGACCGTGACGACAAACTGCGCGAAGAAGCTTCTCGACGAATACACCGCCGGGAGCGCACCTGCGGAAGAGGACGTCCCCGCGGTGCGGCTCGCGGCGCGCAAGGCGTTCGCGGATTTGAAGTTCGGCATATTCCTCCACTGGGGCTTCTACGCGACGTACGCGCAGGGCGAGTGGTATCTCGAAAAGAAAGGCTTGAAGGCGAGCGAATACGAGAAGGCGGCGAACGCCTTCTATCCGCATGATTTCGACGCTCTCGAATGGTGCAAGGCGTTCCGCGATGCTGGCGCGAAATACGTGGTGTTCACAACGCGCCATCACGACGGCTTTTCGATGTTCGACACGAAGGCGAGCGACTACGACATCGTGGACGCCACGCCTTTCAAGCGCGACGTCGTGAAAGAACTTGCCGAGGCATGCCGCAAGACGGGGCTGAAGCTAGGTTTCTATTATTCGCTCATGGACTGGCGCCATCCGGCGTACCCCACGGGAGAGCGCACAAAGGCGCGCAGCCGCCTCGACAACCGCAACGAGAACTATGCGGAATATCTCGCGTTCATGAAAGCGCAGCTCACGGAGCTTCTGACGAATTACGGCGACGTCCTCTCGATCTGGTTCGACGGTGAATGGGACCACGCCAAGGACGCCACGCCCTTCGACTGGAAGCTCGACGAAATCTACGATCTCATCCACACTCTCCAGCCCGGATGCCTCGTTCTCAACAACCACCACCACGCGATGCGCCCCGGCGAAGACATACAGGTCTTCGAGCGCGACGCGCCGGGCGAGAACAAGGCCGGCTACAGCGGCGAACAGTCGCCGGACGCGCGCTACGCCAAAGAGACGTGCGACACGATGGTGAACGGCCACTGGGGATATTGCGTGCGCGATACGGATTGGAAGAGCGTCGAGGAAGTGCGCGAACTCATCCGCCGCACCAACGAAAAAGGCGCGAATCTCCTCTTGAACATCGGGCCGCAGGCGGACGGCAATCTCCCGCCCGCCGCGCTCGAAATCCTCTCGAAACTCCAGAAGGACTGAGGACCGGAAATGAAAGCGCCGCACCGTCGCAGCAAATTCCTTTCGCTCGCAGCAATTTCCTGCGCGGCGATTTTCGCCGCGCACGGCGCGGCGCAGAAGCGAGCCGTCCAGGAGGAAAACATTCCCGAGGCGACGACGGGGGAAATGCCGGAAGACGCCGTATGCGCGGAGATGGAGCGCGCTGTTGACGCGGCCGTCTGGGCGGATTGGCGGCGTACGCATCCCGCGCCGTTCTGGCTTTTCGGAGAGGAGCGCCGCCTTGCCGTGCGCAACAACATCATCCCCGCGCATTGGTTCGCGGACGGGAGCGAGGCGGCGAAAATATTCCACGGCCGCGCACAGCCCGGCGAATGGTATGCGTTCCAGGTATGCGTCGCGTCCGACAAGGCGCGCGAACTCGCATGGGAGGCGAAGACGCCGCTCGCCGTCACGCGCATCACGCCGCGCGAATGCCGCGTCGCCGCCGGCGGCGTCAAGCCGATATGGGTGATGGTGGATATTCCGAAAGACGCGGCTTCGAAGACGTTCACAGGCGAGGTCGCCGTGCGTGACGCCACGACCGGCGAGAGCGCCGCGCTGCCTTTCGAGATCTTCGCTGACGGCCCCGTGCTGGAGGATGGCGGCGTGGCGGATGCGTGGCGGCTCGCGCGCCTGAAATGGCTGAACTCCGGCATTGGGCGCGAAGATACGCTCGTAAAACCCTACACGCCGGTGGAGGTGGATCGCGCGACGCGCACGGTGAAGATACTCGGTCGCGAACTCGTGCTGGGCGAGAACGGCTTGCCGAAGCAGCTCGTTTCGTATTTCAGCGGTTCGAATACGCGCATCGGGAAGGATGGCACGCGGCTTCTCTCCGGGCCGTTCGAATTCATCCTTTCTTCCGCGGCCGCCGGGAAGGCGGAATTCGCGTTCACGGAGATTTCGCAGACGCGCGCTTCGTGGGAGGCCGCGACGGAATACGGCGCGGCGAAGGTTTCGGTGCAAGGCGCCATCGACTTCACCGGCAGCTGCTCGTTCAGGATTCGCGTGCATGGCGCCGCCCCCAAGGTCTCGGCGCGCTTGCGCATCACGATGGATGCGGCGAACGCGCGCTTTCTGGACGGGTTCGGGAGGAAAGGCGGCGAGCTGGAAGACGGCGCCGTCCTCGAGCAGGAGTGGAACGACGCGCACTGCCGCGATTCGCTTTGGATCGGGCGCGTGAACGGCGCTTTCGCAATACGTTTCAAGGATGCGAACTACCGCCGCCCGCTGATAAACGCATACTACAAATGGCGGAAGATTCTGTTGCCTGCGAGTTGGGCGGCGAACGGGAAGATTCGCGTCGCGAAATCCGGAGGCTCTGCCGTCGTGGAGGCGTGGGGAGAAGACGTGCCGGCGGATGCGGAGTGGAACTTCGATCTATATCTTACGCCGTTCCATCCGCTCGACATGAAGGCGCATCTCGCAGACAGATACTGCCACTTGAAGATGAAGACGAAGACTTTCGACGCCGCCGCGATACGCCGGAAGGGCGCGACTGTCGTGAACGTGCACCACAACACGCTGTGGAATCCGTATATCAATTACCCGTTTAGCGCCGATGGCGAGCCGTTGCTGCACAAGATGGCGGAAGAGGCGCACGCGGCCGGCCTCAAGCTGAAGCCCTACTACACGACGCGCGAACTCACGCAGAACATGCCGGAGTTCTTCGCCTTGAAGTCGCTTGACGGCGAGGTTGTCATGGAGCGCGACGCATCCGTTCCCGGCTGGCCGATCACCAACCGCCGCGGCCCGCATCCGTGGCTGAAAGCGCATGTCGGCGAAGATATAATCCCCGCGTGGCGGGAGACGGTGGATTTCTCCGCGCACTACGCTCCGCGCCTCGATCTCGCGGTGATCACCACGCCAGAGACGCGCTGGGACAATTTCTATCTCGAGGGGCTGGACTACCTCGTGCGCAAGCATGGAATCGACGGCTTGTACATCGACGACACGGCGCTATCCGGGGAGTCCATGCGGCGCGCGCGCCGCATACTCGGGCGCGACGGCAAGCGGCGGCTCGTCGATAACCACAGCTGGACCCACCACAATCCTCTCGCCGGCGGCAATTCCACCAACCTCGCGTTCATCGACTTGTATCCGTATTTCGATCTCCTGTGGCGCGGCGAGGGCTTCAACAACAACACCCCGGCGGGCTTCTGGCTCGTGGAGCGCTCCGGCATTCCGTTCGGCATCCCCGGCGAAATGCTCGGCAAGGGCGATCCTGTCAAGGGACTCGTCTTCGGCATGACCGACCGCATGGGCTGGGGCAGCCGCAAGGGTTCGCCGCAGTGCATGTGGAAATTCTTCGACGAGACCGGTCTCGGCGACATGGAGTTCATCGGCTGGTGGGACGACGCATGCCCGGTGCGCACCGCCGGCGACGCCGAAATAAAGGCGAGCGTCTGGAAAGGCGCCGGCAAGACCGTCCTCGCAATCGCGAATTTCTCCGACTCGCCGAAGAAGGCGGTTTTCTCGTTCGATGGCGGCGCCGCGGGATGGACGCGGCCGGCGATCGAGAATGTCCAGCGTGCAGGGGCGGCGCCGGACTTTGCAAAACCGGTCGAAATCCCGGCGAACGGCGGCTTCATACTAGTGTCGCGCGAGGAGGCGAAATGAAACTGGAGGTATCGCGCAGGGAATTCCTGAAAGATTCGCTGACGGCGCTTGGCTTCACCGCGCTGCCCGGCGGGTTCTTGTTCGCCGCTCCGGAAGGCTGGAAGCCGGCGAAAGCGCCGAATCTCGTTTTCGGCGTCCTTTCGGACACCCATCTGCGCACGTGCGGCGGACCGGGCGGAACGCCGGGGCGCAATTGGCCGGACAAGTATTTCCGCAACGCGCTTGAATATTTCAAGAGCCGCGGCGCGGACGCCGTTGTGCATTGCGGCGATCTCGCGCATCGCGGCCAGGTCGAGGAGATGCAGTACCACGCCTCCGCCTGGCGCAAAGTCTTCGGCGAGACCGGCGGTCCCGTGAAACTTTTCGTCACCGGCAACCACGATACCGACGGCGCCGGATACGGCGCGTTCGTCGCCAACAAGTATCCCGATCCCGAGGAGAGGGCGAAGCACGTGCTCGCAACCGACATGGCCGCCAACTGGGAGAAAATCTGGGGAGAGAAATATGAGCCCGTCTGGCACAAGGAAGTCAAGGGCTACCACTTCTTCGGCAGGAACCAGCGCGTCGACGACGACGAATTGCTCCGCCTCATCGACGAGACCGCGAAGAGAGCGCGCCTCGACGATCCGCTGCGCCCGTTCTTCTTCATGACCCACTCGCGGCCGCAGGCGCCGCTGCGCAAGCGGGCTTCGCGCGGGCGCAACGCCGTGGCGTTCTTCGGCCACAACCATTGGAGCATTTCCAACTGGAACATGGCGAATCTGTACTACGGACGCCTGCCGTGCTTCGAGTGCGCATCTTGCGAGCCGCGCGGCTGCGGCGGGCTTGTCGGCGACTCCTACATTACGAAAATCAAGCTGCAAGGGCTGGACAGCGCCCAGACGGGCAGAGGCCGCCACGGCTATCTCGTCAGGATGTACGATGACATGATGGTTCTCGAGCGCCACGATTTCACGCACGGCGAAGCGAGCCTCGGCGCGGATTGGGTCATGCCGTTCGGGCGCGGCGGTGCGCATCCGCTTTCCAAAGAGGAACTGAAAAAGCAGGAAGGCGTTCCGCAGTTCCGCAAAGGCGCGCAGCTTTCCGCGGCCTTCGCAACAGTCAAAGCGACGGCGCCGGCCCCAAAACAGGAGGAAACGGTGCAGGACGGGCAGGCGGCGGAAACGGCGAAGGCGGCGCCTGCGGAGACGATGGACGTTCTGCGCATCGGGATTCCGCTTGCCGACGGCGCGCGTTCCTCGCGCGCCTACGCCTACGAGGTCGCCGTCGTGGATCGCGAGAGCGGGAAAAAGCTCCACAAAGCGGTGTATGCCGCCGGCATCAATCTGGGAATCGGTCACGAGCCAAACGGCGGGATTACGACGCTCGATATTCCAGCAGGCGAATTGCCGCGCGGCGGAGCGCTCGTCGTCGCCGCGCGCCCGCTGTCGTCTCTCGGTTCGCGGGGGCAGGCGATTTCGACGCGCATCCCGTGCGTCCCCTTGTCCATCCGGCGCAAGGCGGCGGTGTAGCGCGGGCGGCGAAAAGCTTCTGGGCTTTGCGCCACACCATGCGCGG
>DEWI01000157.1 GCA_002363575.1 Verrucomicrobia bacterium UBA3214 | reverse complement strand
GCGAGCTGATGAACCAGGCGCAGCAATTCCGCTGGGCGTGGTGGCTGATTCTCTTCCCCTCGCTCGCGCTCTTTATCGTGATGTTCCTGACCGTCCTCGTAGGCGAAGGCCTGCGCGACGCTTTCGATCCGCGCCAGAAATCCCGCCTCGAATGACCGGCGCGCCGCCGGCGCGTTTTTTCCTTCCGCCGGTGCAAGACGAGAAAAATATGATATAATAGCGGCAAATCCAAAATGCAGCGCCCCTAGAGGCGTGACGAAAGGCAGACCGATGCAGAAGACAATAATCAAGAATGCGCATGTCATCTCGCCCGACTTCGAACTGGAGGGGGCGACGATCGTAATCGAGAAGAACAGAATCAAGAGCGTTTCGAAGCGCGAGTCCTCGCCGCGTCCCGGCGACACGGTAGTGGATGTCAAGGGGCAGTACGTCATGCCCGGCTTCATCGACGTCCACACCCACGGCGCGCTCACGTTCGATTTCTGCGATTCCGATCCGCAGGCGATCTTCGAGATTGCCAAAGGCAAGCTCGAAGAAGGCGTGACGACCTTCCTGCCCACGACGCTCACCGTCTCGCACGGCGAACTTCTCGCCGCCGCCGCGAATCTCAAGGCGTACGCTGAGGCGGGCATGCCGTATGCGAAGACGCCCGGCATCCATCTCGAAGGGCCGTTCATCAACGTCAAGTGCTGCGGAGCACAGAACCCGGAATTCGTCCGCAAGCCCGACGTGAAAGAACTCAAGGAGATCGCGAAAGTCTTCCCCGTGAAGCAGATTTCCTATGCCGTGGAAACCGAGGGCGGCGCGAAATTCGCGAAGGACTGCCTCAAGCTCGGCGTCGTCCCCTCCTGCGGACACACCGGCGCCAAGCTCGCCGACCTCATGCCGGCATACAAGAACGGCTTGCGCCACATGACGCATTTCTGCAACCAGATGACGCCTCTGCACCATCGCGAAATCGGCATGGTCGGCGCCGGCTTCCTCATCGAGGATCTCAACACCGAAGTCATCTGCGACCGCATCCATCTCTGCGACGACATGCTGCGCCTGATCTTCACGCGCCGCAATCTCGCGCATGTGCAGATGATCACCGATTCTCTGCGCTGCTCGCACTGCAAGGACGGCTACGCATTTACGATGGGCGGCCTCGAAGTCAAGCTGGAGAACGGCGAAGCCCGTCTCGTCAAGGGTGGCAATCTCGCCGGCTCCACGCTGTGGATGGGCAACGGCTTGAAGAACGTCCACGACGTCACCGGCATTCCTCTCAAGGATCTTGTGCGCACGACTTCGTGGAACCAGGCGATCGAACAGGGCTGGGGCGACGATCTCGGCAAGGTCGAGAAAGGATACGTCGCCGATCTCGTCGTGATCAACAAAAAATCCTGGAAGCCTGTCGCCGTCTTCATTGACGGCGAAAAAAAGATATGATATAATACGCGCCGTTTTCACCTCGGAGGGATGGCTGAGTGGCTGAAGGCAGCGGTTTGCTAAATCGTCGTACGGGGTTAACCCGTACCGGGGGTTCGAATCCCCCTCCCTCCGCCAATGGCGTCATGAAACTCCCGGAGCGGATATTCCGGGAGTTTTTGTTCTTCCACGAATCGACGCGCCACGCCAAATCCAGCGCAAAACGCACGCCGGGGCTACAGGTGAGACGCAGGGAATTCATAGCAAGCGCATCGGCGGCATTCGCATGGCTGGCGGGCGGGCGCGTCGACGGCAAAATCGAGATTTCATACAACTGAATCGAATAGCGCCCGCCTGGCAATCATATTGACCGCGAACCGGAAAAAAGCCGGAAGCCGAGACAAGAATTTCCACGCTGTAGCAATCCCTGGAAACAAAGCAAACGAAGGAATGAAAATGAAAAAGACACTCGCGGCGGCCGCCGCATCTATCGCGCTCTGCGGAGCATTCGCCCAATCCGTGAAAGACGCCCTCTCCCCGTACGTGGAAAGCGGACTCCTGCCTGGCATTATCTGCGTCCTCGACGACAACGGGCGGGTGGAAACGACTTGCCTGGGCTATGCCGACGTGGCGGCAAAGCGCCCGATCACGCTCGACGACCCGTTCATGCAGTGCTCGCAGACGAAAGGCTTCTGCGGCGTCACTATCGCCAAACTCGTCGAAGAAGGCAAGCTCGATCTCGACGACCCCGTATCGAAATACCTGCCCGAATTCGCGACGCTCTGGGTGCAGACCGCGAAGACGAACAACACCGTCACGCTGACCAAGGCGCAAAACGTCCTCACCGTGAAGATGGTCATGAACCATACGGGGGGCTTCCCTTTCGAGCTTCCGAATTACAAGCAGATGGGCGGCTGGTCGCGCAAGATGCCGCTTAGGAGCGTGGCGGCAACTGCCGCGGCGACTCCGCTGCTTTTCGAACCGGGCACGAAAGTCCAGTATTCCAACACCGGCATCGACATAGGCGCGGCGATTGTAGAGATCGTCACAGGCAAGAAATGGGAAGATTATCTAAAGGAGACCGTCCTCGATCCGCTCGGCATGACCGAAACGACATTCCGGCCTACAGAAGAGCAGCTCGCGCGCCAGATACATATGTACCACTGCAAGAAAGGCCAGCCCACCGTATGGCAATCATGCGACGAAAGCATGCAGCGCCCATACAATGGCGATGGCGTATTCGCCTCGGCCGGCGCAGGGCTGTGGACGACCGCGCGCGACCAGCTGAAGTTCTACAGGATGCTGATGAATCTCGGACTCGGCGAAAACGGCGTGCGCATCCTGAAGGAAGAGACGGTGAAAAACCTCCTCGCCGTTTCGACGCGCTCGATGGGCGGCGGCTACTCGCTCGGCCTGAAAGCTCCTTACAAGGATAAGGATGGCGATAACGAATGGTTCGGGCATGGCGGCGCCTGGGGCTCCAACTGCATGGTGAATTGGCACAAGAAGCAACTCCAGCTCTGCGTCGTCCAGCTAACCGGACGCGGCAACGCCCGCCCGTGGGAACCCGCCCGCAAGGCGGCGCAGGCGGAATATTTCAAGGACGCCGAAGCAAAAGCCGCCGTGGATGAATATACCGGCCGCACAAACTGAGAAGCCCCCTTCCCGGACACCAGCCCGCCTCCTTGCCAGAATAAAATCCGCACTGTCTCTCCTGGGCGCAGCCTTGATCTCCGCCCATTCACAAGCTCTGGAGTTCCCGGAAGCTTCCGCTCTGACGCGCCCGTGAGGGATATGCCACTTGCTCGGCGGCGCCGCCGAGCCGGAGGAGCTGGCAAAGGAGATGCGGCGCTGGAGCGCGCCGCCGCAAGCCGCAAAGCCAGGCGAAGAAATCGCGCTTCGCGACTGGAAGCTCTCGTTCGCATACGACGTATCGGGCTGGCCGCTTCCTGACGACCGCAAAGGCGATGTGCTCGGCGACTGGACGCGCTTCGGCGCGCGCGAAGCGAAATTCGACGGCGCCGCCGCCGGCGATCTCGAACTCGATCTCGGCGAAGTTCATTCTTCAGCCTCCGTACGCGTAAACGGCAGGCATATTCGCACCGTTTTCACGCACCCATACAAACTGGAGATTCCCCGCGCGCTCGTCCGCGACGGCGAAAACACGCTGGAAATCGAAGTCGCCAATCTCGGCGCCAACAGAATCCGCGCACACGACCGCAAGGGCGTGAAATGGAAGATCTTCGAGAACGCGAACATCATGAAATTCGCATCCGGCCGGCTCCTGCACGCAGAAGACCGGCCCATACTTCCATCCGGCCTCGAAGGCCCCGTCCGCCTCTCCCGCCCGCGCGACTAAACCACTTGGCTGCAGCTCAGGGCGCCGCGGGGGAAACATATCCGCAAAACCGCCCGGCGCACATGGCGAGATGGAAGGCGCAGCGGCGCGCAGAAAGACGCGCCAGCGCCTGGAGGGCGCGCGCAAATTGAGCCGCGCAAGCCCAAAAGAGCCGGCATGGCGAGTAATGATGCCTGCGGAGCGTCGATCCATATCCATTGCCGTATCGCCAGCCCTTCGAGACGTCGATACGCCCGGATGGCTGCGGATGGAATACATGCCGGGTGCCGTCATAGCGAATATGCGCGCCGCGGCCGATCAGCCGCAACAGGAAATCTGTCTCTTCACCGGAGCCGAAACGCGTTCCCGAGCCGGCGCCCAACTTCTCGTTGAAACGCACTTCTCCTATCGCGCCGCGCTTCAGGAAAAACGAACACGAGACCGCCGTGTGCCAGACTGTGGCTCTTGTGACGCTCTTCTTGGCCGCGCTCATCCAGCCGCCCGCGCTGCAAACGCCGTTTCCATCCACTACGCGGAAAGAGATGCCGTCCGTTTCGGCGTCGGCGAGCGCGGCGGCCGCTTGCGCCAGCGTATCTGGTTCATACCATGCATCATCGTCCGGGAAAGCGATCGCATCGCCCTTCGCCATGGAGATGCCGCAATTTCTCGCACGGGAAAGCCCGCCGCGCAATTCAGGATGATCGCGATGATCCACGACAATCCACTCGAAATCGCGCCATGTCTGCGCGTCGAGCGACTTGCGGAGACGTTCGAGCTGCTCAGGCCTGTCGCCCATGGTCACGGTAACAAGCGAAAATTTCACCGTCGTCTCCCGTCCCGCACGCCGCGGTACGTTCGCGGCATGCGATATTGCAAAAACATCTTCGCAGATTCCTTCAAACGGAACAAGAGCGGCGCATTGCGCCAATCGCAGTACCTCTCGACATCGCGGACGAACGAAGCGGCGTCGAAGCCGCGCTTCCACGATGCTTCGTAATGGTGTATGGCGAGATTGGCGCCATCGTGCATATCGACAAGCAGGCGATTCGCAGGCAATATGCGAACGCCTCCCGCGAGAATCTGTTCGCCGAACGGAGACATGAGGCCGTATTCGTCGATCAGCAAATCGGTAAGGCGCGTGACAATCGTGCGAGGTTCGCGGTCTCCGGCGCCGATGTCGATATCGCTGCCATAGCCATCGAGAAGACGGCGCAGGAGCGGATGGTGCGGCGCGCCGGCGCCGATCACGCCGGCATGGACGCAATTTTTTTCAAAGCCGAGCGTGAGCGGGCGGGAAAGCAATTCGCACGCCGCCGGAGCTGTCAGCTCCATATCCGTATCCAGGTACAGGCCGCCGTATTCTTCGAGCTTGCGCAGCCGCACGTAATCCGCCGCAAACGCCCAACGGCGCGCCGCAACCGCGCGCCGGTAGTATTCGCCGTCCTCGCAGCCGCAATTATCCTCGTTCCACTCGAGAATGCGGCACTCGGGCGCGAAGCGCTTCCACGATTCAACGCAGAGAGCGACTTTTGCCGGCTTGGGGCCGCCGAACCAGCAGCAATGTATCAAGGGAGCCATTTGGGATTCACCAGTCTGCGCAGAGAAATATACAAATCGGCGAGGAAGAAACCGCGGAGCCACAACAGCGGCGAAGTGGAATACATGAAAACGCCGGCGCGCCGCGCCTTCGCCAGACTCATGGACGCGATGGCGTCTGCATTCTTCTCGCGCCGGTCGCGCTGGGTCCTCCACCATAGAAACGACTTGTAGATCGCTCGCGACACGTCGCGAGCATCGCACTCCCCGGCAAGCGCGATTATCTCATCGACGAAACGGGTGAAATCGGCGACAGCTTGCACCGCATAGACCGCCGAAGCGGTATTGGTCCTGTGGAAATATCCGGCGGCATGCACCTGATGCGTGGAAGAAGCCGCGCCAAGCACTCTCAGGAGAAATATGGTATCCTCCCGCAGACGCATTCCCGCAGGGAAACATTCGGGAAGCGCCGCCAGCAGACCTCTGCGCACGAAGACCAGCATGGAGAAGCCGCAGACGAGAATCTCCGCCGCGGTTACGCACGGGCCGCAACGCCTGTTCCACGGGTCGAGCCTCACGAGATCTGCATGGCCGCCTGCGGCCGCTGCCGCGCTCTCCAGCCATTCCCGCGAGATTGCGTCGTCGGCATCGACGAACCCGACATAATCTCCGGAGGCGATGGATATTCCGAAGTTGCGCGCCGCCGACACTCCGCCGTTCGGAGTGCGACGCACGATAAAGCGAGAGTCCGCCTTCGCGTATTCGTCGAGAATCTCCGGAGTCGAATCGGTCGAACCGTCGTCGATGCAAATGCACTCCCAGGCGGCAAAGGTCTGCGCCTCGATCGAATCCAGGCATTCACGAAGATATTTCTCCGCATTGAAACACGGCACGACAAGCGAGAACTTCATCGCCCGCCCCCGATCTTCAAGCGCACGCGATATGCCATGGCAAGCGGAAACGCCAAACGAAAACGGCGATGCATCATTGCAAACAGTCTGGGCCCGCCCATGGCGCGAAGTATCCGGCAGGCGAAGAAACGTCGCGCGAACTCCGGAGAAGCCGCTTCGACAATCCGGCAGACAGCATCGAAATCTCTTCGCATCCTCCAGAGCGGCGCATTCGCTATCGCAACCTCTGCGACGAAACGCGCGTATTCCACGACGCGCGTCTCCACATACTCGCGATTGCGCGACGATATCGCGCATGCCATATAAGCAGGCGCCTTTTCCAGCAACGCAGAAAGGACCTTCTCGAGGCTTTCGAAGCCCGCATAGTATCTCCCGACGCTCTGCCCTTCACGGCCGATCAAATACCGGTAAACGCTGCATCCCGACATCGCTACGGTCCGCACCCGCGCCATCGGATATATGCACCATTCCGTGTCGGAATATGGCACTCCCTCGGTCTGCCGGTAGCCGATCTCGCGAAGCATTTCCGTCCTGTACGCTATCGCAGGCAGCTGCAGGGGATTCGCCTCGTCGAGAAGCGTCAATATCCCCCCGGCCGCGCTGCCGGCGCAAAACCGCTGCACAAGCACTTCTCCGGCATCGTTGACGCATGCGTAGTCCGATAGAACCAGATCCGCTTCGCAACCGCGCAGGAAATCGAGAAATTCCGCGAATCCGGCGCTGTCGAACGTATCGTCGGCGTCAAGCACGCGGACGTACCTGCCCCGCGCGACCCCGAGTGCGGCATTTATGCAACTGCCGTAATGGCCGTTCGCCTTGTCGATCACGACAACGCTCCCGGCGTACGCCGCCTTCAAGCCGTTTGCGACTTCCAGCGTCCCGTCACGCGAGCCGTCATTGACGATTATCGCCTCTACATCGCCGGCGATCCTTCCGTCTGCGCCAGAAAGACTCGCTATGCATTTCCCGAGATACCCCTCCATGTCGTATGAAGGAATTATCACGGTCAAAAGTTTTTCCGCTCCCTCGCCTGCCATATCTCGCTCCGTTATCGATCGACACTCTACGATGGACATTGCTTTGCACGGCAAGGGCGACGGGCATTCTCCATCTTTAGAAATCCGACGTCTTGATTATATCGACTATGCGTTTTGCGGCAAGACCGTCACCATACGGGTTTATCGCACGGGCCATCGCATCGTAGCACCCCCGGTCATCGAGCAATCTTTCCGCCGCAGACGCCATGGCTTCCGTCTCCGTCCCTGCAAGAATCACCGTCCCAGCATCGACCGCTTCCGGACGTTCCGTCGTATCGCGCATGACGATTACAGGCTTGCCGAGCGATGGCGCTTCTTCCTGCACTCCGCCGGAATCAGTCATGATAAGATAGCTCTTGCGCATTATGTACAGGAAAGAAAGATAATCAAGCGGTTCGATGAGTTTGACATTCTCCAATCCGCCTAGGATCGCATTCACCGGTTTGCGGACATTGGGATTCATGTGCATTGGATACACGACCTGCACATCTGCACGAGAGGCAACTCGCTTGATTGCATTGCATATGTGTATAAAACCTTCGCCAAAATTCTCGCGGCGATGGCCGGTCACAAGGATCAATCTGCGTGATGAATCGAGAAACCCGAACTTTTCATCGAAAGATTTCGTCAATTCGCGATTGCCGTCCATTATCGCGACGGCATCGTATAACGCATCTATCACGGTATTGCCGGTGACAAAAATCCTTGCTTCCGGCTTGTTCTCGCGGAGCAGGTTTTCCGCAGATCGTTTCGTCGGAGCAAAATGCAAAGTCGCGAGATTGCCGGCGATCAAGCGATTCATCTCTTCAGGCCATGGCGAATAAATATCGCCGGTGCGCAAACCGGCTTCGACATGTCCAACCGCAATCTTGTGATAGAACGCGGCCAGCGCAGCAGCCATCACGGTTGTCGTGTCGCCCTGGACGAGAATCATATCGGGTTTCCATTCGGCGAACACGCCCTCCATTCCCTTGAGGACTTTGCAAGTGACATCGGCAAGCGTCTGATTCGGTGCCATTATGTTCAGATCGAAGTCTGCTTTCAACCCGAATATATCCATCACCTGATCGAGCATCTGCCGATGCTGCGCCGTAATGCACACCTTTACTTCAAAGTCTGGGCATGCTCGACACGCCTTGACGACAGGTGCCATCTTTATCGCCTCGGGACGCGTCCCGAACACTGCCAGTATTTTCTTCATTTTGTCTTTTCCCTTTCAAAGAAAAGTCGTGAGTGCCTTGCAGATCAAATATTATCCCGAACAGTCCATTATCTGCTCTAGGCGCCGCCGATCTCGACAATCAATCCGAGTTTTTTGAGTTTAGAATAGGCCATCGCCACACTGCTATTGGATATGCCAAGCGTTACAGAAATACTCCGCTGGAACAATGTTCTATCAGAAACAAGCGCTTCCCACACTCGACGACAAGCAAATTTGAAATCCTTGCGGATATTTGGTATCAATGCATCAAAATCAATAATTGCACCGACTTCTGTAAGTTCTGCACCGACTTCTGGACGCTCTGCACCGACTTATGGCAAATCTCCGACAGTCTTGAACCGAAGACTGCTGTCCGCGCCGTTTTGGACGGCTCTTCCCTGTCCCGCAAGTGTCATCGTCCAACTCCAGCACGAATTGACTTCATGTCTCGCAACGTCTATCTCCGTCGCGCAAACGGGCGAAATCTTACTACGTCTTCGTCAAACTCCGTAGTGCTTCTTCTGATACAAGCGAACAACCGAATACGGAAGCATCATTTTGACAAGTCGCTTAAGCTTCTTTCTCGTTCCACCGTCCATATTCTGCGATGCAGAATCACAACATGGCGCTGGCATTGGACGCCGCAGACTCCACTTGTATAGCTCCGGCATGGCTTTTTTCAGGTATTCGTCAAAATCGCGCTTACGAGCCCTTCCGCGTTTCTTGTCGTCGTCGAACTCCTCCATGATTCGATAGTGCGTCACCAAATGTTCTTTCAAAAGGCGGAAGAAATATTTCTTCTGTACGCTGGGAAATTTGGCTGTATTGTAAAAATCGACAAGCGACCGCACTACTGCATAATGGTTGTCGTAATTTTTGACAAAAGACGAAAACGCAACGCTTTGTCCCTCCTGGCCACGCCAATAGCGATAGACTGGGGCTTTCAAAAACACTGCCGTCCTGACATATGGTATGGGCTTGAGGATGTATTCCGAATCGGTGTAGAAGCAATGTTCCATGCAGCGAAGGCCACTATCCCTCAGGACTTGCGTACGGAACGCGGAGCCTGCCATCGTGAAATAAACCTTTGCCGTGTCAAGATCGTCAAATTTGTAAATCCTGCCGTATTCCGGCGTCCAATTCAGAACCCAATCCGATCCTGCTCCGGTAGTGCTATCGACAAGTCTGTAATTTGAATAGCAAATATCGGGTGCATCCTTCTCATGCGTTTCTAGATAATCGAGTTCGCCGGAAAGCGCGGCGGCGTCCACCCAGTCATCTGAATCGACGACGCGAAAATAGCGCCCTGCGGCAATGTCGATTCCGGCATTGATGCCGGATCCGTGGCCACCATTCGGCTTGCGAAGAAGCCGGACGTTGCCTGGATGCTCGTTGACATACGCAACCGCGATTTCCGCCGACTTGTCTGTCGAACCGTCATCGACAACTATAACATCCAGTCGCTCGGGGCGCTTCACTGCCAATATTGAATCCAGGCAACGTCTCAATGTCGCAGCCGCGTTATAACAAGGGACGCACACCGTCATTGTCTTGGATGGAGGAATTGCCTTGCCTGCAAGGACCGGCTTCCCGACCGGAGAGCATTCGACAGGGGCAAAAAGTTTTCCAAGAAAAGAATCGAATTCAGCCGCTACCTTCCGGGCATCGTATTTAGCCGCAAAATCCAAATCCACCGACACATCCATCTTTCCGCGTGCAATAGACGCAAGCGCCCCGCGAATCGCGCCGCCATCCCAAGGGAGACATATCACCCCGCCGTAATTCCGAACGATGCAGTCTGCCGGCGAACCCGCTCCTGTCAGCGCAAACACCGGTTTGCCGCTGCCAAGATAGTCAGCAAGCTTTCCGGCGAAGAAAATACTGCCGCCTGTTTCGGAAAGAGACGGGAAATACGCATCGATATGGACGAGCCAATCGGCGGCTTTCATTACGGCAAGGCTCTCCCAATAGGTGCAATTGCCGTGAGGGATGCAAAGGCCCGCGGGAAGTTGGAAAGACTGTATGTAGTCGCTTACATCCGCAGGGTAATTCCCATAGATATGAAAGCACAATTTCGTCGCGAGTTCTGGATATTCGACGTATAGCGCCCTCAACGCCTGGACCATCGGCATCAAACTCCGCAACTGGTCGGAGTATCCAAGATAGACCAGGTTGATTTTTCCCTCGGCGAATCCGGGGTCATACCCGCTCGCTCGCGAATAGAGCGACGCGTCGAATGAATGCGGAACGACTTCGAATCTGCGGACCCGGTTGCCGCTGCGCATGAAACGTCTCTGGATGTCGGACGGACAGATTACGGCATCCGCCGCAGCCAGCGACTTTTCTTGAAGCACCTTAAGCTCGGCTTCCAGCCTGATTGTCGAATTGATGGATTTAGTCCAATCGCGACGCCATGAGACAGAAGGTTGCGGCAAATCGGCGAGAAATTCGTCGCGCCCATCTTCTGGCGGGAGGAATTTCTCCATAGCATTTACCACATAAGGGTTGTTTGCGATTGGATCGCCAGTGGATGCAATCCACAGAACATCAGGATGGCGTTTTTTCACAGCCAACCCCACTTCAAGCGCCTCGGGGGGCATGCTGCGCGTCATTATCGCATCGTAAGGCCGCTTTGCATGTTCAGCCTCGAAGATTTTGATCGCCTGCTCTTTCCATTCATCAAGTTCAGCAGTTTTTACAGGGATTATCTTGATCCGCGGCTCTTCTACTTCCATCCGGGCCTTGTATCCCCAGAGGTCGCTGGTGGAGCAAACAACGTCATAAGAATGGCTGGAATTGCGCAATAGTTTGTACGTCACGAATCCCTCGGACGAAGAATTCGGCGGGAAAAACCAGCTGGCGACAAATATTCTCATTCTTTATATCCTTCTTGCTTAGCCGCATCGAGGGCGGCGATGATGGTATCTTGCATATCGGTGTACTTGTAAAGTCCGAGGCGGCCGCCGAATACGACCTGCGGATCGGCGGCGGCGAGTTGGCGATACTGTTCGTAGCGCGTCTGGTTCTTGGCATCGTTCACCGGATAGTATGGTTCGACGCCCGGCTTCCACTCGCTGGAATATTCGTAGGAGACTATAGTGAAAGGCTGGGTGCCGAACTCGAAATGCTTGTGCTCGATGGAGCGCGTGTAGGGTTCGTCCATGCTAGTATAGTTCACCACGGCGACGCCTTGGAAATTGGCGGTATCGTCCATTCGCTTGTGTTCGAATCGCAGCGAGCGGTACTCGAGAGGGCCGAACTTGAAGCCGTAATACTCGTCGATCGGCCCGGTGTACAGCACCTTGCCGGCGATTTTACGATATTCGCCCTGGTTTTCGAGGAAATCCACGCCCAGACGGACCTCGCAGCCGTCCAGCAATTTCTCGAATATGCGCGTATAGCCGCCGACCGGGATGCCCTGGTATGGGTCGTTGAAATAGTTGTTGTCGTACACAAGGCGCACTGGCAGGCGGCGGAGTATCGAAGCCGGGAGTTCCGTGCACGGCCGCCCCCACTGCTTCTCGGTATATTCGCGCACAAGTATTTCATACACGTCGCGGCCGACGAGCGATATGGCCTTCTCTTCGAGATTCCGCGGCTCGCCGGAAATCTCTGCGCGCTGTTCGTCTATTTTCGCCTTCGCTTCCGCCGGTGTTGCAACGCCCCAGATGCGATTGAAGGTGTTCATGTTGAACGGCATGTTGTATATCTTGCCGTGGTAATTGGCGATGGGCGAATTCACGAAATGGTTGAATTCCGCGAAACCCCTGATGTAGTCCCAGATATCCTTGCGCGACGTCCTGAAGATATGCGCGCCGTACTTGTGGACGTTGATGCCATCTACATTCTCGGTGTAGCAGTTGCCGCCGATGTGTTCGCGGCGGTCGATCACGAGAACCGTCTTGCCGCGCTTGCGCATTTCATGCGCGAACACGGCGCCGTACAGGCCCGCGCCCACGACGAGATAATCATACTTCACGACATTCATCCTTTCCCGACTGTTCCGCTCCGGCGATGATCGCAAGCGCTCTCGCGAGTTCGCGGCGGTTCTCCTCGACCTCATCGCGGCCGATCGTCGCGCCGCGTCCCTTTTCGTACTGCGCGCACAGGGTTGCGCAGATTTCCGCGCCTCCGGAGGCCGCATCCATGACGCATGCCCTTTCGGCAAAGCGCTCGCCCGCCCATTTCATCTTGTTCGGGTAGTGCCTGTGCTGCGACATCTCAAGGACGACCTGCGGTATGCCGCGCGCCCCGCAAACCACCGCCGCATGATAGCGCATGTTCACCATGGCGTCGCATCCGTCGAACAAGGCGACGGTCTTCGCGAGGCGGTTGTTATAGGCGGCGATCTCGACATTCGCGGCCAATTCCGGCGGCAGCGAAGCGACGGCCGATTCATAGAATCTGATATCTGCATGCGTGAAATCGTAGCATGGTATCAGACATATGCGGACATGCCTGCGGTAGCGTTCCTCCAATGCGAGAATACGCCGCACTAAATCTTCCAGCGGCTGGCGGAATCCATCCATGGCCACCCATGTGATGCCGAAGACGATCGTGCCGCAATCCACGCGGCGCGCCTCCGGCGCAACGGCGATATCGGAATCGGAGAGGACGATATCCTCGACAAGGCGGATCGAGCCGTTGCCGCCCGCACACTCCTCCAGAACAGCCAGACTCCGGGCGTCCCTGACAGAAAAATAGTCCGCACACGCCACGGCTTCAGCGATCCTGGCACGGAACGTTTCATCGACCAGCCGCTTGTTCGTGCTCAACCCGCAACAAGCGACCTTCTTGCCGCGCGCCTTGAAATATCTCGGCAACTCGGTTACGATATAGGAAAGCGATTTAAAGTGGTTCAGAGAAGATTGGTACGCCTCGTCGTCCAAGAGCGCCCCTCCGCCGACAAGCAACGCATCGAAACGCGCCGCCAGATGGGACAAGTCCGACGTCGTCCTGCAGTAATGGATGATATCCACGTCGCCCAGACGGGCGCTGTCGTAATCCTTGTTCTCCGCCAGCATGACGGTGAATCGCAAATCGCGGAAAAGTCTGGCGCACTTCAGTATGGCGCGTAGCATCAACTCGTCGCCGAGATTATTTCCGCCATAAAACCCCACGACCAGTATCCGCCGGCCGACGGCGTTTCGCACGACCGGCTCGACAAGCCCTATTTCGGGATTTACGTAGTCTATATACGACGTCAAGAGATTGTCAACACCGCAAATACGTGAAGTTGCGCCGCCGACCGCCGCAAGCACTTCGGCGGACTTGTCCGCCGCCCTTACAGCCGCGAGAATGTCGCCGGATTTGTCCGCCGCTTTGACAGCCGCGAGAATGTCGCCGGATTTGTCCGCCGCTTTGACAGCCGCGAGAATGTCGCCTGACTTGTCGGCCGCCTTGACAGCCGCGAGAATGTCGCCTGACTTGTCGGCCGCTTTGACAGCCGCGAGGATGCCGCCGTAATCACTAATCGTTGCATCCAGAGATTTAATGGCGGCAAGCAATTCGGCTGACTTCACCTCGAATTTTTCTTCAAGGAAGCTGGCTTTTCGATACCCGGGGTCGAGCATCATGAGTTTTCTGATCAAGCTGCGGAAAGAAATCCCCATATTCCAATACTCCTTTGCACTACGGTCTCGCAACATGCATAGTCGCTCGAGTCTATTTGCACATAACCCTGCAAAGACTCTTCACCTCGCGCGATTGCTTGGCCCGGCCGTGTCGGAAGTCGCTCCTCTGTATTTGTGTTATTCCGCTCTAGATGCTGTTTGCCTTTGAAACATCCTTCCCTGCCACTCTTCCCATGCCATATCAAAATCCGCGATCGCCGCAGAAAGGCCTCTTTCGCTCACGACGCCAAAACTTCAGCGGTCGGGCCGTCGGCTACGATGCGCCCGTGGTCGATTTTCACGACGCGGGTGCAGTACTTTTTGATGTCGGCCATCGAATGCGAAACTAGAATTAGCGTCGTGCCGCCGGAGAGAAGCTTGTTGATGCGCGTTTCGCACTTGCTGGCGAAATCGGCGTCGCCGACGGCCATGACTTCATCGACGAGAAGAATTTCCGGATCGATCGCCGTGGCTATGCCAAAGCCGAGGCGCGCCTGCATCCCGGAGGAATACGTATATACGGGCGCATCGATGAACTGTCCGATGTCGGCAAACGCGATTATGTCGTCCGCGACGGCATCCATCTCCTTTCGCGTCTTGCCTTGCAGGATGCCGTTGAGATAGATGTTTTCGCGCCCGGAAAGCTCCGGGCAGAAGCCCGCGCCGAGCGCGAGCATCATCGAGACCCGTCCGCGGACTTTGACCATTCCTTCGTAGCGGCGATAGACATTGCCGATGATCGAAAGCGTGGTCGTCTTTCCGCAGCCGTTGTGGCCGATCAATCCTACGCGCTCGCCGCGATAGACCTTCAGATTGAAATGATCCAGCGCGACGAAATCGGTAGCGCTTCTCCGGTCCTTGATATACTGGGGAAGATGCAGGACGATATTCTTGAAGCCGTAGTGGCGGCGCTCGATGCGAAAGCGCATCGTCACGTCGTTCATCTCGATGACAGGTTCTCCGGTACGCTCGTTCATTACATCATCTCCGCAAAGCCGGGTTCCATCTTGCGAAACACGCAGCGACCGAGGAAAAACACGCACAGGCTGGACAGGAAAAGCTTTAAATAGATTTCCGGGTGCCAGGCCGGCATGTAGAATATGTCGCGCCAAAGCTGGAGTATCATTGCAATCGGGTTGTAGTGCAAGACGAATTTATATTCCGCGGGATACGCCGTCGCGGGGATGAACACCGGCGAACAGAACATCCACATCATAAGCAGCAATCCCATGATCCTTTCCAGATCGCGGAAATAAATGTTGCACGCCGCGTATATGTAGCTTATGCCGACCGAGAGAAAATACAGCGACACCAGACATACGACGAGATTCGGCGCCAGACTCGCCCAGTCTGGCATCTGGCGGTAGAACGCCATCATACCGAAAAGCACGGGAAGCGTGAGGAAGAAATGGATCGATTCCGTGTAAAACGTGCACCTGACGAGAAGGCTGCGGTCGAACGACGTCTTTTTGAGCAACCCCTGATTCGCCGCCAGGACAATGCCGTTCATCATCACCACATTGCTGAAAAACTGCCACAGGAACGTCCCGCTCATCAAATACAGCAAATAGTTCGGGGCGTCAAAACGGATCATTATCCCGAATACGAAATAATAGACGACGCTGGTAAGCGTCGGCACCAAAAGCGACCACAGGAATCCGAGAGCCGTCGAATTGTACTTCAGCTTGAAGTCTTTTGCGATCAACACCCAGATTTGGTCGCGCTTCAGGATCAAGTTGCGGGGAATATTCATCCTATCGTCTTACCTTCCACACTAACCGAGCGCTGTCAGTCCCGTACATTTCATCGCGCAATATTATATCATATTTCAGGAGAGCCGTGTTGACTGCGCGCGCGCAGGGCGGCATATTCCATCCTGTCTCGCCTGAAAACCCCGCCGTTCACGATCTAGTTTTCGACGCCCTTTAGGTTTCGCCGCGCACGGGCGGTACGCGGCTGGCGGAAGATGAAGCATTCTTACTTTCCGGTTCCGAGACGTTGCCCGGAATATCTCCTCTCGTGGATCGGTTTCCACCACCATTCATTATCGAGATACCACTGAACGGTCTTGCGGATTCCTGTCGCGAAATTCTCGCGCGGCTTCCATCCAAGCTCCCCCATCAACTTCCCTGGATCGATAGCGTAGCGCAAATCGTGCCCAGGGCGATCGGCGACGTAAGAAATCAGCTCCTCGTACTTCTTGGCGCCCGGACGCGGCTTCAACTCGTCCATGATCGCGCAAACGGTTTTGACGACTTCGAGATTGGTGCGCTCGTTGTGCCCGCCGACGTTGTAAGTCTCGCCGGGCGCACCCTTCTCGTTGACAAGCAGAAGCGCCCGGGCATGATCATCGACGAAAAGCCAATCGCGGACATTTGCGCCTGTTCCGTACACCGGCAGGGGCTTGCCGTCCAGGCAATTGAGAATTATGAGAGGAATCAACTTCTCCGGGAAATGGTACGGTCCGTAATTGTTGGAACAGTTAGTAATCAGAACCGGCAAACCGTACGTGTCGTGCCAGGCGCGGACAAGGTGATCGCTCGCAGCCTTGCTGGCGGAATACGGCGAATGCGGAGAGTACGGGGTTTTCTCCGTAAAGAAACCTGTTTCGCCCAGCGTGCCATATACCTCGTCTGTCGAAATATGCTGGAAACGGAACGCCGCCTTGGCATTGTCATCCAAGGTCTTCCAATATTTAAGCGCCGCCTGCAGAAGCGTCGCAGTTCCAATGACATTGGTGCGTATGAACTCGCCAGGCCCGTCGATCGAGCGATCGACATGACTCTCTGCGGCCAAGTGGAAAATCGTATCTGGCTTGAAATCCGAGAAAGCGCTGTCCATCGCCTCCTGATCGCAAATATCGGCTTTCAAGAATGCAAGACG
>DEWI01000058.1:7212-12818 GCA_002363575.1 Verrucomicrobia bacterium UBA3214 | reverse complement strand
TCCTCGAACGTCAGAAGTCCGAGATAGTAAAGCGCATAAGGGAAGAAATCTTCGCTGAAGAACTTCGCGCGGCCGAATTTCGCGGAGAGCGCAGATCGTACGATGTCCTCCCCCTCTCCACGCTCGACATATGCGCGCACCTTCTCCAGCGCATGCGAATTCGTCTGCGCCAGACGCCTGAACCATCCGATGTCGGTGCGCACGTTCGCGTCGATGATGTCCGGCGGCTGCTTGCCTTTGTAGGATACGAAGTTGAACAAGTACCAGTTGCAAATCGTTGAGTTGTAGAGAGGCTCGGCTTCGGGAGTGAAGCGGTAGCCGTCGTAGAACGCTTTGAGATCGGCGAGAACGGCGCTGCGGTTCGACGTGTCGAAGCCGTATTCCGCATAGATCGCGTCCACGTATTTCTCCACCTGCGCCTGCGTAAAACCGGCGAGGTTGAGAACTTCTGGATTGAGACTCACGACGGTGCCGACATTGAAGCCGCTCGAAAGATCGTCCAGCGTGATCGGCAGGACTCCCGTAAAATACGTGCGGCCTACCGTGCCGTCGGCAAGTCCCGCCTTGAACGACTTGAAAAACGCCTTGAAAAACGATTCGCGCGTGGCGTCGCCTTTGGAGTCGTGCCCGCAGACGGCGTTGTATTCAACATCGCGATTCGAGACCACAAGCTCGTTAGTGAAGTTGTCGTACTCGTCGATAATAATGTAGAGCGGCGGAAGATGCTTGTTTTGGACGATGTCGCGCACTTTGTCGATCATGGCCGCCGCGTTGCTCTTCTCCAACGCTTCCGACCAGTCGGCGAGGTCTGCGTATTGCGCGGCAAATCGTCCAATCCTGCCGCGGACGTGCTCGACGAAATTTTGTTCGATCTCGGCGAGCGTGCCCACCTGCACAGTCGAGAAATCGAAAGTCAGCACGAGGAACGAATTGCGCAGCGGCGTCGGATCGCGTCCGATGTCTGTAGTTCCGAAGAGTTCGTCAAAACGATCCTTCAATGCGACGTCGTAATAATGCGCGAGCATCGAGCAGACAATCGACTTCCCAAATCTCTTCGGGCGCAGGAAAACCGGCGTATCGACCTCTTCCAGTTTGCGAATACAGGAAGTGTTGTCCACGAACAGACATTCGCGGACGAGCTTTGCCCAGTTTATGACTCCATATGGTATTCTGCGCTTCATACAAACCGGGTCTATTTTACCATAATGACGCGCCTTGCGTCAATGGCCGCCGGCGAGCGATCCGCAGCGGCTGCGCGGCGGCTTGCGAGAGAGTGTTTCAGAGGCCGGTGCGGCGGGCGTAGCTGATGATCTGCCGGAGGAAATTCCTGGTTTCAGTGGAGATGGTGTCGGCGCAGAGGCCGGAATACGCCCAATATACCGCCGAGGCCTGCGGGCTGGTCCAATCAGTGACTTTGTAGAGACGCTCGACAGCGCGCATGCGTCCGCGATCCATGGCGAGTTCTTCCCAGGCGTCGCGCTTGGCGACGTCTCTGACGATCGCGGCCCACTTTTCGCGATAGGCGGGGGCGGCGCTGTCCAATCTGCCGCCGATCTTCGCCTGGAAGAGCCAGGCGATTTCGCGGCAAAGATCGCTGTCGCCCGGATTCACCTTGAGGCCTTGATCGCGCAGCAGCCGGAGGCCCGCTTCCACCCAGCGCCAGCGGTCATCCGCGCTTGGCATCATGACGGAAATATTGTAGGCGAGATTCCAAGCGGCGTAGGCCCAGATTTCCGGCGTGTGCGGCTCGAGAAACGCCAGCGTCGAAGCCAGCTGCGCCAGCTCCACATAGCGCCCTTCCTCCTGCAAAAGATCGGCGCGGAACCAGACCGCCTCCGCCGCCAGCGATCTGAAGCCGCCCAGCGCGGCCATCACGCCTTCGAAAGCGGCAGGCGACGCGCCGGGGCGATGCCGGACCAGCCACGTCTCCGCGGCTATGCCGCCGGCGGCGAGCATGCCGGCGGCGCAAAGCTCGACGATCCTCTTCACCGCCCCACCGGGAGAAAATCCTTTCGCGCGCCGCTTTAGTACGCGCGCAGCCTGCGAAGGCGCGCCGCGAGCTTGAAATGATCGACGCGATTCCTGAAAAGCTGGTCGATTGCGACTTCGGAGAACGGCATGCTGGCGGCATGGACTTTCTGCGCGAAGGTTTCGCGATCGAAGCTCTGCTTCATGATCTCCGGCAGATGCTCGAGGACGTGCCGCGCCGCGCCGGCATCCATCGCCACCATCGGATATTCGGACGAGAAAAAGTAGCAGCCGCCGGAGCGCAGATTGCCGTCGATCTTCGTGCGCAGCCTGTTGATGCGCTCGAGATAGCCTTTCGTAATATCGTTGTGGACGAACTCGCCGTCGAATGTATAGGAAACCGTGACGGAGGGCTTCTTCGGGCGCGGCTTGGAAGCGGCCGCCTGCTTCTTCGCGGGCTTCTTCACGGCGGGGCCGTCGTCGAAAAGGTCGTCGAGAGAATCTTCCCACGAATCGTCTGCAGACTCGACGACGGGAGCTTCGGCGGCCGGCGCTGCTTCAGGCTCGGCGCCGGTTTCACCCGACGGAGTCTTGGTGACCTTGACGCCGTCCTGCGTCTTGATGAACGCGCTCCACGGCACGACTTCGCCGGTCACTTGGACGTCGTTGATCTTGATCACATTTCCGTAGCGCTTGACCTGGTAGGGCGGGTCGATATACTTGCCGTCCACGAAAACCCAGCCGGCGTTGAACTGCTTGCCTACGCTCGCCTTGAGCGTCTTGACCGCGGCGACGGGCGCGTGTGGGAAATCCGTCTTCGCCTGCGTGGCGGCGACAGTGAGAATCGTCGCGGCGAACGCGGCGGCCGCAAGACTTTTGCTCCCGGTCATCTTTGCTGTCCTTTCATTTCTATCGTCAGATTTCTACCGTCAAGTCAATATAATATAAGAGGCCCCATGTTGCCGTAACGCAGAATCCCCGGAACCCGTCGTTCCAAACTTGAAGCCCGAAGGCTCCTTTTTAAAATGTCGGTCGAAGAAATGTCTGCTTAATCCGCGTGCACCACAGAACCCACGTCGCTGAAAACACCGCTGCCGCGCCTACTCGCGGACTTCCACTCCGGGTATGGCCTTGAGCGCGGCCACTACGCGCTGGAAGTCCCTGGCGACCTCGTCGTCGGTGAGCGTGCGCTCCGCCGAACGGAACTCCAGGGCGTACGCGAGCGAGCGTGCGCCGCCCTTGGCATCCTTCGGCTTGAAGACGTCGAAAAGCTCTACCTTCGTCAATTCCTTGCCTGCGCTCGCGCGTATCGCCTTCTCGATTTGCGCGCTGGCGACTTCGCCGCCGGCGAAGATGGCGACGTCGCGGCGCACGAGCGGGAACTGCGGAACGGGCGAGACGCGCCCGGCGCCGCCCGCGCGCTTCACGAGCGGCTTGAGAGCGAGTTCGCAGAGAACCATTTGCGTCGTGAGGCGGTAGGGATGGCGCATCTTCGCCGACAGCGCGCCCAGGATGCCGATCCTGCGGCCGTTGAGAACGACGGCGAGCGCGCCGCCGGGCGCGAACGACGGATGCTCCTCAGGAGCGAATTCGAGCTTGCCCGCGCGCAGGCGCTCGATCAGCGTGCACACGGCGCCCTTCATCCACAGCACCGCCTCTTCCTCGGTGACGGCGGCGCGGCGGCGCAAAGCTTCCCGCCCCACGGGGCCGACGAAGCCGAGCGCGAGGCGCTCTTCCTCGCCCGGCCGCGAATCGAACACCTTGCCGATCTCGAAAAGCATGGCGCTCTCGAGCTGGCGCGAAGCGTTGCGGCCTAGCGAACCCATCATCTGCGGGAGCAGCGAAGGCCGCATGACGGCGTATTCCGCCGAGACGGGATCGGGGATGACGAGGCGCGAAGCGCGATCGCGCGTGTCGAAATCGTCCAGCTCCTTCGCGGACAGGAAGGAGTAGTGCATCGCTTCGGAGAAGCCAAGCGCCGCGCAGAGCGAGCGCACGCGCGCACGCGCCTTGAAAGGCTCGTCGGAAAGCGGAGAGATGGAAGGCGCGCCCGGCATCTTGTCCGGGATGTTGTCAAGGCCGTAGATGCGGGCGATTTCTTCGACGAGATCGGCTTCGAGCGAGAGGTCGTAACGCCACGAAGGTATGGCGAAATCCACGCTCTGGAGGCCGGCGTAGAGCATGCCGTCGCCCTTCTGACGCGGCACGAGGCCGAGCGCGCGCAGGATGAAGACCATCGCATCGTTGCCGACGGGGATGCCGATCAAGCGGCGCGCGCGTTCGAAATCGAGCGAGACGTCTGGATTGAGGGGCCGCGCGCGGTTATCGACATCGATAACTCCCTTGGCGATCTTGGCGTTGCCGTACTTCTGGAGGAGGTGGGCGGCGCGGCGGCTGGCGAAATCCGCGAGATCCTTGTCCACGCCGCGTATATACCGGTAAGCGGCTTCGGAAGAGAGGCCGAGTTTCGTCGCGGTGAACTTGGTGGACGCGCATTCGAAGAGGGCGCTTTCGAGCATCACGCTCGTCGTGCCCGGCGCGATTCCGCTGTTTTCGCCGCCCATGACACCGGCGACGGCGTTCGGTTTCTCCGCGTCGCAAATGACGAGCATGGAAGGATCGAGGGTGCGCTCCACGCCGTCGAGAGTCTTCATCTTCTCGCCTTCGCGCGCGGTGCGCACTACGACCGTCCTGTCCTTGAGTTTGGTATGGTCGAAGGCGTGCAGCGGCTGGCCAAGCTCCAGCATCACGTAGTTCGTGACATCGACGACAAGCCCGAGCGACCTGACGCCGCAAAGCTCGAGGCGCTTTGCCATCAATTCCGGCGAAGGGCCGTCTTCGACATGCGTGACAACGCGCGCGGTGTATCGCGGGCATTTCGCGGCGTCCTGCACGACGACCTTGACTTCGCTTTCCACGGGCGTATCCTCCTCGACGAAATCGACGGCCGGAAGCTTGACTTCGCGATGGAGTATCGCGGCGAATTCGCGCGCGAGGCCGACGATCGAAAGGGCGTCCGGCCTGTTCCAGGTGACTTCGATATCGAAGACCGTCTCGGGCTTCTCGCCCGGCGCGAAATCCCTGACGAAGGCGCCTGTCGGCGTCTCGGCGGGAAATTCCACAATCCCCGAATGATCCTGGCCGAAGCCAAGCTCCTTCCACGAGCAGCACATGCCGAAGGATTCGACGCCGCGCAACTTGCCCTTCTTGATCTTGAAGCCGCCGTCGGGAATCACGGCGCCGATCTTCGCGAGCGCAGTCTTGATGCCGGCGCGTGCATTCGGCGCGCCGCAAACGATCTGCCAGGTCTCCTTGCCGTCCGTGACTTTCAGGACGTGGAGATGGTCGCTGTCCGGGTGCGGCACGCACTCGGAAATCTCGACTACTACAAAATCGTCGCCGAGCGGCTCGTTGCCGATCGTTTCGATTGCTTCTACCTGCAGGCCGGCGCGTGTAAGCCGCTCTGCCAGTTCGCGAGGCTGCAAGTCGTCAACTTTGACAAACTCGTTGAGCCAACTTATTGGAAGCTTCATTTAGATCCGAAGAGTTGTTGATAATGACTTTAAAGGAAATACATCTAAACTTGCCGCATCACTCCGCAGGCGCCGCGGGCGCTTCGGCGGCAGGCGCTTCGGCGG
>DEWI01000058.1:0-7018 GCA_002363575.1 Verrucomicrobia bacterium UBA3214 | reverse complement strand
GGCTGTTCTTTCTGTTCGGCCGGCTGAGCGTTCTTCTTCGCCTTCTTCACCCACTGCGGGCCGTACTTGGGGAACTTCTCGACGGCGGAGAACACGCCATTGGTGAACGAAACGGCGTGGCCGGTGGAAACGAGCCAAGCGAGCTGTTTCTCGGCATCCGGCGAGAGCGCGGCGATTTCCGCGCGCGTGCAGCATGGATGATCGGCGATGAACTTGGCGACGGCGGCGAGTTCCGGGATCGCGTGAGTGGCGTCGAACTCCTTCAGCTCGTGCCCGATCACAAACTCCTGGCCGCGCGAATCATTGGCGCGGAAGAACGACATCTTCCGGTGGTAGAATGCGCCACGCAGCGCGAAGAGCATTCCATACGGCGCGCGCTCCTCGAGCTGCAAGGCGTCGCGCACCGCCCAGACGAGAGGCTTGCAATCGCTCTTGAGCGCGGCGGCGGCGGTGATCATGAGCGTCTTCGGGGCATCGACGAGATTCTCGAGGATGTTGCGCCTGAATTCCCCCTCCGCCTGTTCGCGCGTGAGCTGCGGAGCGTCGGCGCCGGCGCCCTTGGCGATGAAGACGGTGCGCTTCGTGGCGCCCTTGCGCCATTCCTCCACGGCTTCGCTGTCGCGAACCATGACGATTTTCGCGCGGTAGTCCGCCTCGCTCATGCCCGGGAACTTCGTGCGGATCATCTCGCGCACGATGGAGCCGAACTCGTGGACGTTCGGCGGGCCGAGCAGCACGTTCGTCAAGCCGCACTTCGCCACGCAGTTGAAATTGCCCTTCGGAGGCTCGACCTCGATTTCCTTCGCCTCGTAGTAATCGGCGAGGTGCGCGCCGACAATGTGCGAAACCACCGCGTCGCGCGACGTCGATGCGAACGAGCACGCCTTGCACTGGTGGAACGCGACGGCCGCCCCTTCCTTCGGCGTGATCTTCAAAAGCACCGACTCTGGATTGTCCAGCAGGAAATACGCCAGATCCTTGAGCTTGTACGCCTGCGGAGTCTGCATGAGCTTGCGCATGATCGTGCCGAGCGCCTTCGGCTCCGGCAGAACCTTGACATCGACATCGAGCGGCCGCGGACGCTCGAATCCCTGCGGACGCGGACCGCGCGGCCCTCCGGACTGCGGGCGCGGACCGCGCGACCCGCCCGGCTGCTGGCGAGGTGCTCGCGCGCCGCCGCCCGGCTGCTGCGGACGCGGCGCAAAGCCGTTGCCTTGCCTGTCGCGCCGGTCGTCGCGTTCCGCCGCTTCGGTGAAATGCGCAGGTCTGCTCACTCCGGCCGCTTTCTTCGCCCAATCTGGCGTGAAGTCGATATTGCCGAAGTCCAGAATCGATGTGTCTTTGGTTTCCATTGCCCCCATATTATACCATATATTTGCGGATGCGGCGCCTCAACCGCCATTCTTTGCACGCCGCACGCCGTCGCGACGCCACGGCTGCGCATCGCGACGGCGCGGCGGCGCGGCGGCGTGCGGCGCGCGCGTCCGCGCTCATCCGGCGGCAAAGCGCGGATTGTAGCGTATGCGGTGGATGTTCCAGCGCGACGCCCGCAGGCCGAGCGCGGCGAACTCGCTCCACATCTCGCCGGCGACGAGCCTTTCCGCCAGCGTCCATGTACAGTCGTTCTCGCGACGGTACTTCTTGATTCTCGCGACGGCGCGCCGCCGGACATCGTCGCGGCGTTTCGCCAGCTCGATCTCGGCGCGCGCGGCCGCCACGGCTTTCGCCTCCGCCGTCCCGGCGGACGGGACGCGGCAGATTTCGAGCATCAGGACTTCGACGCTGCTGGCGGACGCCGACGGGTCGGCCAGCGTTATGCGCACGGCGCCTTCGCTCGTCACGCGCGGCGCGGGAACGGGGTTTTTCGCTTCTTCCATCGTTTTTCTCCTTTCGCTTCGAACGCCGCATATTCTACCCGACGCATCGCGCTCAAACGACGCAATGCGCGGAGAAAACGTCCGCGACGCCGGCGCCGCCCCGTATTTGCAGGCGTTCGGCGCGTGAAAAATTTTTTCCGGCGTGGCGTCGCATCGCGGTCGCGTCGCGACGCGATGATGGCGTCGCGAAAGGACGACGGGCGGCGACGCGGCGGCGGCGTTTGCCTTGCGGGCGGCTTTGCGCTGAAATCCGGCAAAATGGAAAATAAATGCGTTTGCGGCGTGTGCGGCGCCCTGCGCCGCGCCGCAGGACGTCAAATATGATATAATATCGGGGAAATGAAATCACGAGAACGAGTCGCCAGGCACGTGGCGGAGTTGCCGAAAAGCGGGATACGCAAGTTTTTCGATATTGTAGCGCAGTCGAAAGACATTGTCTCGCTCGGCGTCGGCGAGCCGGATTTCGATACGCCGTGGCACATATCCCGCGCGGCGGTGACGTGCCTGGAGAATGGCGGCACCCACTACACCTCGAATCTCGGCACCCCGGAGCTGCGCAAGGCGATCTGCCGCTATCTGCAAAGGCGCTTCGGCGCCACCTATGAATGGGCGGATGAAGTACTGGCCACAGTCGGCGTCTCCGAGGCGATAGATTTGGCGATACGCGCGCTCTGCGCGCCGGGCGACGAAGTCCTCTACCACGAGCCGTGCTTCGTGAGCTACGCGGCCGCGATACGCCTTGCGCACGCCGTGCCCGTCGCCGTGGAGACGCGCGCGCAGGATGAATTCCGCCTGCGTCCGGAGGCGCTGGAGGCGGCGGTGACGCCGCGCACGAAGGCGCTGCTCGTGAACTTCCCCTGCAATCCCACGGGGGCGGTGATGAACCGCGAGGACATGGCGGAAATACTCGCCTTCTGCGAACGCCACGACATTATCCTCCTCGCCGACGAAGTCTATAGCGAATTGAACTACACGATCGACGAGGCCGACGGCGCGGCGCTGCTGCCCTCGTTCGCGGCGTTCCCGGAGCATCGCGGGCGCGTCGTGCTGCTGAACGGCTTCTCGAAATCGTGGGCGATGACCGGCTACCGTCTCGGCTACGCATGCGGCCCGCAGGACATCATCGACGCGATGATGAAGATCCACCAGTACGGCATAATGTCGGCGCCGACGCTGGCGCAGGCGGCCGGCGTGGAAGCGATGGACCATGGCGATGCCGACGTCGCGAGGATGCGCCGCGAATACCGCAAGCGCCGCGATTTCCTCGTCGCCGCGCTGAATGCCAGCGGTCTGCCGACGCCGCTGCCGAAAGGCGCGTTCTATGTATTCGCCGACATCCGGCCCACGGGGCTTGGCAGCGAGGAGTTCGCATTGCGGCTTTTGAAGGATCACGCGGTCGCCTGCGTCCCCGGAGGGGCGTTCGGGCGCTGCGGCGAGGGCTTCGTCAGAATGAGCTACGCGACGGGCCTGGACAAAATAAAGGTTGCCGTTGAACGAATCGCCGCCATGCTCGGAGCCTGAAGTCCTCGAGGGGACGATAAAATCCGTCGTCTTCCACAACGACGAGACGGGCTACACCGTACTGCGGCTCGAACTCCCGCGGGAATTCGAGCTGCACGCGCCGCGCGAGGCGGTCGTAGTGGGCAAGACGCAGACGGCGTGGGAAGGCGAGGACGTGCGCGCCGAAGGCCGCTGGATCACCGACAAGGAGTACGGCAGGGAATTCAAGGCGGAGAAGATTCTATGCATCGCGCCGAAAAGCATTCTCGGCATCGAGCGCTATCTCGCCTCCGGGCTGATAAAAGGGATAGGCAAAGTCCTTGCGAAGAGGATAGTGAAGACGTTCGGCGAAGACACTCTCAACGTCCTCAGCCACCAGAGCGCGCGCCTTGCGGAAGTCCCGAAACTCGGCACCGCGAAAATCAAGCAGATTCGCGAAGCCTGGCACGCGAATGAATCGATGCGCGAGACGATGATCTTCGGCCAGACTTACGGCATATCCGTCGCGAGGATGGCGAGAATCGTCAGGAAATACGGTCCGGACGCAATCGCCGTTATCAAGGCCGATCCGTACCAGCTGTGCCGCGACATATGGGGGATAGGGTTCGCGACGGCCGACAAAATCGCCCTCAACATCGGCATCGCGAAGGACTCGCCGCTGCGCGCGCGCGCATCCATCTCCTTTACGCTCGAGAAGGAAGCTGAGGATGGCGGCCACTGCTGGACGCTGGAAAACGATCTGCTCATGCGCGCAAGCGAATTGACCGGCATAGCGCTCGAGACGCTCGCCGAAGCCTTGCAGGCCGAAATCGTGGACGCGCGCATCGTCGCCGTCGCGCAGAATGCCGCGCCCGCCGCCGCAGCAGTGGACGCGAGCGCGACAGGCAAAAACGCGCCAGGCGGCGCCGCGGCGGCTGGCGAAGGCGCCGGCGGCAAGGAAGGCTTCTGGGCGGTCGGACGCGGCGAGCCGCGCCGGATCTATCTCCGGTCGCTGTACCGCGCGGAGCAAAACGCCGCCTCGTGCATCCGCGCGATACTCAGGACGCCCGCGGCGTTCCGGCCGATCGACGCGCGGCGCGCCGTGGAATGGTGGGAAAAGCGCTCCGGCTTCTCGCTCGCGAACAAGCAGGCGGACGCGCTAGAGAACTGCCTCTCGAACAAGTTCTCCATCATCACCGGCGGGCCGGGCGTCGGCAAAACGACGATCATACGCGCGCTTGTCGATATTTTCGCGGCGCGCTCGCTGTCTATCGTGCTGGCGGCGCCTACCGGGAGGGCCGCGAAGAGAATGTCGGAATCCGTGGGCTTCCCGGCGCAGACCATACACCGGCTCTTGAAGTGGAACCCGGCGACGAACCGCTTCACCTACGACGCCGAAAATCCGCTCGCCGGCGACGTCTTCATCTTCGATGAAACTTCGATGATCGACATCCGCCTCGCAGCCGATCTGCTCTGCGCGCTGCCGCGCAAGGCTTGCGTGATATGGGTCGGCGATACCGACCAGCTCCCCTCCGTCGGCCCCGGAAGCGTACTCGGCGACATGATCGCGTCGCGCGCCGTGGCGTGCACGCGGCTGGACGAGATCTTCCGCCAGAAAGGCACGGGGCTGATCGTCGTGAACGCGCACCATGTTAATTCCGGCGAGCCTCTCGAAACGAGCCATGCGGAGGATTCCGATTTCTTCTTCGCGCGCGTCGGCGACCCCGCCGAATGCGTGCGCCGTGCAATTGAATTCATGAAGACGCGCATCCCGCGCAAGTTCAATCTCAAGCCTCTCGAGGATGTGCAGGTACTGGTGCCGATGCGCAAGAACATTCTCGGCGCCGACAACCTCAATTTCGAAATCCAGCGCGCCCTCAATCCCGCAGGGCCGGCGGTCGAGCGCGGCGGCACCGTATTCCGCGTCGGCGACCGCGTCATGCAGCTGCGCAACAACTACGACAAGGACGTCTTCAATGGCGACATCGGCTTCGTCAAAGACGCCGACCCCGCCGAACGCACCCTTGTCGTCGTTTTCGACGGCCGCCCGGTCAGATACGAAGCCGCCGATCTCGACGAACTCGTTCTCGCCTACGCCACGACCATCCACAAGTCGCAAGGCTCGGAATACCCCGCGGTGATCGTGATAATCCACAGCCAGCATTACGTCATGCTCCAGCGCAACCTCCTCTACACCGCAATAACGCGCGGGCGCAAGCTCGTGCTGCTCATGGGCGTGCCATATGCCGTGGAGCGCGCGATCGCCACGAATACCGTGCGCGAGCGCCGCACTTCCCTCGCCGATCTCCTGGCAGCGCCGCGCTGAAATCCACGCGCACGCGAAATTTTTCCACCCGCCGCCACCTTTTGAAGCCGCCATGCGTGCAATTATATCTCTAGGCTCGAATATCGAGCCGCGCGCCGAATACCTCCGCAAGGCCATAGCCGCGCTGGACGCTTTGCCGCATACGCGCCTGACCGCGCAAAGCCCCGTCATCGAAACCGACGGCGTGGATGTCCCGGAGGAATTCGCCACGATGAAATTCCTCAACCAGGTCGCGGTGTTCGAAACCGCGCTCGGCGCGCTGGAATTCTCGCGGAAGATGCACGCGATAGAAGACGCGCTGGGCCGGCGGCGCGGCGTTCGCAACGGCCCGCGGACGATCGATATCGACCTGATAGATTTTGGCGGCATTCGCATGGACGGCGAGGAATTGCGGCTCCCGCACCCGCGCTTCCGCGAGCGCGCTTTCGTCCTGGAGCCGCTGGCGCTTCTCGGCATCGACCCTTCGCAAATACCGGACGCCCGTCCGCCTGCGGGAAATATGGTATAATATTTGCATGGCGCGGGCGTCGCGCGCGCCGGCAAACAAGGAAAGACCCGAGATGAAGAAAATTCTGAAATATGGCATTGTCGCCCTCGGCGCCCTCGCGGGGTGCTCGCAGGATGCCGCAAACGCCGCAAGGCAAGTCGAAACCGCGAAAGGCAAAGTCGCCGTCATCTACTATTCCTGGAGTCCGGAAGGCAATACACGCTTCGCCGCGGAGACGATCGCAAAGAAGGCCGGCGCAGATATTTTCGCGCTGCAACCCGTCACGCCGTACAGCTCCGACTTCGAGACTTGCTGCAAAGAGGCGAAGCCGGAATGCCGCGGCAAACTCGCCAGGCCCGTCAAGCCGGTCGAGGGACTGGATCTCGCCAAGTACGACGTCGTTTTCTTCGGCACCCCGAATTGGTGGGGGACGCTCGCGCCGCCGCTGCGCACGTTCATCACCGAAAATCTCGCCGCGCTGAAAGGCAAATCCGTCGCGCTCTTCCAGACCCACGGCGGCGGCGGCATGCAAAGCCTGGGCAAGGACTTCGCCGATCTCTTCGGCGACACTGCCACCGTCCTGCCTCCGAAGGCGCTCGGCGGCAGTTCCATCCGCTCTAGCACCAAAGCGCTGGAGGAGTTTGTCACCAGCCGCATCTCCCTGAAATAACGCCGCTCCCCTTGGAGTCCGCAATTCCCGCGACCCGCGCAGGCTTCTCCGCCTGTCCGGGTCGCGCGCTTTTTTCGCCGTGGTCGCTTGCGCTCGCGACTCCAGTCGCGAACCTAAACGACTCCAGTCGCATTGTCTCGCGACTCCAGTCGCGAACAAAGGCGACTAGGGTCGCAAGA
>DEWI01000172.1:3161-4387 GCA_002363575.1 Verrucomicrobia bacterium UBA3214 | reverse complement strand
ATATTGTCCGCCCCATTCGGGGCTTCGAGGCGGCAGCAAAAGCGACTCTAGTCGCCCCTCCAGGCGACTCTAGTCGCCTCGCCAAGCGACTCTAGTCGCCTCGCCAAGCGACTCTAGTCGTCTCGCCAGGCGACTCTAGTCGCTTTCACGGGCGACTTAAGTCGCCCCCGCCGGCGACTCTAGTCGTCTCGGCACTCGACAAAAACGAGCGCCTTTGAACATCCTTGGGGCCTTTGACGGCTTTCCGTGGCGGTACGTTTGCAATCTACGGGGCGTTAAGTGGCGAAGGGGGAAGGGAGGATTTCCGGCTTGCAAAGTGCCGCGCCCTATTGACGCCTGGAAGCGCAAATGGTACAATATCCTCAGACTTGGATTGTCGGTTGCAATAATGCCTGTTGTTGCGGCGGGATGACGCGCGACGCCAGGGGCGTTTGGACGGCAAGCGCAACGATGTCCAGGAAGAAAACGGAAAACATGGACAAGATACCCAGTTTCACCATCGACCACGACAGGCTGCTTCGCGGCGTCTATCTCAGCCGTCAGGATCGTCTTGGCGCGGAGACAGTCACGACTTTCGACATACGCCTCAAGGAGCCGAACCGCGAAGATACGCTGTCGAACGGGGCGATTCACACGATCGAGCATTTAGGCGCGACGTTTTTGCGCAACGATCCGGAATGGAAAGACAAGATCGTGTATTTCGGTCCGATGGGCTGCCTGACGGGATGCTATCTTTTGGTGCATGGGAATCTGTCGAGTCGCGACGTGCTTGACCTCGTGAGGCGGATGTTCGTGTTCATCGCCGGCTACGAAGGGGAGATTCCAGGCGCGGCGCCGCGCGATTGCGGATGCTGGAAGATGCACGACTTGGCGGCCGCCAAGCGCGAAAGCGCGAAATTCTTGAAAGAGGTGCTCGACAACCCTGCCGAAGCAAATCTGGTTTATCCGGCATAGCGCCAAGCCTTTGCAGAACGCCCGCGTTCGCAAAAAAATGCCTGGGACGAGACGTAAGCTTGCCGATTTTGGTATAATACGCAGTGTTGCGAGAGGCCGTAAAGGATATTGACCGGTTCCAGAGGTTTCGCCGGGCGCATTGATACAACGACTAGAGATTTATGTGATCCTGACAAGTTTAAATTGACAACCAAGAGCAAACCAAATAAAAGGAGGAACTAGATGAAACAGCAAGAATGGCGTAAACTCTCCAAAAATGGGGGGGGGGGGTA
>DEWI01000172.1:0-3122 GCA_002363575.1 Verrucomicrobia bacterium UBA3214 | reverse complement strand
GGGGGGGGGGGGGTAAAACTGTAAGTTTTCCTCTCGCGAGCTTTGTCCTCGCTTTTGCAGTCTCCATGTTTTGCCAGACTGCGCGCGCCGCAAGCGACAAGACCATGAACTGGTGCGGCTGGCGGATAAGCAATACTTCCACAGCGACAGCCGACAGAGACTTGACCACGTTCCGCAACTGGTTCGCCACGGACAATCCATATAACACATCCGGCGGCTATTGGTGGCATCTGAACAATATGACTGGCACGACGACGGGTTCGTGGGTAAAGCCGGATGAAACCTACGGCACGAAGCTCCTCGTGCAGTGGAACCAGGGCGGATGCGGTTACGTCGATTCCGTCATCACAAACGTCTGCGAGATGCGCTTCGGCGCTTTCAATTCCTTCAACCCCGTCCTGCGCATCGACGAAGGCGGCTGCATCTCGAACGTAAATATACAGGTCGGAGGATTCCGTACTGCCGATACAGTGCCTTATGACGCGGACGGAAAAGGCGCCCGGCTGCATATAAACGGAGGAAGTCTTGTAATAGGCAACGCCAATGTCGGCGGATCGGCCGGCATCACTGGTCTGAATATCGGTCATAGTCCGAAAGGCGAGGGTGGCGTCTATATGACCGGGGGAAATCTTGAGGTTGGCAGGGCATTTACAATTGGCGCGAACGCTGGTGGCCAGGGGTATTTCGCTTTGACGAACGGTACGGTCGAATCTTCCGTCGTCGTCAAGGTCGGCCCCGCCGCGACGAGCAATACTGGAGGCGCGCGTATAATCCAGGCGGGCGGAACGTTCAAGGCGAACAGCGGAGTCACCATCAACACCGGCGGATCGTATGCGATGGACGGAGGTACGCTTGAAATTGGATCGTCGGGTAGCGGCTATCTTTCTGTCGCCGGAACGGGCGGCTACACGGGCGAATTCGCTTTGACGAACGGGGCGGTGCTGACGAAGGCGTTTGCAATCGCAGGCCCCGTGCTCTACAATATGGCTCCGTCGGGCGGCGGGAAGATCATCGTCGCCGGGGGCGAGTGGACGGCCGAAGACAATATAATCATCCGCAACGGCGCGACGATGGAAATCGACGGCGGAACGGTCGATGCCAAGATATTCCAGATTACGTGCGGCGGGACGATACGAATGAACGGCGGATATGCGCATGGCGGCATCAGCTTCTACAATCAGGGACAGCCGGCAGACAAATCCAACGAACTGAATGTCACGAACACGTTCTGTCTGACCGGGGGCGCTCTTGTCTCGACAAACGTCAATATTTCGACAGATGCCGGCAAGGGTTGGTTGAACGGCAGGAGCCCGGCGCGTTTTGTGCAGACGGGCGGCGTGCATACGAACGCGAACTTATGGGCGGGATCGGGACACGCCCGCTACGAGATTTCCGGTGGGACGCTCTACTCTACAGGCACGTGGATCGGCGGCAACATGCCGTTCTTCTTCCGCATTCAAGGCGAGTGCGAAGTCTCCGGCAAGGCATGGGCGTGCAACGACATCGCGTCGAATCCCGGCAACTGCCTGATCGAACATGTGATCGACGGCGGCGTCGTTTCGCCGATGGAGTTCCGGGCCTCCGCCCGCCGCCAGGCGCACGGACACCAGCGTCTGCGCCCGCTCGGCGGCGTGCAGGTCGTCTCCACAAACTTCTTCCCGCTCTTTCGCTTCAACAGGGGGACGACGGCAAACAACCGCACGTTGAAGTCCTACGATTCGTCCGCGCTGAGCTACGGCGGAACGCCGATCTGGGGGTCGTGGCCAGACTCGACGCTCTGGACGCGCGACCCATTCAATACGGTTCTTCCGGCAAGCCGCGACGTCAAGACCGTTTCGAGTTTCCACGATAGCAGCACCAACTGGGGAACGCAGGACGGCACGTACTACGATACTGGCTGCACGCTGAACACGGCGGCGGAGAAGGGCGCGCTGACGAAGGCCGGCGCGGAGCTGACCTTCGAGGCCGCGCCGATGGGGTATGTGAAGTGGCCGAACACGGCGAAGGGCAAGGCGACCAGCGCGCAAGTGTCGATGAAGATCTCCGCGCCGGAGGGCGGGACGCTCGCCGATGCGCTTGCGAAGGTGTGCGACGGGCTGGAGGAGGCCGGCTACGAGGATGTCGCGGCCGACGCGCAGGCCGATTGGAACGTGACGTTCACCGTGCCGGGCGAAAGAATCCCGGAGCGCAATCCCAACGCCGCGCTCATCTTCGACTTCACCGAGACGCATGTCCCCGCCGCCGGTCTGACGGTCGATATGACGGCGAGCGACCTTGTCACCGTCACCAATGCGCTCGTTTCCGGCGTCTCGTGCAAGTACGACCATATTCCCGGCTTCATGGTCATTTTCAACTAAGGCGCGCCAGGCGAGAATCGAAGAGGAGATGCGACATATCTATATATTGACCGGCGCGGCGGTCCTGCTGGCCGCCGCGGGTGCGCACGGTGCGATTTCGATACGGACGGACTATCCAGGCGGGAACGTCAAGATCGACAAGATCGACGAGGCTGCGGGTATTGTCGCCGTGCGTCCGGACTTGCGCGATACGCAGGGCAACTGGTTCCACTGGGACTTCACGCTCTCCGGCGCGGCCGGCCGGCGCATCCATTTCCAGTTTCCGAAAGGCTACGACTATCTGTCTTCCCTCGGGCCGGCGATCAGCCGCGACGGCGGGAAGTCGTGGCGGTGGCTGAACAACGATGGCCGCCGCCACGAGCCGGTAAACGCTTTCGACTATACCTTCGCGCCAAACGAGAACGAAACGCGCTTCGCCGTCTCCATCCCGTATTCGCAAAAGGATTGGGACGCGGCGTTCGCGCGCTGGCGCGGCAAGGGCGGCGTCTCGCGCGGCGTGCTCTGCAAGTCGCAGAGCGGCCGGCGCGACACGGAACTCCTGCGCGTCCCCTGCCGGCGCCGCGGCGCTGCGAAATGGCTCTGCGTCTTCACAGCGCGCCATCACGCATGCGAGACGACAGGCAGCTACGCGATGGAGGGAGTCATCGACGAGCTGCTTTCCGGCTCTCCGGATGCCGAGTGGATGCGCGATAACGCCGACTGCGTTTTCGTGCCGTTCATGGACAAGGACGGCGTGGAAGACGGCGACCAGGGGAAGAACCGCCG
>DEWI01000045.1:8340-13598 GCA_002363575.1 Verrucomicrobia bacterium UBA3214 | reverse complement strand
AGTCGCGAGCTTTTGCGACTCCGGTCGTGAAGCAAGACGACTAGAGTCGCGAGACAAGGCGACTCCAGTCGCGAGGGAAGGCGACTCCAGTCGCGAGGCAAGGCGACTCCAGTCGCAAAACGAGGCGTCAAGAAGCCCCGGAAGAAGCGGCCCTAAGCCCCGAAAAAGGCGACAAAGACCCCCGGATAAAGCGATAAAAAGCCCCGTTTGGGGCTTTTTACCTGCCGTACGTTTCTCTAGAGAGTGGCGCGTGATTGCGGACGAAACTCAATACAGCCTGTCGCCGTAAACGAGGAGTTTCGTGATATGAGAACAATCGTCCTTGACCTCGGGGCAGCGACGGACGCGGACAAGACGGCAACGCACTTCAAAGCGTGTTTCCTTTTCTTCATTCTCCTTTCCCGGAGTCGATGCGATGCAATTCGAAAACGGCCGAATCGCAATACCCGGCGAGCGCGACGGCGAAGCCGCGCTCCATCAAATTCCGTCCGGTCGCGGCGGCTGGCGCTGTCGCGTGCATACGCTCCGCGCGATTGATTTCGCGTATGGAGTATTCCGCATCGGGATCGAGCCCGCGCAGCTTCAATGTCGCGACGCGCTCGCCTTCGATCTCGAGACCGAGCGCGAAAAGCACCGCGGCTTTCTTGTCCGCGCTCGCGTACATGAGCGCGGAGAACGGCTCGTCGTAAGGAGAAACGAGCCTGTAGAGGTCGCCGCACTGCACCACGGGGCGTATGCGCTTGTAGTCTGCGACGGCCGCCTTGCCGAATGAGATCTCCTCGGGAGTCATGTCCTTGGGATGCAGCTCGAAGCCGAGCCGCCCGGACATCGCGACATCGAAGCGGTACTTGAGAGGCGTCTCGCGCTTCGTCTGGTGGTTCGGGGAAGCCGTGACGTGGCACGCCATCGCAGAGGCAGGATAAAACTGCGAACAGCCCCACTGGATGAAAACGCGCTCGTATGGATCGGTGCAGTCGCTAGGCCAGAACTCGTCGGCATAGCGAAGCGAACCGAAATCCATGCGCCCGCCGCCGGATGCGCACGCCTGCGTCATGATATTCGGGCGCTTGGCCGCGAAGCGCGCCATCAGCTCGCAATATCCTCGCGCATAGTCGTACCATAGATTCGGCTGGCGGTCCGCCGGGATGTACGTCGAGCCTGGGTTCCAGATGCTCGCGTTGCAATCCCACTTCACGTAAGCGAGCGAAGGCACGGAAGAATACACGGCGTCGAGCTGCTCGAATATATTGTCGCGCACGGCGGGATTGGCGAAGTCGAGGACGACTTGCGTCTTGCCGCGCCCCTTGACGAGGTCGCGCGCGCCCTCGCGCAATATCCAATCCGGATGCGCCTTGGCGAGCCAGCTGGAAGTATTGGCCATCTCCGGCTCGACCCAAAGCCCGAAGGCGAGGCCGCGCTTCGCCGCTTCATCCGCGAGCCATCCGAGGCCGTGCGGGAGTTTGGCGGCATTGACCGTCCAATCGCCCAGCCCCGCCTTGGCCTTGTTCTTCTCGTCGCGCGCGTATTTGCCGCTTCCGAACCAGCCGTCGTCCAGCACGAACATCTCGCCGCCCATCTCCCTGACGCCATCCATCATGTCTATGAGCGTTTGCTCGGTGAAGGAGAAATACGCGCCCTCCCAGCTGTTGAGAATCACGGGATGCAAGGCGTAGCCGTGCGGCATCAGATGGAGGTGCGCCCAACGGTGGTATTCGCGGCTGACTTCGCCGCGCCCGTTATCCGACCACACGAGGACCGCCTTCGGCGTCGCGAACGTCACGCCGGGATCGAGCGTATATGGCCCCGTCGTCATATCGACACCCGCGAACACCTCCGTGCGCGTACCATCCCAGTTCCGGCGCACGCGGCGGCACGAGTTGCCCGGCCACTCCAGCGCCACGCCGAGGACGGCGCCGTTCTCTTCATCCACTTCGGCGCCGAATTCCACCATCATCGCGCCGTTCGCCTCCCACGCGCAGCGCGTGCCGGCGCTCGAGACCAGCTCGACGCACTGTCCTTTGCCGACTGGCGCGCGGCTCACGTTCGCCTCGTGTTTCGCAATGCCGGCGAGCGAGAATACGCGCACCGTCTCCGACGTGACGGCGACAGCCGCGCCGAAGCTGTCGGCGCGCAGGAGCTTGACGGGCCCCGGCTCGCCATGGCGGATCTCCAGCCAAGTCTCGACCGCCGCGCAGTCGTCCCAGCTCTTTACGAATCGCGTGACTTCGAAAGGATAGCTCTCGTCCTTCATGCGGATGGAGAGCGTCTTCGCGCCGTCTGCATGCGTTTCCTCGCGCGCGGTCTCGACGAGGCGCAAGGTGACGGCGCCGTCGGCGTGGATGGCCTGCAACGCGGCATGCTTCGTTATCGCTTCGTAGTAGTTCCCGGTGGTCTGGCCGAACGCCAGGCACCCCGCCAATGCTATCTCCAACGCTGTCATGGGATGTCGCTCATTATTATATATTGTCAACAAGGGAGCGCGCGTGAGGGAAAAACCGCGCAGAACGCCATAGCCCGGCATCCCGCGCCCGCCCCGCCGCCATCAAGCCTGCCGGCGGCCGGCGCAAGCTCCCGCGCCTCTGCAAAAGCATCGCGCTTCTTCCGCCTTGAAAGCCGCGTAATGGGATTCAAGCGCCGCGTCGAGGATGGCGGCATAGCGCGCGGGGCTGGCTTTCTCGACGAGACGCGCGAACTCTTCCATTATTTCGTGGTCGCCGCCTCCGTGGGCGCCATGCTGCTCGGGCACGATCTCGCGCGGCGCGCCGCCGAACGGCGAAACGACGATCCGCGTGCCGTCCGCGAAAATCTCTCCTCGCGTCCCGTAGAACGAAGTAAGGCGGCGGCGCTTTGCCGTGAACGCCTGCATCCCCAGCGTGACGAGAAGCCCGTCTGGATATTCCATCACGACAGTCTGTCGATTTACGGCGTCGTTGCCGCAATGATATACGCACCTGCCGTACGGCGAAGACTCCACGACGCGCCGCATCGCCTCGTCGGTGCGCTCAGCGAAATGATAGCGCAGAGAATCGTCGTCCAGATAGAGCTTCACCGCGTCGAACGGGCATGCCGCGCGCGTGGAAGCCGCGCAATCAAGACAGCGCGGCGCCGCGCCGGCCGGCGCATTTTCCGGCTTCCAATGCGCAAGGGAGCCGAAGGAGGATATTTGCGAAGGGCGGCGGCCAAGCGTCCACCACGCTATGAGATCGAAATCGTGCGTGCACTTCTGCACGAGCGTCGAGGTCCCGGCTTCCTCGCGCCCCCAGTTCCCGCGGCAGAAGGCGTGCGCCGCCTTCCCGTAGCCAATCTCCACGAGATGGTTTATCGCGACGAGCGAGCCGATTTCGCCCGTGCGCAGCACGGCGCGGAGCCGCCGGTAGAATGCGGCGAACCGCAGCACGTAGCCAGTCAGGACAAGGCGGCCGGCGGCGTGCTGCGCATCGCGCAGGCGCGTACACTCTTCCCAAGAGCAGCCGAGAGGCTTCTCGAGAAGAATGTGAAGGCCGCGAGCAAGCGCGGCTTGCGCCGCTTCGCAATGCAGTCTGTCGGGAAGCGCGATTATCGCCGCGTCGGCATCGGCTTTTTCAAGGGCTTCGCGCCAATCATGGAAGACGGCGCAACCGGGCGGCGCGGCGAGCGCGCCTGCGGCGAAAAGCGGATCGGCTATTGCGGCGACGCTCCACTTGTCCGCATGCGCGAATGCATATCCGGCGTAGATTCTTCCGCGAATCCCGTAACCTAGAACGACTATACGCACTTCACAAGATGATGTTGTCGCGTTCGACGGACGCCGGACGCGCCCGCCGGAGACGGCGCGCCTTCCGGCGTCCATTGGACGCATCAGCTGCGCAGATACGCCGAATACGCCTTGTAGGTGTTCCAGATATCATCCTTCGCGGCAAGCTCGCAAGGCGCGTGCATGTTCATAAGCGGCGTGCCCATGTCGAGGACTTTCATGCCGAAGCGCGACATGTACTGCGCGATCGTGCCGCCGCCGCCCTTCTCCATCTTGCCGAGTTCCGCCATCTGCCAGACGACATCGCCTTCATCCATTATTCTGCGGATTTCGGCGACGAACTCCGGGCCGCAATCGCTGGAGCCGGACTTTGAAGTCCCGCCGGTGTACTTCGAAGCGGCGACGCCCTTGTGGAAGCGCGCTTCGTTGCCCGTCGAATTGACGTCCGGGAAATGCGGGTCTGCGACAGCCGTGACGTCGGCAGACAGCATCGAAGATTTTTCGAGCGCGCGGCGCACCATGATGTCGCGCGCGTTCTCTTCCTGGCGATCGATCAGTTCCGCGACGGTATTCTCGAAGAAGGAGGACTGCATGCCCGTCGAACCCATCGAGCCGATCTCTTCCTTGTCGCACATCAAAATCGACGCGGTGACGGCGGGCACGGCGTCCGCGGCATCGATAAGCGCCTTGAGGCCGGCGAACGAGCAAACGCGGTCGTCATGGCCGTAGCCGGCGATCAGCGAACGGTCGAAGCCGACTTCGCGAGGCATTCCGGCGGGGACGATTTCCAGCTCGGCGGAGAGCAGATCGTCGTCGTCGATCGAATACTCGCGCTTGAGGAACTCGACAAGCGCGTTCTTGTCGGCCTTTGGCTCGGCGTCCTTGTCATCCTTGTCGTCGTCCTTGTCGTCGTCTTCCTTCTTCGGAGGCTTGTAGGTCGTCCAAGCGATGACGTCGAGATCCTCGGCAGGGAAGAATTCGTCGCGCGTCTTCTTCGCCTGGTCGTATCCCAGATGCGGCAGGATGTCCGAAATCAAAAACACCGGATCGCCCTCGCGGTCGCCGACGGCGATCTGGACCTTGGAGCCATCCTTGCGCACGACCGTCCCGTAGAGCGCGAGCGGGCGCACGAGCCACTGGTACTTCTTTATGCCGCCGTAGATGTGGCAATCGAAATACACGTAGCCGCCCTTCTCGTAGAGCGGGCGCGGCTTGAGGTCGAGGCGCGGCGCGTCGGTATGGCCGCCTACGACCTTGAGGCCGGCGGAGGAAATCGGCTCGGTGCCGATCACCGCCGCCATGATAGTCCTGTCTTCGAAACCGCGATAGACGCGATCGCCCGGCTTCAATTTCCCGTACGTGGAAATTTCGCGGAAGCCTGCCTCTTCGAGCAGGCGGACACTTTCAGCGTAGGAGCGGCGCTCCGTCTTGGCAATCCCGAGATAGCGCATGTACTCCGCGCAATACTCGTCCATCGGCATATAACTCGTCTTCATGGCCGTATATTATATCATATTACCGCGGC